>CAVCPR010000031.1:0-24484 GCA_963604235.1 Anaerovoracaceae bacterium | reverse complement strand
GTCGCGCCATCCGCCCCAGCCGGTCACTGACCTTTTGCTGAATTAGCATCGACTACGGAATGAATGTGAGCTAGAATAGCGACAGTGAAGCAGTCCTTGTGGACTCTACGTGAGGCAGGGACAAAGGAGGGTCGTTGGGAAACCAGCGGCCCTCTGATTTTCTCGGGAGGGCAGTTGAAGGAGTTCAAGACCATAGCCGAGCAGATAGACATCCTCGAGTCCAGGGGGATGGCGGTCGGCGAAGGGGCTGCTGCCGTACTTCTCCGTGAGAACTATTATTCCGTTGTCAATGGTTACAAGGATCCCTTCCTCGATAAGCAGGCCATGCAGTCGAGTGCAGACGACGTTTACCTGGAGGGAACGAAATTCGAGTGGCTTTACAGTCTGTTCGAGTTCGACCGGAAGCTCCGCCAAATCACGTTCAGCTACCTGATTCGGGCCGAGGCGGCGCTCAAGACGGCCACCGTGTACGCATTCTGCGAAAGCCATCCGACCTGCTCCGATTACCTCGACCGCTCGTCGTTCTGCACGGCGAAGGATATGCTGACGCCCAAGGCCTTCAAGGGGAACAAGGTGGCTCTGCATTCCAGGAATCTGAACGCGCTGATGGGGATCTTAACAGAAAGCTTGTGATCAACGCCTCGAGCCGCCCCTTCACCGCCCATTACATGGCTGTATATGGCGAGGTTCCCCTCTGGGTCCTTTCCAACGATCTGACCTTCGGCAACATGTCTCATTTTTACCAGCTCATGAAGAGGGGCGATCAGAACTCCGTGTGCAAGCATTTGTTTGAGACCACGTTCAGGACGAAGGGCGACAAGAGGATTACCCCGCACGAGGTCTTGAGAGCTTACGACGTCCTCATGCATTTCAGGAACCTGTGCGCGCACGACGAGCGCTTCTATTGCGCAAAGGTTGGAAACGACGATTACGCGACCATGCTGAAGCTACTCGAGGTCGCCTTGCCGGCTGATACCGTCAGAACCATGAGAGAAGATATCGAAGGATTGCTCGGGAAATACAGCGACGATCTGCATGTGATCACGGCCGAAGACCTTAGGCAGCAGCTCGGGATTTAGAGACGTTGGCAGATTATTGTTCTCATCTGGTTCCGGCTTCGTGGTTGTCGGCATGTGATGATTTCCCCCTCAGGCGCGACACTGCTTTTCGAATGCGAGCTGGAAAGAAAGTCAAAGCTGTGTCATGAGTCGGGGCATGATCGCGCTCGAAAAAAAGGGCCGAGCAATGCTCGACCCTTGATATCTTGCTGTTAGCATCTCGGCTCCCGTCTGGTGCTTCGCAAGGTCGAACGCAAGTTCGGCCTGCGGTTGGGAGCGCGAAGCGCGACGCCAACTTACAGCGAATCGATGTACTCCACCAGATCGCCGACGGTCTCGAGGCCTTCCGGCTCGCCGAAGTCGACGTCACACTTCTCCTCGAGGTCGCAGATGAGCTCGACCATGTCGAGCGAGTCGATGCCCAGGGAGTCGAAGGTGGAGTCGTCGTTGACGGTTTCGGGGTCGATGTCGAGGTTCTCTTCCAGGACTTCCTTGACGGTGTCGATGGTAGCCATGTCGGCGTTCCTTTCAATAGGTTGCAATGGGGGTATGGTACCACAAAACAACAAGCCGGCCCGCGTGCGGACCGGCTTGCCTTCATTTCGCATATTCCCTGTTCGGGTAGGGCGTTAGTCCTTCTGCTTCAGCAGACCGTAGCCACCGTCGGTGCGGCGGTACAACACGTTGACCATATTGGTGTCGCGGTCGGTGTAGGCGAAGAAGTCGTGGCCGAGCAGGTCGATCTGCACGAGCGCTTCCTCTTCGGTCAGCGGCTGGAACTCGATTTCCTTCACGCGGACGACCTCGTCATCGGCGGAAAGCTCGGCCATGAGGCTGTCGGGATCGAACTCGCCGACGGGAGCCACGGCGTCCTCGCGCACCTTGCGGTCGAGCACGCGGGTCTTGAACTTGCGCAGCTGGCGCAGCACCTTCGCGGCGGCCACGTCGATGGCGGCGTACATGTCCTCTTCGGCTTCCTCCACGCGCACGATATGGCCCTTGGTACGAAGCGTGACCTCGCAGATTGCCGGCAGGGCATTCGCGGGGTTCTTTTCCATCTGCAGAACGACTTCGGCGTCGAGCGGGTTGATGTCCATGACCTTCATGGAGTTGCCGATCTTCTCCTCGGCGTAGTCGCGCAAAGCTTCGGTGACGGGCATTTTGCGTCCGGTGACGGTAATGGTCATGATAACCACCTCTCCTCGTGGGGACAAAAAAGTTCGACTCGGAAAAAGGCCTGCTCAAAGCCGTAAAGGCTATTGCGAGTTGCGGGGCTGGCCAACTCCTTTCGTCGAACCGTTGAGACAAGCATAGCGCACTTTGCGCGGTTTTTACCGGCGATTTTCCCTACTTTCGGAAACGATTTGAAAACGCTCGGACCACGTCTCCGGGCGTGGCCAAAACGGCTCTGGTAGACTGTCGCAAACTTGTTTTGTGCGCCCGAACAATTGCCTTGCGGGCGCGCGAACAGCCGACGATTTGCGCGCATGCGCAATCACCGACTAGAAAGCAGGGACATGTCCGACAGCCGCATCTACATCTCCGAGGTTCAAGGCCATCAAAGCCGTTATCAGAAGCTCATCCAGTTCACCCATTCCTCCACTCGCGCCGCCGGCGTCATGCTGCTCGCGGCGGTGGTCGCGCTCATCGTGGCCAACACCGCGGCCTACGAGCCGTTTTCGGAATTCTGGCATACGCATGTGGGCGTCAGCTTCGGCTCGAGGGAAGCCGAGATGTCGCTTGCGCACATCATCAACGACGTGCTCATGGCCATCTTCTTTTTGCTCGTCGGCTTGGAAGTGAAGTACGAGGTGACGGTGGGCGAGCTCACCAACATTCGTCAGGCGCTGCTGCCCATCATGGCCGCCATCGGCGGCGTGGCGGCGCCCATCGTCATCTATTCGCTGTTCAACCTGGGCAATCCCGAAACCGCCGGCGCCTGGGGCGTGCCCACGGCGACCGACATCGCCTTCGCGCTCGGCATCCTGGCGCTTTTGGGCAATCGCGTGCCGGCCGGCGTGCGCGTGTTTTTGAGCACGCTCGCCGTGGCCGACGACATCATCGCCATCCTGGTCATCGCCATCTTCTACGGCCAGTCGCCCTCGCTTGCATGGCTCGCGGCGGCCGGCGTGGTGCTTGCCGTGCTCATCGCCATGAACCGCGGGCACATCTATTCGCTTGCGCCGTATCTTTTGGTGGGCTGCGTGCTGTGGTACTGCATATACATGTCCGGCGTGCATTCGACCATCGCCGGCGTGCTTTTGGCGTTCACCATTCCCTCCGGCTCGCGCGTGAACCTGCACACGTTTTCCGCCTGGTCAGGAACGAAGGTGCGCGAGGCGCACGAGGCCTTCAACCCCGAAACCCCGGTGCTCGGGCAGGCCGGCTACGTGAAGACGGTCGAGCACCTCTCGCACGTGGCGCGCGAGGTGGTCCCGCCGGCGACGCGCCTGGAGCACGTGCTCTATCCGTGGGTATATTTCGCCATCCTGCCGTTGTTCGCGCTCACCAACGCCGACGTCAGCTTCACCGGGCTCGACGTGGCCTCGCTGTTCGCCTCGCCGGTGTTCTTCGGCGTGTTCTTCGGCCTGGTGATCGGCAAGCCCTTAGGCATCATGCTCATGAGCTTCCTGGTGGTGAAAACCAAGCTGGCCAGCCTGCCCGAGAACGTGAACTGGCTGCATATGCTCGGCGCGTCTATTCTGGGCGGTGTCGGCTTCACCATGGCCATCTTCGTGGCGAACCTCGCGTTTACCGATGAGGTGCTTATCGCCACCGCCAAGCTCGGCATCCTTTTGGCGTCGCTCGTGGCCGGCGTCGTCGGCTTCACGTTCCTGTTCGTGCAGGCGCGCGCGGCGCAGAAGCGCGGCGTGGCCTTCGTGGAAGTGGCCGAAGACGCCGATGCGCTTCCCACCGCGGCGCGCGAGGCGGCGCTCGACTCCAGCGAGATCATGCGCGAGGCGGAAGACCGCTAGGGGGTTGCCGGCGGCGTGCGAGGCGAAAGGCCGCTAGCCGCCGCCTGCACGAACGGGAAGGCCGCCGCGCGGACTCCTAGCAACGCGGCGCGTGGCGGAAGCCCGCCTGAAGCCGCCGTCTCGTAACGAACGCGCCTTCTTCCCGCGCGACCGCCGCCCGGCCGCCCGCGCGCGCCCCGCAGTGTGCGCAAGCTGCGCAGACCGCGCGCCTGCTTTAGGCCCATGGAGTATACTTTCGCCTTACGTACTACTGCCCATCGAAAGGATAGCCATGGAAGCTGCCGCGATCGTGCTGGCCGCAGGTGCCGGAACCCGTATGAAGTCGAAGAAGCCGAAGGTCGCCCACGAGGTTTTGGGCCGCCCGCTCGTGCGCTGGGTTGTCGAGGCCGCGAAATCCGCCGGCGCGAGCCGCGTCATCACCGTGGTGGGGCATGAGCGCGAGCAGGTCATCCCGCTCGTCGAGGCCGACACGCAGGTGGTCGTGCAGGAAAAGCGCGACGGAACCGCCGGCGCCGTGCTCGTGTGCGCCGAGGCGCTCGCCGACTTCGACGGCTCGCTCGTGGTGCTCACCGGCGACAGCCCCCTCATCAAGCCCGAAACCATCGCGCGCCTGGCCGCCGTGCGCGACGAGCACGATGCCGCCGTGGTGGTGCTGACCATGAAGCTTGACGACCCGACCGGCTACGGCCGCATCATCCGCGACGCGGAGGGCCATGTCGAGCGCATCGTCGAGCAGAAGGACGCCACGCCCGAGGAGGCCGCCGTCAACGAGTGCAATTCCGGCTTCTACTGCTTCGACGCCCGCGCGCTGTTCGAAGCGCTTTCCCAGGTCAACGACGACAACGCCCAGGGCGAGCTGTATCTGACCGACGTGCTGGAAATCTGCCGCCGCGCCGGGCGCGCCGTGCTCGCGCTTCCCACCGACGACGCGACCGAGTGCCTCGGCGTGAACTCCCGCGTGCAGCTCGCCGAGGCCACCAAGGCGATGCAGCGCCGCATCAACCACGCACACATGATGGCGGGCGTCACCATGACCGATCCCGACCAGGTGTGGATCGGCCCGGACGTCGCCATCGAGGCCGACGTCGAGCTGCTGCCGCAAACCTTCCTCATGGGCGAAACCACCGTGGGCGCCGACAGCGTCATCGGGCCGAATTCGCGCCTGAGTGACACGAAGGTCGGCCGCGGCTGCGTCATCGAGGAGACCGTCGCCATCGAGGCGCAGCTCGACGACGCCGCAACCGCCGGCCCGCGCGCCTATCTGCGCCCGGGCACGCACCTGTGCGAGGGGGCGAAGGCCGGCACGCACGTGGAAATCAAGAAGTCGACCATCGGCGCGGGCAGCAAGGTTCCGCACCTGTCCTACATCGGCGACACCACCATGGGCGCGGGCGTCAACATCGGCGCGGGATCGATCACCTGCAACTACGACGGCAAGAAGAAGTGGCCGACCGTCATCGGCGACGACGCGTTCATCGGCAGCGACACCATGATGGTCGCCCCGGTCACCATCGGCGCGGGCGCCATCATCGGCGCGGCCTCCTGCATCACCAAGGAGGTGCAGCCCGACGCTTTAGCCCTCACGCGCCCCGAGCAAGTGGAAATTCCCGGATGGGCTGCGAAGAAGCGCGCCAAGCAGGCCGCGGGCGAGTAGAATAGCCGCTATCTGACAACTTTCTAGGCGATGCGAAGGAGCACGCGCATGACTGCGGAGATGGAAAAGAAGAAGCGTATGGCCCTGTTCTCGGGTTCCACCAATCCCGAGCTTGCTGACGAGATCGCTCGTGAGCTGGGCGTTTCGCTGGGCAACGTGAAGCTGGAGAAGTTCGCCAACGGCGAGATTTACGCCCGCTACCTCGAAAGCGTCCGCGGCGCCGACGTGTTCATCGTGCAGTCGGTGTGCGGCTCTGCCTCCGGCTTCGACGTCAACGACGCGCTCATGGAACTGCTCATCATGATCGACGCCGCCAAGCGCGCGAGCGCCCACAGCGTCAGCGCCGTCATCACGCACTACGGCTACGCCCGCCAGGACCGCAAGGCCGCCCCGCGCGAGCCCATCACCGCAAAGCTCGTGGCCGACCTGCTCACCGCCGCCGGCGCCGACAACATCATCGCCATCGACCTGCATCAGGACGCCATCCAGGGCTTCTTCGACACGCCGGTCAACCACATGACCGCGATGCCCATCTTCGTGGACTATTTCAAGCAGATGGGCTTCGACGCCTCCGAGCTGTGCGTCGTTTCCCCCGACGTGGGACGCGCGAAGGCCGCGAAGAAGTTCTCCACGCTGCTCGACTGCGACATCGCCATCATGCATAAGGACCGCCCCAAGCACAACCAGGCGGAAATCACGGCGCTCATCGGCGACGTGAAGGACAAGATCTGCATCCTCAACGACGACATGATCGACACCGCCGGCTCGCTTGTCGCCGCGGCCACCACGCTGCAGACCAAGGGCGCCAAGAAGGTGTACGCGTGCGCCACGCACGGCCTGTTCAGCGGCCCGGCGTACGACCGCATCGGCAACAGCTGCATCGAGGAGGTCGTGGTCACCAACGCCGTGCCCGTGCCGCTCGAGCGCCAGACCGGCAAGATCAAGGTGCTCACGCTTGCCCCGCTGTTCGCGCAGACCATCAAGAACGTCTACAACAACGGCTCGGTCGCGAGCCTGTTCGAATAGGCAGCCATGTTTCTCATCGTCGGCCTGGGCAATCCGGGCGAGGAATACGAGCATACGCGGCACAATGCCGGCTTCGATACGCTTGACCTGATCGCCGAGGCCGCAGGTGCGCGCTACTGGAAAACGGAATGCGGCGCGCTTTCGGCCAAGGGCGTGTGGCGCGACCACGACGTGGTGCTCGCCAAGCCGCAGAGCTACATGAACACCTCCGGCGGCCCGGTGAAGCAGCTCATGAACGCCTACGGAATCAAGCCCGATCATCTCATCGTCATCCATGACGAGCTCGACATCGACCCGGGCACCATCCGCGTGAAGTTCGGCGGCGGGCATGCCGGCCACAACGGCCTGCGCTCCATCTGCGACAAGCTCGGCACGCGCGATTGGTTCCGCGTGCGTTGCGGCATCGGGCGCCCGCCGGGACGCATGCCGGTGGTCGACTGGGTGCTCGGCCGCCCGAAGAAGGAGGCGGCGGACGACTTCGCGCAGGCATGCGACTTGGGCAGCCGCGCCGCGCTTAGCCTGGTAACCGACGGGTTGGAGAAAACCCAGCAGCAGTTCAACTAACGCGCAGGCCGCTTCGATGCAAGGCCGCCTCGCGACATATTCCCTGTTTGCCATTGTGGTGCTGACGGCGGCCTGCGGAAACCTTTCGCAGACCGCCGTCAATGCCATGATGACCGCCATCGTCGAGGAATTCGGCGTCGGCGTGGGGCTGGGGCAGTGGCTCACCACCGGCTACATGCTCGTGCTCGGCGTGACGGTGCCGGCGGTCACGTGGATGGCGAAGCGCTTCAGCGTGCGCACGCATGTGCTCGCCGGCTTGGGGTGTTTGCTTGCCGGGGCGCTGCTGTGCCTGGTCGCGCAGAATTTCGCCTGCCTGTTTATCGGGCGCATTTTGCAGGCGGTATCGACGGGCATGCTTCTGCCCCTCATGCAGAACATCGCCGTGTCTTCGTTTCCCGCCGGCAAGCAGGCGACCGCCATGGGCATCGGCGGCGTGGCCATGGGCTTTGCTCCGAATATCGGCCCGACCGTCGGCGGCGTCATGGTCGACGCGTGGGGTTGGCGCAGCTTCTTCCTGCTGCTTGCGGCGCTGGGGCTGATGCTGCTGGTGGCGGCGTTGGCGCTCATTTCGCGCGGCGAGGCCCTCGACCGCGAGGCGCGGCTTGATGCGCTTTCCTTGGCGCTTTCCACGCTCGGCTTCGGCGGGCTTTTACTGGGGCTTTCCAATGCCAGCAGTTTCAGTGCGGCCGACCCCTACGTGTGGGCGCCCGCGCTTGTGGGCGCCGCGTGCCTGTTCGCGTTCGTCCGCCGGCAGTTGCGCGTCGACACCCCGCTCATCAGCATGGATATCTTTCGCAACCGTCAATACATCGATGGGTTCGTGGTGCTGAACTGCCTGTTCGCCTCGTTTATGGGCGTGACGCTCGTGGTGCCGCTGTATGTGGAGGGGCTATGCGGCGGCACGGCGTTGCAGGCAGGCATGGTGCTGCTGCCCGGAACCGTGGCGGCGCTCGTGCTCAACCCGCTTGCCGGCGTGCTGACCGATCGCTTCGGCCCGCGGCGCGTGTGCATGGCGGGCGGGGTCGCGCTGGCGGCGGGCGCCTGCGCGATGGTGCTGCTAGACGCTTCGTCGCCGCTGTGGATGGCGGTCGTGTTCCAGGGTGTGCGCGCCTGCGGGGTCTCGACGCTTATCGGGCCGCTGAGCCAGTGGTGCCTGGCCGACCTGCCGCGCCCGCTCGTGCCGCACGGCAGCTCGTTCTCCATCGCGACAAGGCAGGCCTTCGCTTCGTTTGGCACGTCGGTCATGGTGCTGTTGATCGCCGCAGGGGAGGGCCTGGTGGGAGCGTGGGGCTTTGCGTCTGACGCCGCGCTTCCGTACCATCTCGCATTCGGCTTTTCGGCCCTGGCGGCCGTTGCCACCTTCGCGGTAATTGTGCGCCGCGTGCGGTAGCGCGGCTCGCATAAAAGCACTGTCGCGCCCTTCGGGCGCTCTCTAATAATGGCCGAACTTGCGTTCGGCCCTACGAGGTCTTGCTGCAACAAACCCCCAGTTCCAGGCCTTGTTTCAACCTGATTTTCGCAGGTGCGAACGCAAGTTCGCACAATATAAAAGCGCCGAAGGCGCATCGCTGACTTCAACGCGGCGCATGAATGCTCCCTGAAACACAACCGGCTCGCATCCACGGACAACCAATACTACCTTGCATCTGTATATTCACCCCCGTAAACAAACCGTTCGGCGAATATACCTCGTTCTATATAATGTTTTTGTGCGCAACTATAGCAGCTGAACTATAATGCTAGCGAGGACATAACAGATTTAGGGAACAAATTAGATCGAGGACATATGTGCAGAACCTCCAATAATGCCATATGTCGCAAACTTGCTAAGCGCAGCGTCGCTGTGCTGTCTTGTGTTGTGACGTTGCTCCTTGTGCCGTGCATTGCAGGGTGCAAGGATTCCGACGTTCTCAACGAACTCATCAACGACCAGGACCTCGGCAAGCTCGACGAGACGCTCGAACCCTGGTACAAGGAAGCGCCGGACGCCCCGCCCGACCCGACGCGCAACTCGACCTATCAATCCGAAAACGACAACCTCGCGCAGCAGGAGCAGACGAAGGCCGTCTACAGCCAGCAGCAGCCTACCGAGCCCGAACAGCAGGCCGAACAGCGCGAACAACAGGACACGCCTCACGACTACGAGTCCACCGAGGGCAAGCAGGAGGGCGATCTCGGCAAGCGCCAGGAGATCGCCAGCAACGTCAACGGCGCCGGCGGCGGTGGCCAGGACGACACCCAGAACCCCACGGGGGGCAAGGGCGGCACCATCAACCGCGTGGACCCTGATTCCGCTCCCGAGGAAATCCCCCGCAACGTCGGCACGGTTGCCGCGCAGGGCCAGGAAGCCACCATCGTGCAGATGCTCTGCGGATCGGGCGCGCTGGTTGCGGCCAACGAAAGCTGGGCTTCGTCCATGCTTGCGAAGGGCGCGTTCATGAACGAAGGCCTGGAAAACGTCGTATCCGGCTGGACCGACGACGGCGTGCCCAACATCTCGGCGCTCGTTTCCGCGGCGCCGAACGCCATCATTGAGGAATCCGATTCCCGTGCGCTGACGTCCGAAGAACTTGCCGCCATGGCCGAGCAGGGCCTGACCTGCACGGTCGTGACCGTCTCCAAGTTGGGAAGCCAGACGACGCAGGATTCCGCCATCGTTTCGAACGTCCAGGTCATCGGCGAGATGATGCAGGATGCGAACACGCAATATTCCTCGGTGCAAATGGCGTCGCAGTACAAGACCATGCATGACGAGGCCCTCAGCAACTGCGTTTCCGCCAACGGCGGCTACGCGTACAAGGTGGTGAACGGCTCCAGCCTGCGCTCCATCTACCAGGGCAGCGGGGAGGACTCGACGAACTTCTCGTCGAGCCGCGTCGCCACCGCCGTCATCGACTCCTGGTCGACGGCGGCATCCGGCCAGGTGCCTTCCGAGCGCTACTACGGCAACGCGTCCATGGCGTATCTCTCCGAAACCAGCGATACGCTTTCCTTGAACGGAATCGGCCTTTCGCAGGTCGACGACGGGGCGGGCAGCTACCTGCTCTCGGATTACTATCTGCAATGCGCCGGCGTGGTCAACGAGGCGTACGAGGCGGGAAAGCCCGCTTCCGAGAAGCCCTACGTTATCGCTCCCGGCGGTTATTCCCGCCTGGGCGTCGATTCCTCGGTGGTTCAGCGCAGCGTTCCTTCGGCGCTGTGGTTCTGCGAGACGTCGAACTACAGCGACAGCGCAAACTGGACGACCGTCGGGGACGCGGCGTTTCCCGCTGTAGTGGTTTCCTCTCAGCAGATCGCCGACAACATCATCGCTTCCGCCAATGCCTCAAATGGCTTTTACAACGTCGATCAACCCTACGGCGTGTATGTGGTGCCGACCGGCCTTGCCGGCAGCTGGCTTTCCGGCACGCCGGAGAGCTATCTGCTGGTGCCGTGGGCATACTGCGCGTTCCATGCCTCAAGCGGCGTCATCGACCTTTCAACGTGCACTTCCTACGTTGACGCTTTTTACCAGACGTTCTACCGAGCTGCCTCGGGTTCCATAGTTTCCGATTATTCAGACGGTATTCGGAGCACGGCAACCTAAGTCATCTCGCAAGAACGTGAAGGAGTCCAAATAAAGAAAGGAATTTCATGGACAAGAAGATGTTTGGTTTCAAGTCCAAGACCGCTTCCGTGGTTTTGGCTACCGGCCTGGCCGTCGGCATCATGGCAACCCCGGCGTTCGCCGATTCGATGAGCACCGATAACGTGGTGACCGGCGCCGCCCGTCGTGCCGCCATGCCGGCCCCCGAGATCCTCGGCATTTCCGGCGTCGAGGAATCCGGCACGTGGCTGAACGCCGACAACATGCCGACGAGCTACCTGGATTGGTCCACGCCGAAGTACTACCTGTTCGGTACTGCTGAGTACAACGAGAACCCGAACCCGTTCATGTACAACCTGATCAACGATTACAACGGCACTTCCAAGAAGATCGCCATCACCAATTGGGTCGGCAGCCCGAACACCACGCTTCCGGCGTACGGCTCCACGGACAAGAACTCCTGGCAGACGCAGGTTTGGGACCTTCTGCCCGACGTGATCATCGGTAACCAGAACAACGTCGACTACACCTCCGCCGAGTACGCCGGCGCCGCCGCTGCGGCCAACGGCGTCGAGAACTACAAGCCGATCGGCGTTGCCTACAACATGAGCACCTATAGCACGCTCGTGGACACCATGTATTCCATCGCCGCCGCCGGCGACCAGGCTGCCACCAACACGGGCAAGCAGCTGCGCTACGGCTCTGCCACCGCAATCGCCAACCAGTACGAGCAGTACATCCTCGGCACGCAGGGCTACGTGCTCTCCCAGCTGGAGGCTCAGGGCGCCCAGAAGAAGGTCGTTGCCCTGATCACCGACTATGACGCCACCACCGGCACCTACACGCTCATGGAGTCCAACGTGCAGGACGGCACCGCTTCCTCGAACCGCTACCTCGAGACGGTCGAGGCCGTGTCCACCCAGCTGAACTCCATTATCGGCACCACCACCGCCACCTCCGCCGACCTTGACAAGTGCGACCTCATCATGTTCGGCAGCCAGAAGGACGGCGCGTCCGAGGAGGTTATGCTCAACAGCCTGAGCGCCGATCAGAAGGCCAAGGCGTACTACACCGAGGGTTCCAACATGGGTTCGCTGTACGGCGTGACCATGAACTCCGTCGAGAACGCCCAGAACATCGGCCGCATCCTCGGCTGCCTCTATCCTGAGTACGTCGACCAGGACGACTTCGTCGCCTACTACTTCGACAACTTCTACCATGTGAAGAGCGACAAGATCGCCGACGCCGTCGATAACGCGATGGACGGCGTTGTGAACTGGGACTCCACGGGTGACCGCACGAACTGGACGGCCGATGACGCCGCGACCTACGTTGAGGCCGACGTAGAGGCCAAGATCGACCTCGGCCTGGCTTACCTGCAGTCCGCGGGCGAGAGCGCTCCGAAGACCCTGACCCCGTCCGAGAACATCGACGCGGTGAGCTATGACATCGCCGAGGCCGCTCAGGACGCCACCGCCACCATCGACTACATCGGTGCGGTGTCCTATGACGGCAAGGCCGCCACGCCGAGCGTCGTGGTTCGCTACAACGGCAGCCAGCTCGTCGAGGGCGTCGAGTACGACGTGACGTACCTCAACAACAACGAGCCGGGCGTCGCCACCGTGGTCATCAAGGGCAAGGGCGCCTTCACCGGTTCCATGACCACCACGTTCCGTATCCTGGCCAGCGAGTCCACCCCGTCTACCTTCTCCGACGTCACCGATGGCGACTGGGCTAAGGAGGCCATCGAGTTCTGCAACACGAATGGCCTGATCACCGGCTACAAGGATGGCAAGTTCGGCACCTATGACAAGCTGACGCGCGGTCAGGCCGCCGTCATCCTGTGCCGCCTGTTCGACCCGGCTGCCGCCGAGGCCGAGGCCACCGACACCACCGGCAAGGACGACCTGCAGGAGACCGATTACTACACCGCTGCCGTGAACTGGGCTGTTGAGAACGGCATCATGAGCGGCTATGCCAACACGAACAACTTCGGCCCGAACGACGCCATGACCCGCCAGCAGCTGTGCGCCATCGTGGCTAACGCCGCCGAGACGTTCCGCGGCGCCGACATCGAGGGTGCCGACACGGAGAAGGTTGCCGCCTTCCCCGACGCCGACGCCATCGATGCGTGGGCCGTGCAGTCCATGGCCTGGTGCGTGAACAACGGCGTTGTCAACGGCGTCCTGAAGGACGGCGTGCGTTACGCCGCCGCCACGGACGCGATCGACCGCTCCACCATGGCCGGCATCATGTTCAACGCTCTCGAGGAGAAGGTCTTCTAATCCCGCTTTGGGGTTGATGGCTTCATCTTGAAGCGAATAGCCGCTCATTGCGGCTTTGAGAGGGGGCCCGCACGCCGCGGGCCCCCGCACTGCGTTATTCGGGCGAGGACGCCCACAAGCTGTAGCAAAGGATTCAGCATGACGAACAACCGTGTATCCGAAACGAAGGGCCTTATCCGCGGGGGCGCGAACGTCGCGCTTTCGTGCGCGCTTGCCGCGTCGCTCACCCCTACGGTCGCGCTTGCCGAAGCGGCGAGCAGTTCCTCCGGATCGGATACGGTTGCCGTTGCGAGCGCCGATGCGGATGCCGCCATCGACATCACGGCGCAGTGGAATGCCGGCGGCATGGCCATCACGCAGGGCGGTCGCTATGTGCTTTCCGGCGACGTCCATTCGACGGGAAGCCTGGTCATCGCCGCACCCGAGGGGCAGACGGTGACGCTCGATTTCCGCGGGCATACGGCCGAGGTGCGCGGCAGCGTGGAGGCGGCGGTTATCGTCGACGACACGCAAGGGGCGGTTTCGCTGTGCGACTCGGCCTTTACCGACCAGGTTTCCTCTGGGCAGCGCGAAGCGGACGCGGAGCCCGTCGCGGGCGTGAGCTTGGTTTCCACCTCGTCGGCTGCCTCAGTTGCCGCTGTGCGCTGGAATGCCTCTGAGACGGGGAGGGGCTCTGCGCGCTCGTTGTCCCTGTCGCACTTGTCCGTGCGCGCGGCGCTCGCGGGCGTTGCCGATGGCGTTGACACTCAGGCCAAGCTTGATGCGTACGGGGTGTATTCCGGATTCGCCTACGAGACCGACGAGGATGCGCTTTCCGTGTCCATCGACGGCTGCTCGATCGAGGCCGTGGTCGCGAACGAGGCCGTGGCGAAGGGCGAGAGCGCTTCCTGGGTTGCGGCTTCCGCGTCCGTGGACGCGTCGCATGCGGGCATCGCCGCCGACGTGTTCGCGCGTGCGAAGGGCGTGGCGCTTTCCGGTACCCTGCGTGCCTCGGGCGCCTCCGACGGCGGGGCGGCGCACCTGTACGCCACGACCGCGTCGGCATTTTCCCTTGCCGAGTCGTTCTCGTCTCCGTCTGAGGTGCGCGTGTTTTGCGACGGGAACGCCGAGGGGGGCGTTTTCGCCTCGTGCGCGAGCGAGGACGAGGCATCCCGCCTGGCATCTACGTTCGTCGACGCGACGGGCAAGGGCCGCGTAGCCGCTTCGGGCGCCGAGTTGTCTTTTGCGGCGGCCAACGCTGCCGTTTCCTCCGCCGAGGTATCTTCGCAGGTCGCCTCCAGCACTTCTTCAGCCGCCGCCTCCGCGCCCGCGGAAAGCGTCAGCGGCACGCCGGCGAACCCGAAGGAGCACGAGGCGAACCCGCTGCTGCTCAACGTCGTCGAGGGATCGCCCCTGGAGCTTCCCGAATGGGTGAGCTACCTTGCCGAAGCCTCCACGGACCTGAACAAGGCTTGGACCAACACGCAGGGCGGCTTGACCATCGAGGAGAGCGGCACGTACTTCCTCTCTTCCGACCTGTATATCTCCTCGACCGGCTACCTGCGTTTTTCCGGCGAGGGCGTGCATGCGACGCTGCAGCTCAACGGGCATAAGATCGTGTTCGAGACCGAGGCCTCGACTGGTTACGCGGTTGCCGCCGCCAACGGCGCCAGCCTGAAGATCGACGGCGGTTCCGCATCCTCGAAGGGCTCCATCGAGTGCATCGGCTCGAAGATCTACGACGGCGTGCGCATGGAGTCGTCGGGGACGCTCGAGATCGCCAACACCGCCATCACCATCCGTCCGAGCGTCGAGCATGGCGCGGCCTCGAGCTTGAACATGCGCGCGGTGAGCGTGAACAGCGGCACGGTCGATATCGATTCCTGCAGCCTGACCGTCGACCAAACCAACGTCACCACCACCTTGATCAACTTGCCCGCGACGCACCCTGCCGGCGTCTACATCGCCAACGACAAGCGCGCGACCAGCGTTTCCGTCAAGAACACCGCCATCAGCGTCACCTCGTCGCCGGCGACCATCATGGGTTCGGCCGACGACGTGGCCGACGCGAAGTTCACCGGCGCCGGGTATAGCGCCTACGGCGTGTATGCGGCATCCCTGCGCACGCCGGTGACGGTCGACGGGTGCACGGTGCGCGCGACCTCGGCAAGCGGCATGGCGATCGGCCTGTATGGCGCGAACGCGACCGTGCAGGGCGGCGGGCTTTCCGTGACTGCCTCGTCGCGCTACGTGGCGGCTGCGGCGCAGGCCACTGCCCAGGGGACCGTCACGCTCAATGGCCCGATGAGCCTGTCCGTCGACGCCGCATCCACCCCGCGCCGTCAGGCCCTGCTGTACGCGACCGCCGAGCGCACCTTTGCGGTGGCCGAGGGCTTCAAGGCGGATTCCGCCACGGTGCTCTGCCGAAAGGACGGCGAGGAGAACACGACGGGCATGGTGCCGGTATATTTCGGTTTCACGCCCACGACTTCCCAGCTCAGCGCCTATACCAGCCTGTTTGCCAATGCATTGGGACAGGATGCTTCGTGCTTTATGGAGGCGAGCGTCGCAGGTGTTCGGTTCGTACTCGATAGCGCGCATGCCCCGGCTTCGGTCATCCATGCAAGTGGCGCCGCGACGGCGTATTCCTCGGTCAACGAGGCGCTTGCGGCCGCTTCCGACGGCGAAACCGTCCGCCTGTCCGCCGACGCCGGCGACGTTTCCTTCGCGGGTGTTGCTGCAGGCGCCACGGTCACGTTCGATATGGCGGGCCATACCGTGAACTCGATCAAGAACGCCGGGTCGTCGAATCTCTCCGTCATCTCGACGGCCTCCCGCGGTTTGGTGGCGGGAACGAGGTCGGAGAAGGTCGCCGGATCGGTCACCGAGGCCGCGATCGTGCAGGCCGGCTCCGGCTCGCTTTCCCTCGCGAACCTGTCCGTCGACGCCTCTTCGGGCAAGAACCCCATCGACGGCATGCTCGTCTACCGCGGCGGGTCTGACTCTGTGGGGTCGGTGACCTGCGAAAATGTCTCCATCGTTGCGACGTCGCTTTCGATGCCGGTATCGGGCGTGAGCGTGCTCGGCGGCGTCGGCTCGCTGTCCGTGACGTTTGAGGGCGGATCGATCACCGCGCTGCAGTCGGCTACGGCTGCAAACGCCTTCGGCATCGAGAACAGCGCGTCCGACGTTTCCATCTCGCTGCATGAGTGCCCCGTTTCGGCCGAAACCGTTGCCGGAACGCCGGTTGCCGTGTCCACGTCCGGCTCGTTCAGCGCAAGCGCCGACTCCTCGCGCGGGCAGGTGATTTCCGCCGTCGCGGACGGCGCCGCCTTAAGCGCGAGCGGCGTGATCGTCTCCTCCGGGGGACATGCGGCCCTGCGCAACGTCGACGTCGTTTCGCGCATTTCGGGCGCGGAGGGCGACTCCGACGCCTATTGCCTGCGCAGCGCGGGCAATTCCGCCGGAACCGAGCAGTGGTCGATCGACGGCGAGTGCGCGTTTGAAAGCTCGTCTCAGAAGTCGCTTTTGCTGCGCGGGTCGTCCCTCGCACTCGGCGCGGACTTCAAGAACGCCGGAACTGATGCCATCTATGTTCGCTCGGAGAACCTCTCCGGCGATGTGTTTGCGCGCGCAGCTGCGGGCGCATCTGCCGCATCCGACCAGCTCGCGTCCTGGTTCTCGCCGGTTGCGGGCACCGCTTACGACGGCTGGCGCAGCGAGGCGCTCTCGGCTTCCGACGGGTCCTCGACCCTTGCTTGGGCCCACGACGCCGTCGTTCGCAACGAGGCGACGGGTGTCGAGTACGCGTCGCTTTCCAAGGCGCTTTCCGAGGCTTCGAGCGGATCGAAGCTCTCCCTTGTTTCCGACGCCGTGGTGTATGGCGCCCAGACCATCGCGCAGGACGACCTCGCGATCGACCTTGCCGGCCATGCCTTGACGGTGAGCGCGCCGCAAAGCTCGAGTGCCGTTTCCTTCACGGGCGCCGGCACGCTTTCCGTCACGGACAGCGCCCAGGAGCAGGGAAGCCTTCGCATGGAAGTCGGCTCTTCAAAGGAATCCGCGAACCATGCGGCGGAAAACGGGAACGCCTACGCGGGCATCTTCGTCGATGCCGGCACGCTTGCCGTCGACGGGGCGGTCCTCGAGGCCGTCTATACGGGCGGCGGCGCGAGCAACGCCGCGAAGGACGTCGACGTCGTCACCTGCTTTGCGAACAGGGGCTCCATCGCCGTTGACGGCTCGTCGACGGTTTCCGCGCAGGGCTGTGCGACTTCAGGCGGGGTGTGCGCCACGCGCGCCATCGCCGTCTACGCGTCTTCCGCGTGCGCCGGAACCATCGATATCGCCTCGACTGCCGCGCTGTCCGCCGCCAACGCCGGCGCGCTCATCCAGGCCGGCGAGGTGCGCAACGGCACCATCGATTCGAACTTCGAGGAGGGTTACCAGGCGCTTCGCCGCATTCAACCCGCCGAGAACAGCTCCCTGTACCAGGAAATCCTCGCCAAGTTCCGCGCGCAGGCAACGCTCGACGACGGCTCGTCGAGCGGCGAGAACGGCTTCGGCGCGCGGGTGTACTACGTCGAGCGCATGTCGCTCGACGACGGCACGCTCGTCTGGGCCGTGTCCAACCAGGTGAAAGATGGCGAGGAGCTGCAGGAAAACATCGTCCCCTCCGTTATTTTCGTCCAGTCCTACTACGGCATCGCGCCAAAGGCCGTCGGCGTGGCGGCTGCGAGTGCATCGCAAGCAAGCGTGAACGTTGCAGGCACTGTTGACGCGTTGTCGACCTCGGGAGATGCCTACGGCGTTTCCGCTGCCGGTACGGGCGCATGGGTCGTCGATGGCGCCCGCGTGAGTGCGCGCGCATCGCTTAACGCCTACGAAGGCACGTCCGATGCGCAGATCAACCTGTCCAAGTATCTCGATGTCGATAACCCGCCGAGCGACGCGAAGAAGAACTGGTTCTATCCCTCCTCCGCCGATCCGCACGAACTGATCGAGCGCCAGCCCGTTGCCGCGGGCGTGGCCGCCTCGGAGGGAACCTCGCTCACCATCGCCGGTGCCACCGACATCGCGGTCGACGGCGCGCTGCCCGAGGACATCCAGGCGAGCTCGGTTGTCTTCGATGCCACCTTCAGCCCCGCACAGGGCGCCAAGCTTTCCGTCGGCAGCGCCTCGGGCGCGAACACCTCGGGCGCCGCGTTCGCCATCCCCGGTGTGGGGGCGACGCTCGATGCATCATGGTTCGCCGATGCCCATGGCAAGCTATCCCCGGTCAAGCAAGCGAGTGGCTCTGTCGCATGGGACGGCCCGTACTCGGTCACGTTCTACTCCGAAGATGGGGTCGCCGCGAAATACGAGGAGTTGCTCGCCGGCGATTCGGTGGCCCTGCCCGACCCGAGCGAGATGACCAAGCACGGCGGCGCCACCACGACCTACGAGTTCCTCGGCTGGTCGACCGACAAGAACGCCGCCGAGCCGAGCATCGCGGCCGATGCCGGCGGTGTTGCCGTTACGGGCAACGCGGAATACTACCCGGTTTACCGCGCCGCTGCGAAATCGGTGACCGTGACCTTCTCGAACCTGCGCGACGCGGACGCCTCGCCGCGCGCCTCGAGCGAATGCACCGTCGGATATGGCAAGACGTTCTCCGAGGACGCCTCCGCAACAGCCCCCGTGCAGGGCGACTACGTCAAGGACGGTGTGGCGTACCGCTTCGTCGGTTGGCGCGATTCCTCCGGTACCGTTTGGGATGCCCGCTCGTTTACCACTGACGTCGCCTTCGATTACGCGACTATCGAGAATTCCGTCAACGGCGCGGTGTCGCTTTCCGCCGCCTTCGTGCGCGTGGCCGCCGGCGAGCACTTGGTCAGCTTCCGCGTTGATGCCTCGGTCGTCGCCTATGCGCTCGCCGATGGCGAGACGCCTTCCTATTACGATGCCTGCGGCGGCGTCGCGATCGCCCCGCAGAAGCTTGCCACGCAGACCGGCTACCTGTATTCGTTCGCGGGCTGGCATAAGGGCTACCTCGCCGGCACCGCGGTCGGCGCGGGCAGCGTCGACTACGCGTCCACCGCATCTCTGCCGGGCACGACCGAGGACGTCACCTTCACCGCCTGCTTCTCGGCGGCGAAGCGTCAGGCGTTCGTGAAGTTCCAGTACTGGCACCAGGATGCCAACGGCGTGTGGGGCAACAGCCTCTCGCCGCTCATCTCGGTCGAATACGGCTCCGACCCCATCGTCGAGGCCAACAAGCTCGTGACGGTCGGGCAGCAGGTGACCGTGAGTGGCAAGACGTACACGTTCTTGGGCTGGTCGTCGCGCAAGGGCGACTTGGACGCCCTGTACACCACGAGCCTTCCCGCCTGCACCAACACGTCGAGCACCGACGACAGGCTCGTGTACTACGGCATTTACCGGCAGGAGCAGCAGACGGTGACCGTCGTGTTCCACGACGGCTCCGATGTGTATGCGACTGCCTCGAACCGAGCCGGCTCCGACACGGTGAGCGAGGCGCTCTCCTCGACGGGCAAGGCGGCTCCCGCAACCAAGAACGGGAAGACGTTCTTGGGGTGGGCCACCGCCTCCGATGCCGCGAGCGCCGACGCCGCGGGGTCTTCCGCGCTGTCGTCCTTCAGCGTCTCCAGCGACGGCACGCTCGATCTGTATGCGGTTTACGGCGACGCCTTCCGTCCGACTTTGACGTTCGTCAGCGAAGAGGGCAGCGTGCTCGGCACCGTCACGGTCGATGCGGGCGCATCGCTGCTTTCGAATAGCGAAATCCCGGCGGCCCCCGCCAAGGAAGGCTACTACTTCAAGGGCTGGGCGCGCCCCGACGGAACGCTGCTCGACCTCGCGGCCGGTGCCACGTCCACCACGCGTCTGACCGCGGCCTACGCGGCCATCGGCACCAACGCCGTCGAGGGCGATGACGAGTCGGGCGTCACCGGATCGGTTGACGTCAGCCGCGCCTCGCTCGTCTCCGGCGACGCCGTGGGCGCGAAACAGGTCGTGTTCAACCTGAACAACGTCGCCTCGGTCGATTCGAACCTGACCGCGCAGGCGAAGGTCAACGGCGACAAGATCGTCTCCGACGCCGTGTATTTCGGAGCATACCTGGTCG
Organism: Anaerovoracaceae bacterium; assembly: GCA_963604235.1. Classification (GTDB taxonomy): domain Bacteria; phylum Actinomycetota; class Coriobacteriia; order Coriobacteriales; family Eggerthellaceae; genus Senegalimassilia. The sequence goes on along the minus strand of CAVCPR010000031.1, from coordinate 4,231 downwards.
ACGGCAACAAGCTCACCGTCGTCCCCTCCGCGGGCAAGGTGGTGCTCAAGCTCGGCGTCGGCGCGGTCGGCGCGAACAGCCGCGTGCGCGTGTACTGGCTCGACGGCGACGGTTCGGTGAAGTACTCCTCCGCCTATAACGCCGCCGACGGGACGGTTTCCGTCGTGCTGTCGGGATACAGCGCCCTCTCGTCGAACGGCAACATCGCCGTCGCCGAGGTCGGTGCCGACACGGGCGCCCTCAGCGGGACTACGAGCGGCACGCTGTCGAGCGGCTCTTCGCTTGCGACCTCCGGCACGACCGGCAACACGCTGTCGAAGTCGACTTCCGGCGCCTCGCTTTCCGGTGCCGCGGCGGCAGCCACCGCCGAGGGGTCGGCACTCGCCGGCGATGCGACGCCGGACGCGGCCGCCGACACGGGCGCGCACGAGCCCATCGACCTGCTCGCCGACAACGTCGACACGTCCATCGCGCTGTCCGACATCGCGGGCAACCCGGTCGCCTGGGCGGTCGCTTTGCTGATGGCGGGCGCCGTCGGCTCGGTGGCGTGGTACGCGCTCATCGGGCGGCGCCGCAAGGCCGCGCAAGGGGAGGGCGAGGTCGACGACGACGCCGCCGGCTGGTCCGACGAGGCAGATGCCGCCGCCGCGGACGGCGCGCGCACGGCGACTTCCGCGCCCGCTTCCGCCGCTGATAGCTCCGCGCGCAACACGGGGGGCATCAAGTTCTAATGGCCGTATCGGATAAGAGAAAAGCGCCCGCCGCCGAGCAGGAGCACGTCGGCCGCGCAACCATCACCATCGACGGCGAGGAGTCGCCCGCGCAGGGCAACTCCTACGCCGCCCAAACAAAGGCGGGGCATACGCGCGAGGAGCGCAACCAGAAGATCTTCATCATGGGGGTCATCCTGGTGGCGCTATACGCGTTTGCCCTGGTGGTTCCCAAAAATATCATCGCAACCGCCGTGGGCGTGGCCGACAACGGCTACACCATCTCCTGGTTCATTCTGCAGCTTCAGGGCAACCTCAACGGCATCCTCGCCGTGCTCACGGGCAACGAGATAGCCACCAACGGCTACGACGCCATGATGATCCGCTACGTGATGATCGCCTTCACCGGCGCGGGCATGGCGCTGTGCGGCGCGGTGTACCAGGGCACGTTCAACAACGCGCTCGTGTCGCCCTCGACGCTCGGCGTGATGAGCGGCGCGTCGGCGGGCATGATTTTCTACGTCGTGTTCCTCTACGATTCCTCGTCGACGGAATTTCTGTCGTCGGCCTCGGCGAGCACGAGCGCCATCGTCAGCGGGGCTAGCGCCTCGGACGACCCGCTCGGCTACATTCTGGGGTCCTACGGGCTGGCGCTCTGCTCTTTCATTGGCTGCATGCTCGTCGTGGCCATCGTGGTGGCGGTGCTGAAATTCGGGCGCGGCGGCTCCTCGGCCATCTTCATGATCATCACCGGTCAGGTTATCGGCGGCATCATCGGCGCCGTCACCAATTCGGTCCGCTACTACTACCTGACGGTCGACACCTACGGCGAGAAGGCCTCGCTTTTGCAAGACCTGATGATCGCCTCGTTTTTCCGCAACTACACGTGGCTCGACCTCGTGGCCGTCGGCGTGCCGCTCATCGTGACGTTTCTCGTGGTCATGCACCTGCGTCAGAAGATGATGCTGCTTTCGATGGACACCACCGAGCAGCGCACGCTCGGCATCGAGTCGAAGCGCACGCGCTACCTGGTGCTCACGTTGTGCACGCTGCTCACCGCGCTCATCGTGTCGTTCTGCGGGCAGGTCGGCTTCGTCGGCTTTTTGGTGCCGCATATGGCGCGCCGGCTGGTGGGACCGAACTTCAAGTATCTGCTGCCGGCGTCGACCGTGCTCGGCGCCATCTTCGTGCTCGGCGCTTACACGCTGCTCATGATGACGCTCGGCGCCGAATACGAGACGATGGTCGGCATGTTCATCTCCATCGGGGGCGCCGCGGTGTTCCTGGTGACCGCGCTTCGGGGAGGAGGGAACGTCCGTGGCCAATTCAAATAGGGAAGGGCGCGCCGTGCGCGCGACGGCAAGCGCCGAAGGGGCGCAGGCGACGCCGGCTGCCTTATCGCCCCAAGCCGCGCCGGACGGCGTCGTCGAAACCCAGCCTTCCTACGTCAACGCCACCGCCGTCGACATCGCCCGCTACAACCTGGGCAGCGTCGACGCGCGCAACGTCCCCGATAAGGGCCGCCCCATGGGAGTGGCGCTGCGCCAATGGGTTTCCGCCGCCACCACCGGCGCGCACATGAAAGCCGAGCGCTGGTCTGTGCGCGCGAAGGTCATCTTCTCGATGATCATCCTTGCTGAGATGGCGTATCTGTCGCTGGGCATCATGGGCGCCGCCGGGCAGGGCTACCCCTACAGCGGCGCGTACGCCACCTACGATCCCGTGCAGGTGGCGGCCGTCATCGGCGAGCACGCGTACAACTTCTTCGGGCCGCTTCTGCACCTGTGGGGCGCGCACGACAACACCTGGATCCTGGAGAACGTGCCCGGCTACTGGGCCGTTTGGAACCGCGCCGGCGTCGTCGGCATCACGCTTGTGTGCGCCATTCTGCTCGCGGTCGCCGGCATGCTGTACCAGAACGTGTTCAAGAACCCCATCGCCGGCCCGGGCATGCTCGGCGTCAGCTCGGGCGTGAGCATCGGCATGATGCTGATGGTGGTGCTGTACAGCTCGGCAGCCGGGTCGATGATCACGCAGCGCTACATCTTCTGCTACGGCTTCGGCGCGGCCATCCTCGTGTTCGTCATCGTCGCCGGGCGCAAGCTGTCCGGCAGGGGACGGCCCTTCGACATCGTCACCATGATGCTCGTCGCGTCCATCCTAAGCCAGCTGCTCGGGTTCGTGGTCAGCTATATCACGCTGTTCCTCATGAACGAGGAAGACTACCTGACGTTTTACAACCTCTCGCAGATGCTCACCGTCGACACGTCGCTCATCTCCTGGGTGGCGCTCACCGTCGCGTTCGCCATTTCGTTCATCCCCGTGTGGCTGCTACGCTTCAAGCTCAACGCGCTGGCGTTCGAGGAAGAGGAGATGCGCATGATGGGCCTCGACGCGACGCGCCTGCGCGGCGTGGCGCTCATCTGCGGCGCCATCATGATCTTGGCGGCGCAGGTGCACACCGGCATGGTGTCGATGGTCTCGCTCATCGTGCCGTTTCTGTCGCGCTCGTGGTTCGGCGTGGAATTCCGCAAGCAGCTTGCCGGCAACATCTGCATCGGCACCGTGCTTCTGCTCGCGTGCCGCGACCTCACCGACCTCATCCCCTTCGTGGGCGATGGCCTGGCCATCGGGTCGATCGTGAGCGTGGCGGCCATGCCGCTGTTCGTCGTCATCATGGCCCGCCAAATGCGTGGCTGGGAATAGGGAAGGAGTCATCGGGTGAAACTGACCTTGCGCGACGTGGCCGTGGGTTACGACCGCGCCAAACCCGTACAGAAGTTCGTCAACTTCACCGTGGAATCGGGCGAGGTGTGCTGCATTTTAGGCCCGAACGGCTGCGGCAAGACGACGCTCGTGAAGTCCATTCTGGGTATGGTGCCGCTATTGGACGGCAAGATTTCCATCGACGGATCGGACGTGACGCAGTGGAGCGCCCAGCGCCTCTCCGAGCAGGTCGCCTATGTGGCGCAGAAGCACGCGCAGCCGTTCCCCTTCCAGGTGAAGGACGTGGTGATGCTCGGGCGCGTCAACAAGACGCGCGGGCTTTCCGCCCAGCCGGGCCGGCAGGACTACAACATCGTCGAGAACGCCATGCGCGAGATGGACATCTACCACCTGCGCAACAAGCCCTACCTGGACATTTCCGGCGGCGAGCTGCAGATGGTCATGTTCGCCCGCGCGCTTGCGCAGGAGCCGCAGCTGCTCATCATGGACGAGCCGACCGCCGCGCTCGACTATGGCAACGCGGTGCGCGTCATCGGCAAGGTGCGCGAGCTGGCGCAGGCGGGCTACGGCGTGGTCATGATCACGCACAACCCCGACCATGCGTTCATGACCGGGGCGAACGTCGCGCTGCTCACGCGCCACGAGCCCATGAAGTTCGGCAGCGCCTTCGACGTCATCACGCGCGAGAACATCCAGCAGGCCTACGGCATCGGGGTGAAGCTGGTGGAGTTCACGCACGGCAACGGCGAGGTCATGCGCATGTGCGCGCCGGAGTTCGGCGGCGTGAAGAAGCG
>CAVCPR010000030.1:0-24613 GCA_963604235.1 Anaerovoracaceae bacterium | reverse complement strand
CTCTTCCCGCTGCCCGACACGCCGGTCACCACCGTCAGAGTGCCGAACGGCACCGAAAGCGTGACGTTCTTCAGGTTGTTCTCGCGCGCGCCGGTAAGCTTCAACGACCCACGACGGGGGTGTCGCCTTTGCGCTGGCACCTCGATCCGTCTTCTTCCGGAAAGGTAATCCGCCGTCAGCGAGCCGGCCGCCTCGACAATCTCTTGCGGCGTTCCGCTCGCGACAACCACACCGCCACGTTCGCCGGCACCCGGTCCCATATCGACGACGAAATCGGCAGAGCGAATGGTGTCCTCGTCATGTTCGACGACGATGACGGTGTTGCCGAGATCGCGCAGATGCTCGAGCGTCGCGATAAGGCGCTCGTTGTCCCGCTGATGCAGTCCAATCGACGGCTCGTCCAGAATGTAGAGCACGCCCATGAGCCCCGCACCAATCTGCGTTGCGAGGCGGATTCGTTGCGCCTCGCCGCCCGAAAGGGTCGCGGTCGCGCGTTCGAGCGTAAGGTAATCCAGACCGACGTCCACCAAAAACTTCAGGCGCGCGACGATTTCCTTCACGATTGGGTTGGCAATCTGCCCAGCCTGCCCGGAAAACGACAGCCCCGAGAAGAAGGACAGCGAATCCAACGCGCTCATTTCGCACACGTCGTGAATGGACTTGCCTTCAATGGTGACCGCGAGAATCTCAGGCTTCAAACGCTTGCCTGAACATGTCTGGCACGGCACCACGGCGAAGTAACTCTGCAGCTTTTCGCGCTGGGAATCGGTTTGCGCCTCTTGATAGCGTCGCATGACGGCGGCAAGCGCACCTTCCCATTCCAGGAACCAATACGTGTTGCGTCCATCGACGGTCACGTAGTCAACCTGGACTTTCTCGTCCCCAAGCCCATGGAGCAGCCCCTGCTGCACCTTGCGCGGCATGTCCTCCCAGGGCGTGTTCTCGTCGCAGCCCAAATGGCGCGCAACCGCCGCGAGCACCTGCGGGTAATAGTTGCCGTTCTTGAATGGCGCGATGGCGCCCTCGGCAAGCGTCAACGACGGATCAGGCACCACGAGCGATTCATCGACCTCTTCACGGCTGCCGATACCTGAGCAGTCGGGGCAAGCGCCATACGGGGCATTGAAACTAAAGTCGCGCGGTTGCAGTTCATCCATGGAGTGACCATGCTCGGGACAGGCAAGCGCGAGATTGAACAGATATTCGCCCACGCCAAGCCCACCTTTCGCCCCGCTCGACGATCCGCCCGCCTCGCCAAGGGGCTTGCCATCAGAACCAAGCACCTGCACGAGCACGCGCCCGTCGGCAAGCTTGGTAGCAAGCTCAACCGCTTCAGCAATACGCGCAGTCGACGATGCCTTCAGCTGCACGCGATCGACAACCACGTCGATGAAGTGCTTGATCTTCTTATTCAGCGTCACGGGCTCCCCCGTGAGCTTCGTGATCTCGCCATCGATGCGCACCCTGCTGAAGCCCTCATGCGCCAAATCGGCGAACAGTTTGGTGAACTCACCCTTGCGCCCGGCAACCACCGGCGCCATGATGATCGCCTTCGCGCCCTCCTCGAGAGCTAGGATCTCATCGGTAATCTGGTCGGTCGTCTGCTTCTTGATGACGCGACCGCATTCGGGGCAATGAGGAACGCCCACGCGCGCATACAGCAAACGAAGGTAGTCGTAAATCTCCGTCGTCGTGCCCACCGTGGAGCGGGGATTGCGCGACGTGGTCTTCTGATCGATGGACACAGCTGGCGAAAGGCCGTCGATGCTGTCGACATCGGGCTTGCTCATTTGACCCAGGAACATGCGGGCGTAGCTCGACAGGCTCTCCACATAGCGGCGCTGCCCCTCAGCGTAAATGGTATCGAAGGCGAGACTTGATTTGCCGCTTCCCGAAAGGCCGGTGATAACGACGAGCTTGTCGCGCGGGATCGTTATGTCGACATCTTTCAGGTTATGCTCGCGCGCACCTTTGATAACGATTGCGTCTTGACCCATGGTAGAGACTTCCTATCCTCAGTTCGTATGCCGATCATACTAACACGAACATTAGTTTGTAAAAGGAGGAACTGTAACAAAATGATCGGTAAAACAAAAAACGACCGGGCGAACCCGGTCGTAACATGTAAATGGAGCGGACAACGGGATTCGAACCCGCGACCCTCACCTTGGCAAGGTGATGCTCTACCAGCTGAGCCATGTCCGCATATAAACTTATCAAATGCCTCTTTATTGGAGGCGACGCCCGGATTCGAACCGGGGGTGAAGGCTTTGCAGGCCTCTGCCTTACCACTTGGCCACGTCGCCATCCTGGCGTCTTCTTGTCTTGATAAGAACTGGCCGGTTTCCCGACCAGTTCTTGACAGACAATGGAGCGGACAACGGGATTCGAACCCGCGACCCTCACCTTGGCAAGGTGATGCTCTACCAGCTGAGCCATGTCCGCATATAAACTTATCAAATGCCTCTTTATTGGAGGCGACGCCCGGATTCGAACCGGGGGTGAAGGCTTTGCAGGCCTCTGCCTTACCACTTGGCCACGTCGCCATCCTGGCGTCTTCTTGTCTTGATAAGAACTGGCCGGTTTCCCGACCAGTTCTTGACAGACAATGGAGCGGACAACGGGATTCGAACCCGCGACCCTCACCTTGGCAAGGTGATGCTCTACCAGCTGAGCCATGTCCGCAAATGGTGGGCGTTACAAGATTTGAACTTGTGACCTCTTCCGTGTCAGGGAAGCGCTCTCCCCCTGAGCTAAACGCCCACTTGCTTTGCTTTCTTGAGCCGTTCGGCTCAATCGGCAAGACGTTACTTTACCAGAACCAGATTCGATGTCAAGAACTTTTTTTAAAAAGTTTTCGTCATCGTCTCTGCGACTTCCAGGCAATAAAAAAGCGGCCCGAGAGCCGCTTTCGATTTCCTGGTGTCGGAGGCGGGATTTGAACCCGCACACCCTTAAACGGGCACAAGCACCTCAAGCTTGCGTGTCTGCCGTTCCACCACTCCGACGTGTTCGCCTCGAAAAGCAACGACGATTACTATACTCGTCTGTTCCCTCCTTGGCAAGACCTAATTTTAAAAAATTTTAGGCCGTGGCGATGGTGCCCTGCGGATACACGACCATCAGGGCGATAAGAGACAGAAGGAACACCACCGCGAAGATGATGGTGATGCGATCCAGGTTCTTCTCGACGATGCTCGTACCCGTCTGGGAGGAATACACGGAACTGGCGATCATGTCCGAGATGCCCGTGCCCTTACCGGAATGCAGCAGGATGAAGACGATAAGGCCGAGGCCGGAAATGACCAGCAGCGCGATGAGAATAATCAGAAGAGGATTCAAAGCAATGCTACTTTCACTCGAATAACTACGTATGCAAGTTGTTCAGTATAACGAGACGCCGCCGCCAAGGCAAGGTCTTGGCGGCGGCGCTGCCGAAAAGTGCACGAACTCAAACTCAGTCGGGAAGTCGGAAGCCCGGGCTACACGAGCAGGCTCTCCCCGGTCATCTCGCTTGGAACAGGCAAGCCCATCGCTTCTAGCAGCGTCGGCGCGATGTCGCAGAGCGCGCCCGTACTCCCCTTGAGCGCCCGTCCGGTACTGGCAGCATCGAAGAAAACAAACGGGACGGGAGCCGTGGTGTGCGCGGTATGGGGCGTGCCGTCCTCGGCGATCATTTTGTCGCAGTTGCCGTGGTCGGCGGTGATGAACGCAATACCGCCCTGCCGTTTAATGGCGGCGAGCACCTTCGCAACGCCGGAGTCGACGGCCTCGACCGCCTTGACGGCCGCAGGGATGACGCCGGTGTGTCCCACCATGTCGGGGTTCGCGAAGTTCACGATGTACACGTCGGCCTCGCCCGCATCGATGGCGTCCGCAAGCGTCTGCGCGACCTCGGGTTCGCTCATTTCAGGCTGCAGGTCGTACGTGGCGACCTTCGGGCTGGCAACGAGGCTACGCCGCTCCCCTTCCTTCGGCTCCTCGCGCCCGCCGTTTAGGAAGAAGGTCACGTGTGCGTACTTCTCCGTTTCGGCAATATGGTATTGGCGCAGGCCGGACGCAGAGAGCACGTCGGCAAGCACATTGTCGGGGAACGTCTTGGGAAACGCCACGGGAGCGGGGATCTCGGGATCGTACTCGGTCAGGCACACGAAGCTCACCTGCGGGTGACGAGTGCGGTCGAAACCGGTAAAGTCCGTATCGACGAAAGCACGCGTCAACTCGCGGGCGCGGTCGGGCCGGAAATTGAAGAACACCACGGCGTCGCCGTCGACGATCCCGCGCCCACCGAGCGCGACGGGAACCACGAACTCGTCCGTAACCTCGTTGTCATAAGAAGCCTGCATCGCCTCGCAGGCGTCCCGCCCATCGACGCAGGGAGCTGCACACACGATGGCGTCATAGGCTTTACTCACGCGTTCCCAGCGGGTATCGCGGTCCATGGCGTAGTAGCGACCGGAGACGCTTGCGATGTGCACCGTGTTCTCGAAGCCGTTTTCACTAATGAAGTCCAAAAGCTCCCGCACATAGCCCTTGCCGCTCGAGGGCGGGACGTCGCGGCCGTCCATGAACGCATGGATGCGCACGTCGGCGATGCCGGAAGCGACCGCATGCTTGACGAGGGCATACAGGTGCTCGTTCGAGGAATGCACGCCGCCGTCGGAAAGCAAGCCCATCAGATGCAGGGCCGCCCCGGGTTTCGCGGCCTGGGCGTATGCCGCGTTGATGACCTCGTTTTCGCAAATGGATCCGTCAGCACAGGCGTGATTGATGCGCGAGAGCTCCTGATGCACCACGCGTCCCGCGCCGATGTTGAGGTGACCCACCTCGGAGTTGCCCATTTGCCCTGCGGGCAGGCCGACCGCCTCGCCGGACGCCTCGAGCTTGGTGGCCGGATGGTTGACGAGCAAATCGTCCAGACAGGGAGTTTTCGCGAGCGAAACCGCATTGCCGGGACCCGGTTCGGCCAGCCCCAGGCCGTCCATGATGATAAGGCACGCGGGCAGCGTCAAACTCTTCTTATCGGAAGCAGCGGGCGCCATTACAGGCACGCTTTCACGAGCTGAATGAACTGGTCGGCCTTCAAGCTTGCGCCACCGACGAGGCCGCCATCGATATCGGGCTGGGCAATGAGCGCCTCGACATTGCCGACGTTCATCGAGCCGCCATAGAGCACGCGCATCCCCTCGGCAACATCGGCACCGAAGAGTTCGGCAAGCGTCGCGCGGATGGAGGCGCATACGGCCTGCGCCTGCTCGGGAGTTGCGGTGCGACCAGTGCCGATGGCCCAAATGGGCTCGTAGGCGACGACGCACTTCGCAGCCTCGTTGGCCTCGATGCCGGCGAACGCCGCGCGCACCTGGGCGCAGACGAACTCCTCGGTGGTGCCCTCGTCGCGCACGGCGAGGGATTCCCCGACGCACACGACCGCATACATGCCGGCCCCGACAAGCGCGGCGACCTTGCGATTCACGTCCTCGTTCGTCTCGCCGAAGTACTCGCGACGTTCGGAATGGCCGACGATGGCGCACGTGCAGCCGAGCTCCTTGAGCATGGGAACGGAAATTTCACCCGTGAAGGCGCCCTTTTCCTCCCAGTGAACGTTCTGTGCACCGACTTGCACCGGCATCTTGTCGAACTCGAAGACGCTGTAAACGGGCTTCAGGTCGATGAACGGCGGGCAGATGAGCACGTCGACCGTATCGGACCAATCTTTGAAGTAGTTGTTGGAAATATTCTGAGCGAGCACCACCGCCTCGGCGTAGGTGTTGTTCATCTTCCAGTTGCCGGCCATCAGGGGCTTGCGTGCCATACCGGATCAACTCCTTTCGAAACTGCAGCTTATGCGACGCCGGGCATGCTTCTTGCTTGCCCGGAGCTCAAGAAAAAAGGGGACGTCGCCGTCCCCTTCCGTATGGTACTACCGCAGCGCCTCGACGCCGGGCAGGGCCTCGCCCTGCACCAATTCCATACTCGCGCCGCCGCCAGTGGAGATGAAGGTCATCTGGTCGGCAAGGTTGAACTTGTTGACCGCCGCGACGGAATCGCCGCCGCCAATGATGGTGTCGGCTTCCTTGTTGGCCGCAACCGCGTCGGCTACCGCCTTGGTGCCGGCCGCGAAGGCGTCCATCTCGAACACGCCCATCGGGCCGTTCCAGAACACCGTCGATCCCTCGGCGATCGCCTGGGCATACAGCTCGGCGGTCGCAGGGCCGATGTCGAGGCCCATCATGTCGGCCGGGATGCTGTCGACGTCGGTCACCTTGGTGTTCGCGTCGGCGGCGAAGGCGTCCGCACACACCACGTCGACGGGGAGCAGCAGCTTCACGCCCGACTTCTCCGCCTTGGCGATCATGTCGCGGGCACGCTCGACCCAATCGTCTTCCTTAAGAGATGTACCCACCTGCTTGCCCTGAGCGAGCAGGAACGTGAAGCACATGCCGCCGCCGATGATGAGCGTGTCGCACTTGTCCATGAGCGCGTCGATCACCTTGATCTTGTCGGAGACCTTCGACCCGCCGAGGATGGCGACGAAGGGGCGACGGGGCTCGTCGAGCATACCGGAGAGCGTGTTCACCTCGTTGAGCATGAGGTAGCCGGCATAGGCGGGCAGCAGGGCGGCGACGCCGGCGGTGGAGGCGTGCGCACGATGGGCGGTACCGAAGGCGTCATTGACGTAGGCATCGGCAAGCTTCGCAAGCTCCTCGCACAGCGTCGGGTCGTTCTTCTTCTCGCGCTTGTCGAAACGCAGATTCTCGAGCACGAGGATATCGCCGTCGCCGAGAGCGGCAGCCTTGGTCTGGGCATCCTCGCCCACGGTGTCGCTCGCGAAGAGAACCGGGCGGCCGAGCAGGTCGGACAGGCGCGCAGCTGCCGGCTGAAGCGTGAAGGCCTCTTCGAAGCCCTCGCCGGAGGGGCGGCCGAGGTGACTCATGAGGATGACGCGCGCGCCGTCGGCCACGAGCTTATTGATGGTGGGAAGCGCGGCGCGAATGCGCGTGTCGTCGGTAACCACGCCGTTAGCGACGGGGACGTTGAAGTCGACGCGCACGAGAACGCGCTTGCCACGAGCGTCGAGCTGGTCGACGGAAGCGATTTCTGCCATGTTGGTCCTTTCGGTAGGTAGTGGGGCTGCACGGGGTTGGCACGCCCCAAATACGAACAAGAACCCTGGCCGAACGGACCGGCGCCGAGTGCCTATTGGCCTCGGTGCCGGAGTTCCAGCCAGGGTTCCTCAGTGTCTTATAGCGTAACGCATAAGCCTTCTTGAGGCTTAGAGCAGGATCTTCACCAGGTCCTTCACGCGGTTGGAATAGCCCCACTCGTTGTCGTACCAGGAGACGACCTTCACGAGGTTGGAGGAGCCGCCCATGACCATGGTCAGCTGACTATCGAAGATGGAAGAGTGGTCATTACCGACAATGTCGATGGACACGATCGGGTCGGCCGTGTACTCCAGAATGCCCGCAAGCTCGCCCTCGGCGGCTTCCTTCAGGGCAGCGTTGATTTCCTCGACCGTCACCTCGCGCTCGAGTTCGACCGTGAGGTCGACCATGGAGCCATCGGGCGTGGGAACGCGGGTGGCGAAGCCGTCGAGCTTGCCGGCAAGCTCGGGCAGGACGAGCGCAACGGCGCGAGCGGCGCCGGTGGTGGTCGGGATCATGGACATGGCAGCCGAACGGGCACGGCGCAGATCCTTGTGCGGAAGGTCGAGGATGCGCTGGTCGTTGGTGTAGGAGTGGATGGTGTTCATGAAGCCGCGCTTGATGCCGAACTTCTCCAGCAGCACCTTCGCCACGGGGGCCAGGCAGTTCGTCGTGCAGGAGGCGTTCGAGATGATGTTGTGCTTGTCCTTATCGTAGAGCTGGTCGTTGACGCCCATCACGATGGTGATGTCCTCGCCCTTCGCCGGGCAGGTGATGACGACTTTCTTCGCACCGGCCTTGATGTGCTTGGAAGCCAGCTCGCCGGTCTTGAAGATGCCGGTGGACTCGACGACGACGTCGACGCCGAGTTCGCCCCAGGGCAGGTTCTCGGGCTCGCGATCGGAGAAGACCTTGACCGCGTGGCCGTCGGCGATGAAGCCGTCCTCGGTCAGCTCGACGGAGTCGAAGAAACGGCCGTGCACGGAGTCGTATTTCAAGAGATGAGCAAGGGCTTCCAGGTTACCGGGGTCGTTGACCGCCACAACGTCGATTGCCGGGTCCTTGACCATGGCGCGGAACGCCAGACGTCCGATACGACCGAATCCGTTGATGCCAACTTTGATTGCCATTGCGAAATTCCTTTCGAAAACTCATTTGAGCCTAACAGGATAAGTGTAGCCGATACGACCCGCGTGTTCCGAACTATCCGGCGGACGGTCGATTACGCGGATGAAGCGCCCTTGCGGGGTGATTTGCACGTGCTGAAGCGGAGCCGAACTAGCCAGGCGACCCAGCCGAGGTCCCCGAGATTACCACGTCATGCCAGATCTCATTCGCGTTTGCGCTGCTCAACTTCGCGCGCCATCTGCTCGATGCGCCTGACGCGATGATACACCGCCGATTTGGAAAGCGGCGGCGTCGCAAGCTCGCCGAGCTCCTTCAGCGTGGCGTCGGGGTTATGCACGCGCAGCTTGATGAAATCCTGCAGCGCGGGAGGAAGCTCCTCCATGCCGTAGGCCTCGAGCACCAGCCGGATCGCATAGAGCTGGTCCATCGACGCGCGCGAGGTTTTCGCCTGATTGGCGATCTCGGCATTCGTCTGGCGGTTGACGTCGTTGCGCACGCTTTTGATGACGCGGGCGTTCTCCATCGACAAGGCGCTTTGGTGCGCCCCGACGAGCGCGAGGAATTCCAGGATGGTGCTGCCGCTTTTCAGGTAGACCATATAGGAGTTGCGTCGCTGCATGACGCGGGCGTTGATGCCGCGACGCGCCATGAGCGCAACGATGCCGTCGGCAAGGTCGCGCGTTTCCACGATGATCTCGAAATGGAAATCGCCCCGCGGGTCGGACACGAAGCCGCTGCCCAGAAACGCTCCGCGCAAATACGCCGCTGCGCAGCAGTCCTTCGCCACCAGCTGATCGGATATGCCGAGCTGCAACCCGCCCTCGTCCGACAGCACGCCCATGTCCTTCAAAGCTGCGGCCAACTGCGGCTGAGCCGGGCACTCGATGAGGTAGTTCGGCGTTTTATGGAGCACGCTGCGGCGAACGGTGAGGTTCGTCTTGAGCTTGTACAGCTCGTGGAGAAGCTTAATGACCTGGCGGGCGACCGAAGGGGCGTCGGTGGCCACCTCCACGCGATAGCGATTCTTGCCGCTGACGAACAGCGTGCCCTCGATGCGCACGAGCGCCGCGAGTACCGCCTTGTCGCAATGGCTGCATACCGCTTCGACATGGGAAAGCTCTTCCTTTACCTGCGCTGTGAACGACATAGGCGCAACACCCCCGTGAAAGCTTCTCGAAGCGCGAATGGATCGTGCCAGGTGGGACGCTCGGGATCGACGAGGTTGCGGACGATCACCGCGGGGCCGAGCGACTGGATGGCGCGCAGATCGACGCGATCGATGCGCACCGGGCGGACGCGACGGCCCTCGCGGGCCTGCTGCGCGTCGTCGACGGCGAAGCGCGCATTGCCCATGCGGGAGGCATCGCCGGGCGCACGTCCCGCCTCGGCGCTCGAAGAGTCCGGAAGAACCGCAGAGGCGCTATGCACCAACACGTAATCGAGCAGGCCGCGCATGCCGTGATCGAGCAGCGCCTCCACATGCTCGCGCGCCGTGAGCCCCCAGGTTTCGCCCTGCATGTCGGCAAGCGAGCACACGAACAACGTCGCCGCCTTCGACTGCCGAATGGCATCGACGACACCGGGCACCAGGAGATTCGGAATGATGGACGTGAACAGGCTACCCGGTCCGAGCACGATGAGGTCCGCCTCGCGGATGGCCTCAAGCGCAGGTTCATAGGCGACGATACGGCCTGCCCCGCGCAGCTGCACGTGCGCAAGCGCGCAGCGCGAATGGCACGCGACGGCCTGCCCCTCGATATAGCGGCCGTCGCGCGTGCGCGCCACGAGCGATACGCGATCGAGCGTTGACGGATAGACGTGACCGCGCGCATGCAGAAGGTTCTCGCAGATGGTCACCGCTTCGGGGAAGGCGCCCGTCGCCTCCTCGAGCGCGGAGAGCATCAGGTTTCCGAGCGTGTGGTTGTCGGCGAACGGGAAGCGGTATTTGAACGCGCGCGTCAGCGGGTCGTTGGGATCGGCGGCCATGGCGCAGATGCATTTGCGAATGTCGCCGGGAGGAGTGACGCCGGCCTCCTCGCGCAGGATGCCCGTCGAGCCGCCGTCGTCGGCCATGGCGACCACGGCCGACGTGCGCACGCCCATAGACAGCAGCGTGCGGATGGACACGGGCGCGCCGGTGCCGCCGCCGATGACGACGGCTTTGATTTGGTCACCACCATCAACGGGCTTGGCGGCGTAGAGCGGGGCGAACGCGGCGGTTTGCGAAGGGTCGTGCGGAAACGGCGAGCCGGTATCGGCGGTGCGCTTTTCGCGCAAAGGCCCTGCAGCGGTTGAATGCAGATCCATGCGCTAGCCTTCCAGCCCTTTTTCGGCAGCTGGAGTATGCGGCGCGCCGACGCGCGCGGGACCTGCCGCCGGCTTGCCGTCAACGCCCTCGGCAAGCTTCAGGTCGCGGTGCGCGACGCTGACGCGATAGCCCTTGCGCTTGAGGTAGTCGCCGGTGGCTTCGGCGATGGCGACGCTGCGATGCTGGCCGCCCGTGCAGCCGACGGCGACGGCGAGCTGCTGCTTGCCCTCGGCGACGTAGCCGGGCATCACGCAATCGAGCAGGCCATACCAGCGCTTAAGGAATTCCTCGGTTTCGGAGCGGCACAGCACGTAGTCGCGCACCGGCTTGTCGAGACCGGTTTGCGGGCGCAACTCGATGTCGTAGTAGGGGTTCGGGAGAAAGCGCACGTCAATGACCAGGTCGGCGTCCACCGGCGCCCCGTGCTTGAACCCGAACGAATAGACCGTGACCTGCAGCCCGGCGCGCTCCTCCCCCGGCGCGAACAGCGCGCGGATGGTACCGCGCAGCTGCTGCGGGAGCATGTCGGTGGTGTTGATGACATGGTCGGCGCGCTCGCGCAGCTCGAAGAGCATGTCGCGCTCGCGTTGGATGCCAAGGGCGATGGAGCTGCCGTCCTGACACAGCGGATGGCGGCGGCGAGAGGATTTGTAGCGCGCAATGAGCTTCTCGTCATCGGCGTCAAGGAACATGATACGGCAGTCGATGCCCGCGGCCTTCACCTTGTCGAGCTCGGCCACCAAACTCCCGAAGAACGCCCCGCTGCGCGCATCACATACGACGGCGAGCTTGCGATACGCATCGGGCTGGCCGTCGATGCCGGTCAGCGAGATAAGATCGCCCATGAGCGCGGAGGGCAGGTTGTCGACGCAGAAGTAGCCGAGGTCCTCGAACGCGTGCATGGCCTCGGTGCGGCCGGCGCCGCTCATGCCCGTCACGACGACCAGTTCGGGCATATTGCGCAGCGCTTCAGCTTCATTGCTCATCCGATGCTCCTTCTTCTTCGATGGCGCCGTTGGCGGCGTGCTGGTTATTATACTGCTCGAGAACGCGATGCAGCTCGTGGGCGACCTCTGCGGGAACGACCTTCGCCGCAAGGATGTCATCGAGCGAGGCGGCTTTGAGGTTCTTGAAGCTTTTGAAGTGCTTGAGCAGCGCCTTCTTGCGCACCGGCCCAAGACCCGCCACCTCATCGAGGATGCTCGCCGTCATGCCCTTCGCCCGCAGCTCGCGGTGGAAGGTGATGGCGAAGCGGTGAGCCTCGTCGCGCACCTGCTTGACCAAATACAAGCTGGCGCTGCCGCTGGGCAGCACAACCGGGCCCGTGTCCTGCCAGGGGACGAACAGTTCCTCGTCGCGCTTGGCCAGGCCGCATAGCGCAATGCCCTCGACGCCCATTTCGGCGAACTGGTCGAGCACGGCGGACAGCTGCGGCGCGCCGCCGTCGAGGATGATGAGGTCGGGCTTCGACCCGAACCGCTCATCGGCCATGCGCTCGGCGCAATAACGCCTGGTCATCACTTCGCGCATGGACAAGAAGTCGTTCGCCTCCTCGAGCGGCGACTTGATCTTGAAGCGGCGGTACTGCGACTTGTCGGGCTTGCCGCCGGTGAACACGACCATCGACGCAACGGTGTAACTGCCGTGGTTGGTGGAAATGTCGAAGCATTCGATGCGCATGGGCGGGCCGTCGAGCGCGAGCGCGCTTTCCAGCTGCAGCAGCGCCTCGTTGACGCGCTTGTCCTCGTAGCTGGTACGCACCTTGTAGCGCATGAGCGTATGCTTGGCATTTTGCTCCGCCATCGTGACGAGATCGGCCTTCTCTCCGCGCTCAGGCGCGACGAGGCGCACCTTCGCTCCGTGATGGCTCGCGAGTTTTTCGGTCAACCACTCACCCATCGCCTGCGCGTCCTCGGGCATGCTGCGCACGATGACCTCATGCGGGATCGAGGTGGTCGAATCGTAGTAGCGCAGCAGGAACATATGCGCGAGGTCCTCGTCGGGTACGTCGCGGCCGCGATTCAAAACGAACTCGTTGCTGTTGATAATGCGGCCTTCGCGCACCACGAGCACATGGACGCCCGCGATGGTTTCCTCGCGGTAAAAGCCGATGACGTCGGCATTCAAACTGCGCGCGCTGACGGCAACCTGCTTATCGGTCAGGCCGTTGATGGTGTCGATACGCTGCTTGATGCGTCCTGCGCGCTCGAAGTCGAGCTCTTCGGCAGCCTGCCGCATTTCGTCAGTGAGTTCGGCAACGAACTCCCGATGGTTTCCTGAGAGAAAACGCTCTACCCGTTTGACGTTTTCCGCGTATTCCGCCTGCGTGACGCGCCCGCAACACGCCCCCGGCCCCAAACCGACATGGCAATCGAAACACGGGCGGCTGTCGCGATCGAGCAGCGCCATCGGGTCGGCCTGCAGCCGACGCGTGAGCGCACGCCAATCGGCGCAAGTGGAGGCGCAGATAGGAACCACGCGGCGGGCGATGTCCATCATGCGGCGCGCCGCGCGGCTGTCGGTATACGGGCCGAAATAGCGCGTGTCCCGCCGATGCTTTTCGCGCGTGAACTTGATGGCGGGAAATGCGTCTCCCTTGGTCAGCGCGATGAACGGATATGATTTGTCGTCTTTAAAGTCGGCGTTGAACCAGGGCGCATGCTGGTTGATGAGGTTCTTCTCGAGTACCAGGCTCTCGTGCTCGCTTGAGACGACGATGTATTCGAAGGTCGATATCTGCTCGACGAGCAGGGGTATCTTGGCGCGTTCGTCCTGGAAATTCACGTACTGGCGCATGCGCGCACGCAGCTGCTTCGCCTTGCCGACGTAGATGACCTGCCCCGACGAATCTTTCCACAGGTACACGCCGGGCAGTGCGGGGACGGAATCGAGTTCGCGCTTGATGCGGGCGAGCTTGTCCTCGAACGACTCGTCGGCAGGAACGGCTTCATGCACCAGGCCCGCTTCAAAGTTCACCTTATCCGCGGCGACAACGTGCGAAGCGTCGGACTCGGTCGAGCGGGCCTCCCCCTCCCCGACCGAACGCGACGAAGGAGCGCTAAAGCCCTTCTCGACGCTGAATTGCTGGAATGTCTCAGGTTTACTCATGACTTTGAGTCTACCGTAGCGCAGCAAAGTGCCACAGACCGCACCGTCATACCCTTAAAAAGCATCTATCCCCCTATCGGATCGAGTTTAGCTCGAAATGAAATGCACCGCGGCGTGTCGAGCTCATCAAACTCAACAAGATATGCCCTCTTCTGGTCGTCGGTACCGATAACGATTCCCTGCCCGAACACCGCATGGCGCACGCGTTGTCCCACCGCGATGGATGCGCTGCGCGCACGGTCCGCCAACAAGCGATCGGTAAGCGCATACGAGTCTCGAGCGTCGCTAAGCGTCTCCTCGCTTAGCCTATTGGAGAACTGAATCGTCGCCGGGTCGATATCGAGCAGGAAACGCGAGGGATAGCGCGGCGAGCCCTGATGAGAGAACCCTTCCGCCTCGGAAAGATACAGGCCGTCCTTTGCGCGCGTCATGGCGACGAAGGCGAGCCGGCGCTCTTCCTCCATGCCTTCCGGCGTATCCGTTTTCCGAGAGGGCAAGACACCCTCGGAGAGCGAACAGACGAACACGTGCGCGAACTCCAAGCCCTTTGCCGCATGGACGGTCATCAGCTTGACGCGATCCCTTCCGCGATCGAAGGCGTCGGAGTTGTTGAGGAGCGCGACATGCTGCAGGTAGTCGAGCAGGCCAACTTCCTCTCCGCACGTCGATTCGAACTCGTACACCGACTGCTTCAACTCCGCGATATTGTCCAGACGCTCTTGCGCGCCCTCGGTGCGCAACATGCGCTCATAGCCGCTCTCGTCGAGGAGCGCCGCGAGGATTTCCGAAATCGAACGTCCTTCGACCGACGAGCGGAAGCGGTGCACCAACGAAAGGAACTGCCTTGCTTTCGTACGGGCAAAAATATCCTCATCGACCGTCTTCTCGAGTGCCTGGAACAGCGTGCAGTCGTGTTCGTCGGCCCAGGTACGCAGGAAAGCCATACGCCGCTGTCCCAAATTACGTTTCGGAACATTAACGACGCGCTGAAACGACAGGTCGTCCTGAATGGCGATAAGACGCAGGTACGATAGGGCATCCTTGATTTCGCGGCGCGCGAAGAACGGCGCACCGCTCGCAACCATATGGGGAATCTCGGCGGCGCACAGGGCTTCCTCAACGGTTCGCGAGGCGTAATGCGCACGATACAGCACGGCGATGTCGCGATAGGCGACGCCCTCGCCATGCAGCGCCCGAATGCCCTCCGCAATCCAGCATCCCTCCTGAGCGGAGTCGGGAGCATGGTGCCACACCGTCGGTCCGCTCTGCCTCCTGCAGGCAACAAGGCGCTTGTCCATACGCTGACGATTCTTCTCGATGAGCGAATTCACCACGGCGATGACCTGCGGCGTACTGCGGTAGTTCTCCAGCATCATGATGGTTCGGCACCCCGGATGCGAGGCGTCGAAATCAAGCAGATAGCGAATATTTGCACCGCGCCACGTGTAAATGGTCTGGTCCGGGTCTCCGACCACGAACAGATTCTTATGGTAGCCGGCAAGTACTTCCATCAATCGATACTGCGGCTCGTCGATATCCTGGAATTCATCGACCATGATGTATTCCAGGCGTTGCTGCCACTTCAAGCAGATGTCGGGAAACTCCTCGAACAGGTACAGCGTGAACACGATAAGGTCATCATAGTCGAGCCCAAAGCACTTCTTCTCCTGATAGAGCACCCCGTAAAAAATGATGTCCTTGACCGTGTGCGCTGCCTCATACTTTTCGCGCAGCTGCGCCAAGGGCATGGCAAGCATATCCAGATGGTAATCGGGACGCTCCTTGAGCTTGATCATCTCGATCATGTCTCGAGCGTCCGAGAACGTCATGTCGCGAAGCGTCAGGCCCCGCTCGTCGTAGATGACTTGGAGCATCGAATCGATATCGGAGGCGTCAAGCACCAAGAAACTCTTCGGGTACTGCAGCGCATGGCAATCTTCCTGCAGCACGGAAACGCAAAAGCCATGAAACGTGTTGATGTAGCCCGTGTCGTTATCTCCCGTGAGCAGGCGAATACGGTGACGCATCTCATTGGCCGCCTTGTTCGTGAACGTGGCGCACAGAATGTTGCCGGGCAGGATGCCGAGTTCGTTCACCAGGTAGGCGAAGCGCTCCGTCAGCGCCCGTGTCTTGCCCGTGCCCGCGCCTGCGATGACGCGCACGAAGCCCTCCGTGGCATGCACGGCTTGCAGCTGCGCTTCGTTCAGGCGATCGGCATCTTCTCTCGGAACCAGTGACTGATATGTTGCAATTTCTTCCATACCGACATTGTATCAGAATACGTACACTTGTTCTATTCTAATAAACAAACTTCATTCGATTATGTACAGGATTTTACAGAGGAATACGTCGAACCAAACAAAAAGGTCAGAGATATAAACCTCTGACCTGGTATTTTGGTGGATCCACCCAGATTCGAACTGAGAACCAAAGGATTATGAGTCCCCTGCTCCACCATTGAGCTATGGATCCATTACGTCCATCCGGCAAGCCGGACAGCTCGCTGCATTATACCGGAAACAGCGTCGCCGCAAAGCACATTCTCGTGAAGCACAAAGCGAGTCGGAATGCCCCCTGATTGCCAGGCGTAGCGCCCAATGCAACGCGCTAAGCCTGGCATAGCCCTCATCGGGAGAGCCGCCGCCCATGGCGGCGGATCACTCCAAGTCTTAGTTGAACTTGTCACGCAGCTTCTGCAGCGGGGTGCGCTGCTCGGCGACGTCCTCGCCCAGCTCGTGGGCGAGCTGCTCGAACAGCTCGCGCTGCTTCTCGGTGAGCTTCTTCGGCACCTCGACGGTCGCATGCACGTACAAGTCGCCTCGCTGATCGCTGCGGAAACGCGGCATGCCGAAGCCCTTCACGCGAACCACCTGGTCGTTTTGCAGGCCTTCGGGAATGCGGACGGTGATCTTCTCATCCTCGAAAATGCCGTCGAGCTCGATTTCGCAGCCGAGCGCCGCCTGGACGACGGAAACGTTCGCGCGGCAATGCAGATCGTCGCCGTCGCGCTCGAAGAACTCGTGCGGCTGCACGCGGCAGGTGACGATGAGGTCGCCCGACCGCGCGCCGCGCACGCCTGCCTCGCCGAAGCCCGTGAGGCGCAGCTGCTGCGCGTCGCGGATGCCGACCGGAACCTCGACGGTGACGCGCTGGCGGTCGGGAACGCGTCCCTGACCCTCGCATTCGGTGCAGGGTTTGTCGATGACCTTGCCCGTTCCGCCGCACTTGCCGCAGGTGGACTGCGTCTGCATGTCGCCGAGGAACGTGCGCTGCACGGTGACGACGCGGCCCTTGCCGTGGCATTCGGGGCAGGTGACCTCGGTGCCGCCCTCGGCGGTGCCGGTGCCGTCGCAGTCGGGACATGGAGCCAAGCGGTCGTAAACGATCTCCTTCTTGGCGCCGGTGGCCACCTCTTCAAGCGTCAGACGCAAGCCGACGCCCATGTCGCGGCCCTCGCGACGCTGCTGGCGCGCACCGCCGCCACCGCCGAAGAAGCTGCTGAAGATGTCGCCCATGCCGAAGCCGCCGCCGAACAGGTCGTCGAAATCGACCGCGCCGCTGTATCCGCCGCCCGAGGCGCCCGGGATGGTGCCGAAACGGTCGTACTGCGCACGCTTGTTGGCGTCGCTGAGCACGTCGTAGGCTTCGTTGAGCTCCTTGAACTGGTCTTCAGCATCGGGTGCCTTGTTGACGTCGGGATGCAGCTCGCGCGCCTTGCGCCGAAACGCCTTCTTGATATCCGCCTCGGTCGCGTCGCGGGCCACGCCCAGAACTTCGTAGAGGTCCTTCGCCATGAGATGAAACTACCTTTCCTCGGGAGCTAGCCGCCCCCGCCGTACCATTACATATCGCCAAGCGCGGTACCGGCGATGCGGACCGCGCGAATAACCTTCGAGTAATCCATGCGCGTCGGGCCGATGACCGCGACCACGCCCGCCGCCTCGCCGCGGCCGTAGCGGCTTGCCACGACCGAGACGCCGGAAAGCTGCTCGGCATCGTTTTCAGCGCCGATGCGCACGACCGGCAGCCCGTCGTGCGACGTCGCCGTGTCGTCGAGAATGTGCAGCAGCACCGTATCGTCCTCGAGCAGCTGCATGACCGGCAGGATGGACTGCGACTGGCTGAACTCGGGCTGCGTAAGCAGGCTGGAAACGCCGAGGCTGTGCGCCCGCGATCCCTCGCCCTCCTTGATGCACGAGAGCACCTCGTCAAGCGCCATCCGCACCACCGGGTCGCGGAATGCCTCGGTCATGCCGGTGCCCAAGCCGCATTCGATGTCATGCAGCGAATTGCCGCCGAACACGTCGTTAAGCAGATGCTGGGCCCGCGCGAGTTCATCCGCGGAAACCTCTTCGGCGAACTCCATCTGCCTATTGAACACCTGCCCGTCCTCGGTCACCACCACGACGAGCGCGCGATGCGGGCTCATGGAAATAAGCGAGAGCTGCTTGATGTGCAGGTCGAGCACCGATGGCGCGAGCACGATGGACAGGCAATCGGTCAGGCGCGTGAGGGCCGCCGACGTCTGCTCCACCAACTCGTCGAGCTCGCTGGCGCTCTCGCGCAGCTTCTCCGCAGCCTGCTGGCAGCGCTCGTCCTCCGCCTCGCCGCCGCCCTGCGCAAGCAGGTTGTCGACGAACGCGCGGTAACCCTGATCGGTCGGGACGCGGCCCGCAGAGGTGTGCGGTTGCGCGATATAGCCGCCGTCCTCAAGCACGGAAAGCTCGTTGCGCACGGTGGCGGCGCTCACGCCGAGCTGATAGCGCTCGGTGAGCGTGCGCGAGCCGACGGGCAGGGCGCGCGCGACGTATTCCTCGATGAGGGCCGCCAAAACCTTCTGCCGCCTATCGGAAAGCACGATCGCACCCCTTTCCCTTCTCGTCGTATGAATTCTCGGGCATTTCGCAACTTGCTATGTTAGCAGCCGGCATGCCGGAGTGCTAATGATTGCACCGAATCGTAACGAAGAATACCGGAAGCGGTTGCTTTCGCGTGATTTTGCCGAGACCGAGCGCGATAGCCCCTGCCGCAGGCGGATCGAACGCTGCCGCGCACCTAGGGAGCTAGGTCGAAGATTTCCCCGTACAGCTCGTTGCCGCAGAGCCACCCGCGCTCGGTCGGGCGCCACCGGCCCTCGGTGTGCGCGACGAGCCCCTTATCGGCAAGACGCTCGAAGATCGCTTCCACACTGGGAAGCAGCCGGGCCGCACGCGCCACGGCCTTATCGGACACGCCGACGGACATGCGCATTCCCAGCATCAAGTCCTCCGCCGCCATTTGGGCGGCGTTCAAATCGTCGGTTACCTGGCCGTCCTGCATGCGCATACGCCGGGTGGCGTCCTGGGTCATGGTGGCCGCGCTCCTGCCGAGGCCCAGGTACGGCACACCCGTCCAATACGCTTTGTTGTGCGCACATTCGAAACCGGGGCGCGCGTAGCTGGCGACCTCATAGCGCGTAAAGCCCGCGGCGCCGAGCAAATCCGCCGCAAGGGCCATCTGATCGGCCTCGACGTCGTCATCAGGCTCGGGCATCTCGCCGCGAAGCACCATGGCGTCGAAGGGGGTATGCGGCTCGATGGTCAGCGGATAGACGCTCACGTGCGAAACACCCAGCTCAATGGCACGCTCGACGCTCGCCGCAAACGATTCGCGGCTCTGGCCGGGAATGCCGCACATCAAATCGACGCTGACGTTTTCGAAACGTTCATGGGCCACCTCGACCGCGCGCGCCGCGCCTGCTGCATCATGCGCCCGCCCCAACACGGAAAGAACCGCATCGTCGAAGCTTTGGACCCCGATGGAAAGCCGATTGACGCCGAGCGCCCAGATGTCCTTGACCATCGCAGCACTCAGGCTTTCCGGGTTCGCCTCCATGGAGCACTCGACATCGGGCTCGAGGCGCATGGACAGCGACAGCGTGTAGAGCAGCATGGACAGGCGCGCCTGGCCGATATGCGAGGGCGTGCCGCCGCCGAGATAGACGGTGCGGATATCGGCGAGGTCGCCGCGCTTGGCCGCCCGGCGGATCTGCAGGCACAAATCCTCGATGTACGTATCGATCTCGGGGCTGTCGGCCGACTTTGCGCTGGTGGCGAAGTCACAGTAGGCGCAGCGCTTCACGCAGAACGGCAGATGCAGATACAGTGCCCGGTACGCGTCATGCATGGCGCGCCACTTCCTCGAGCAGCTCGTCGAACACGGCGTCGAAATCCTCGACGGAGACGCAGGCGTTGATTTTGCCGCGCGCGGCGGCGGCGCCCGGAAGCCCCGCCATGTACCACGCCGCGTGCTTGCGCATGCGCACGATGTTACGCCCCTCGCGCTGGGCAAGCAGGCGCGCATGGCGGCGCGCCATGGCGATGCGGCCCGCGGCGTCGGGGGCAACAGGTTCCGGCTCGCCCTGCAACGCGGCCGCCGCCTGGGCGAACAGCCACGGGTTGCCCTCGGCGGCGCGCCCGATCATCACGGCGTCGCAGCCGGTATGCTCGACGAGGGCGCACGCATCCCGCCCGCTGCGCACGTCGCCGTTGCCGACGACGGGAATGCTCACGGCGCGCTTGACGCGCGCAATGCAGTCCCATTCGGCGCTGCCGCGATAGAGCTGCTGCGCGAAACGGCCGTGCACGGCGACCGCGCAGGCTCCGGCGTCCTCCATGCGGCGCGCGAAGGCGGGAGCGGTTTCATCGCCGAGGTCCCACCCGCGCCGAAACTTCACGGTGACCGGGTGCTCGACCGCCTTGCGCACCGCGCAGACGATAGCGGCGGCAAGCTCGGGGTCGCGCATGAGCGCGCTGCCGTCGCCCTTGGTGACGATCTTGCGCGCGGGGCAGCCCATATTGATGTCGAGGTAGGCCAGGTGATCGCCCATTTCCTGCTCGATCCACGCGGCCTGCGAGGCCATAACCGCCGGCTCGTGCCCGAACAGCTGCACGGCGACCACGTCCTCGCCGGGCGCGAGGTCGAGCAGATGGCGCGTCTTCTCATTGGCGAACGACAGCCCCTTTGCCGACACCATTTCCGTATAGGTGAGGTCGGCGCCCTGCTCGCGGCACAGGGAACGGAAAGCCTCATCCGTCACACCGGCCATCGGCGCAAGCAGCAGCCGATGTCCGGCGAAAAATTCGTGCATATTCACCATGAATACCCTTGACTTAAGCGAGTAGGCCGACGGCGCCGATAACGGTGACGGCCATAAGCACCACGAACGCGCACACGACCGCAATGCAGCCGCACCCGGCCACCTTCACCGACGCATTCGACATCTGCTCGCGCTCGGCCGCCGCCTTCTTCTCGTCGAAAGCGTCGTCGAGCCAGCTTGATTCCTCTTCGGTATGACGCATCTCGGGGCCGCCTAATCGTCGACTTTCAGGATTGCCATGAACGCCTCTTGCGGCACTTCCACGTTGCCGATGGCCTTCATGCGCTTCTTGCCCTGCTTCTGCTTTTCGAGCAGCTTGCGCTTACGGGAGATGTCGCCGCCGTAGCACTTCGCGAGCACGTCCTTGCGCTTGGCCTTGACCGTCTCGCGCGCGAGCACACGCCCACCGATGGCCGCCTGAATGGGCACCTCGAACATCTGACGCGGGATGATCTCCTTGAGTTTCTCGGTGAGCACGCGCCCGCGATCGTAGGCCTTGTCCTTATGCACGATGAAGCTCAGCGCGTCGATGGGCTTTCCGGACAAGAGGATGTCGAGCTTGACGAGCTGAGAGGGCTTGTATCCGTCGAAGTCGTAGTCGAGCGAGGCGTAGCCCTTCGTGTTCGACTTCAGCTTGTCGAAGTAGTCCATGATAAGCTCGGACAGCGGGATTTCCCAGAGCATCTCCACCGTGTGCTCGGAGAGATACTCCATGCTCACGAACGTGCCGCGGCGCGAAACCGTCAGCTCCATGACCGCGCCGACGTAATCGGGCGGGATGAGGATTTTCGCCTTGAGATAGGGTTCCTCGATGCGCTCGATCTCGCCGGGGTCGGGCAGCTCCTGCGGGGAGTGAAGGCTGACCATGGTGCCGCCCTGCTTGTAGACGTGGTACTCCACCGAGGGCGCCGTCGCGAGCAGGTCGAGGTTGAACTCGCGCTCGAGGCGCTCCTTCACCACTTCCATGTGCAGCAGGCCCAAGAAGCCGACGCGGAAGCCGAAGCCGAGCGCGTGGGACTTCTCCGGCTCCCAGATGAGCGCCGGGTCGTTGAGCGAGAGCTTCTCGAGGGCTTCCTTGAGCGGCTCGTACTGGTCGGAGTCGATGGGGAACAGGCCGGTGAACACCATCGGTTTTGCTTCGCGGTAACCCGGAAGCGGCTCGTCGACGCCGCCCTCGGCGAGCGTGAGCGTGTCGCCGACTTTCACGTGCACGAGGTCTTTCAGGCCCGTGACCAGGTAGCCGACCTCGCCGACGCCGAGTTCGGGCAACGGCTCCTCCACGGGGTGGCGCGCGCCGACTTCCTCGGCCTGAATGATTTTGTCGGTGGCCATGAGGCGCAGGCGGTCGCCCTTGCGAACCGCGCCGTCGACGACGCGCACGAGCGCCACGACGCCGCGATACGGGTCGAAGTAGCTGTCGAAGATGAGCGCGCGCAGGGGCGCGTCGGCGTCGCCCTGCGGTGCGGGAATGTTGTAGACGACCGATTCAAGCAGGTCATGGACGCCCACGCCGGTCTTGCCGCTGGCGAGCACCGCGTCGTCGGCCGGGATGGCCAGGCCGTCCTCGATTTCAGCCTTCACGCGCTCGGGCTCGGCCGAGGGCAGGTCGATCTTGTTGATGAGCGGGATGATCTCCAGGTTCGCGTTCATGGCCATCATGGCGTTGGCGACCGTCTGCGCCTCGACGCCCTGCGTGGCGTCGACGACGAGCACCGCGCCCTCGCATGCGGCGAGACTGCGCGACACCTCGTAGGTGAAGTCGACGTGGCCCGGCGTGTCGATGAGGTTGAACTGGTAGGTTTCCCCGTCGTCGGCCGTATAGTTGACGCGCACCGCCTGGCTTTTGATGGTGATGCCGCGCTCGCGTTCGATGTCCATGCTGTCGAGCAGCTGCGCCTGCATATCGCGCGCCGAAACCGTTCCCGTCTGCTCGAGGATGCGGTCGGACAGCGTGGATTTGCCGTGGTCGATATGGGCGATGATGGAGAAATTCCTGATGTGACTCGGATCGGTCATGTCCCGCGCTTTCGTACATCACGGGCACCGAAGCGGTGCCCGTGCAAACTTTCCTGAACCTTAATAGTAGCAGGCAAGGCGCCTTGCAGGTTCGCCTCGCACTACAATTCCACGTCGGCGGCAGCTCCCGAGCCATCCACGACGACGAGCTTGCTCGCCTTCACGTTGTCCCCGTCGGCGACCACGAGCGCCCACGTGCCCTGCTCAAGCTTGATTGTCGCCTGCCCGCCGGATACACTCACGGTTTTGCGCTGCTCGGGCACGTAACGCGACCCGTCCTCGGAGATGAACGTCGGCGTGCACACGACAACCGAGGAAGCCGAGGTCTTCACGTTCACCGTGCCGCCGCTTAAGGCGGCGTCTTTCGGCGCGGAAACCTCGTAGGTGGCCTTCGAGTCGGAATGGCACGACGAGCAGTCCTCTCCCGTCGAGATCATCTGATGAGCGCCCGAGCACCCGGCAAGACCGAGTGCGCCTGCCGCCATCGCGGCGGTGCAGGCCGCGGCAAGAACGACGCGCGTACCTTTGCGATTCCCCTTGATAGGCATGCGAACCCCTTTCGTGAGCATGTGCTGCTGTCCCCTTCGCCAATTGTGCATTCGCCTGCACAATTGCAAAATAACCGGCCGAAAAGCCGTATCGGTTTGCTATTCTATCGCATTGCGTATCCGGCAAGGCGTTCCCGAAGCTTATTTTGAGCGCGGGAGTCCGCAGACAAGGCTGCATGGAGGATCATCGCGGTGCCGGGTGGCCGATTGGCTTTCAGCGAACAGGAAAACCTGACTGTTCCCGCATATGCAGCGCACCTGCGCACTTCGCACGTCCGTGCACGCGTATGCCAATCCGTCACCTGAGCTCCGTTCGCATATCCCCTTCGTAAGCTTGGTCACCTGCCGCGATAGGCTTTAGGGCCGAATGTTTCGGCAAACGTTTACGAAGAAGGAGTTTCCAGAAATGGCGAACATCAAGAGCCAGAAGAAGCGCAACATCACCAACGAGATCGCCCGTCAGCGCAACCGCGCCTACAAGTCCGAGCTGAAGACGGCCGTCCGCGCCGCCCGCGAGGCCGTTGCCGCCGGCGACGCCGCTGCCGCTTACGCCAAGGGCCTCTACGCTTGCCGCCTGCTCGACAAGGCCGCCGGCAAGGGCATCATCCACAAGAACCAGGCCGCCAACCGCAAGTCCGGCCTGATGGCTCTCGTGAACACCATCGTCACCGACGAGGTGCGCGCCGCTTACGTCAAGCCCGAGCCGAAGAAGCAGGAGTCCAACGGCAACAAGAAGGCCGCCCGCAAGGCCGAGCGCGTCGCCGCGATGAAGGCCGCTTCCGAGGAGAAGGCCAAGCGCGCCGCCAAGCAGCAGAAGGAAGAGGCTGCCGCCAAGGCCCGCAAGGCCAAGGAAGCCGAAGAGGCCGCCAAGGCCGAGGCTGAGGCCGAGGGCGAAGAGGCTGCCGAATAGCACCTCGCGTCTGGCGCCGGTAGCGATGCCGGAAATTTGCTAGCAGCGAAGGGGGTTCCCGTTTGAACTGCCTCCCATTTCTTGGACACGAGAAATGGGAGGTTTTCTTATGCGCACGGATCTTAGGGTGAAGCACGACATCGAGACGAGGAGGCTGGCGGTCGAGCTCTTCGGCTCGGGGCTTGGGTACAAGTCCGTCGCCAGGAGGCTTTCCGTCCCCAGGGGCACTGTGGGAAAATGGCTTGACGTATACCGGTCGTTCGGAAGCGAGGTGCTGCTGTCGATGGACGGGAAGCAGGCGAAGTACACGTA
>CAVCPR010000029.1:0-25067 GCA_963604235.1 Anaerovoracaceae bacterium | reverse complement strand
TAGGGTTGAACGCAAGTTCAACCAGTATTAGAGAGCGCCCGAAGGGCGCGACACTCATTTCATGAGCGAGCTGGCGAACTCCATCAACGCCGCCGTGCAACGCCCGCCGCAACGCTACGCTTCCGTCAAGAAAACCTCGGCTGGCTGGGGGCGGCAGTAGTAGTAGCCTTGCGCGTAGTGGCAATCCATCGAGGTGAGAACCTCTTCCTGGTCCTTCGTCTCCACGCCTTCGGCGATTACCTTCATGTCCAGGCTGCGCGCGAGCTGGATAACGAAACGCACCACCTCCACGCGGCGCTTGTCCGACAGCCCCGACTTCAGGAAGTTGCGGTCGAGCTTGATGAGGTCGACCGGCAGGTCGGCGAGCATCGAAAGCGACGACTCGCCGGTGCCGAAATCGTCCATCTCGATGAAAAAGCCCCGGTCACGCAGGGATTGCAGCACGTCCTTGATGCGCCCGGTGTCCTTGACGTAGGCGCGCTCCAGAATCTCGAGGTGCAGCAGGTCGGGCGTCAGGCCATGATCGCGCACGAGCGAGGTGAGCACCTCCACCAGGTTCTCCTCGTACAGGTCGGACCGCGCGATGTTCACCGAAATGGGAAGGCAAACAAGCCCCATCTCCTTGCGCTTCTGCAGAAACTCGCAGGTCTTTTCCCAGATGTAGCGGTCGACGGCGTAGATGCTGCCGTTCTCCTCCAGAAGCGGGATGAACTTGTCGGGCGCGAGGAAGCCCAGCTCGGCGTGGTTCCAACGCACGAGCGCCTCGGCGCCGATGACGCAGCCGGCGATCATGTCCACCTTCGGCTGCAAAAACAGCTTGAACTCGCCGTTTCTAACGGCGATGGGCACGCGGTCGATGATTTGGTGGCGCGTCACCATGTCGCTGCGCAGCTTGCTGTCGAAGAACACGACGCCGGCGCAGTTGCGGTCGGGCAGGCGCGTGAGCGCGAGACGGGCGCGGTTGCACATCTCGTCCGCGTAAAGCCCCTCGTCGTCAACGAAATAGACGCCGATTTGCAGGTGCAGCTGGATGGGGAGCGGGTAGTCGGCGAGGAACGCGCCGAGCTTGCGGTCGATTGCCTCGTAAAAGCGCAGTTCAGAAGGCGCGAACACGTAGAACGTCGACGAGTACACGCGTGCGAACAGCGCTTCGTCGGCCCCTTCGAGCCCGCTGAGCACGCCGGCGATGTCGCGCAGCGCCCGGTCGCCGGCATCGCGACCGTACACTTCGTTGATCAGGCGGAACCCTTTCACGTCCACGGCAATCATGTCGAAAGCGGTTTCGGGGTTCGCGTCGAGGCGCTCCTGCACGTGGTGGTGGAACCCGGAGGAATCGTAGAGGCTCGTCACATTGTCCCGCTCAAGCGCCGTCACCGTGTCGCGGGCACGGCGCACCTCTTTCAGCAAATGTTCGAGACGGTGATTCTTCTTCATGATGGCGCGCTCGGAATCGAGCAGGCGGTCGTTGAGTAGCTCGATTTGGAAGCGCCCCTCGCCGCAAGCGCTGGGGATGTTTTCGTCCGCCCAGGTCAGGTGCTTCACGAGCGATTGGGCGAGGCCCCGCAGGTCTTGCATGCTGTCGATGACGGACGCGAACACCATGAAGCGGTTCGGGTAGGAGAACACGAGCGCCGGGACTTCCTCGTCGACGCCCTTGAAACGTAGGTTCACGAGGTCGTGCTTGAACGACTCCTTGTGAACCTTATCGCTCGGGGTTTCCAGATGAGCGATTCCCTCGGCGATATCGGAAAGCAGCGCGTCTTTGGGAAGTGCGACGGGAAGGGTGTTTTCGAGCACGCGATCGATGCGCCACGCGTCGTCGCATATGAAAGCCGCTAGCTGCACGAGGGCATCTCCATCGCGGGCGCTGCGCTCGGCGCGGCGTCTGGGAGCTCGGACGTGCCGAGCGCGCCGGGCTTGTCGGTTGCAGAGGGTGAATCGTCTCCCATACAAAGCAGCGGCATGCTGTTCAATCCCGTCCTCCTCGTAGCGCCTTCCCTGCGTGAGAAATCGCTCCGGCTCTTTCCTTGGCAAACACGTTTACGGCGGTATTGCCTGCGTTTGTTCCAAATTGAGTTCAATTCTAGCACGCGCGGCGCAGGAACGATGCCTGCCCCTCCTTAAACCTTTGTAAAGGGAGCGTAAACCACCTGTTGCAAAGTCCGTTTTCGGAGTAGTTGGGGCAGAGGTGTCGAAAGGTTGTCATCTTTAGCGGGTGTTGCCGGCTCGAGGAAAAACAGTGGGCGCCTTTGGCGCTTTTATACTGTGCGAACTTGCGTTCGCACCTACAAAAGTCCTGGCAGGGACGCTGCATCGACAGCAAGATTTTGTCGGGTCGAGTGAGAGCGCAGAAGGCGCGATAGGCTATTCGGAAATTGGTAGGTGTTCCGTATACGGCTCCGTGTGCGCCCACGGGCATTCGCCGGTGTTCGGTGAAAATGCTTGATCGGGGCCGGCGGCACCGGCGCTATCGGGTACTATGGAGCAAAACTAGGTGCGCGCAAGCGCAAGGTGGCGAAAGGGGCCGACATGAAGTGCGTAATCAGCGTTTTGGGCAAGGACCGCAGCGGGATCGTCGCCGCGGTGGCGGTGGCGTTGGCGGAGTGCGGCGCGAACATCGACGACATCAGCCAGACCATCTTGGGCGAGATGTTCTCCATGACCATGCTGACCACGCTCGACAGCTCCGTGGCCGACTTCAACGCCGTGCAGGAGAAGCTGGAGGCGGTCGGCGCCGACCTGGGCGTGCAGATCACCATTCAGCGCGAGGACGTTTTCCAGTTTATGTACAAGCTGTAAGCCGCGCGAGCGTATGACCAGGATATTCTCGTATACGCAACCGCTTGACGCGGACATCGTCGATGCCTTCTGCGTGCTGCAGAAAGGCTTCACCGACCAATTCGTCTACTACCGCAAAGACGCCCCCGTGCGCTTCATGGGGCTGGGCCGCTGCGTCGCGCTGCCGGTGCTCGAGGACGCGGAATGCGTCATCGAAGGCCCGGTCGGCCAGCAGCCGGTGTTCTTCTCGTTCAACCGCTTCGACGAGCATAACCCCGCGCCCGCCGACGAGCTGTTCCAGTCGTTTCCCAACCTGCGCCTGCTTCTGCCCGAAGTGGTGCTGCTGGAGAATGAGCGGGGAACGTTTCTGCAGATAAACTCGCTCGGCCCGGTGTACGCCGGGCGCGTGGCGCGTTTCGCGCGCTTGGCAGCCGCGGCCCCGGCGCGCACGCGGCGCACCATCGGCTACACGCTCGAGCCCGACTCGCGCGAGGCCTGGGAGGGCGCCGTCGCCGCCGGCCTTGCCGCCATCGACGCCTCCCGCGTGGAGAAGGTCGTGCTGTCGCGTCGCCTGAAAGTGGTGGCCGACTCACCCTTTTCGTCGAAGGATCTGCTGGTCAACCTCATAGACGGCACGGCGCACGGCACGGTTTTGCTCTACCGCTACGCCGACGTGTTCTTCTGTGGCTGCACCCCCGAGCTTCTGGTGCGCAAGCGCGGCGATGCGCTGGACAGCATGTGCTTGGCGGGCACCTGCCCCACCTCGCCCGACCCGGTGGAGAACGATCGCCTCGCGCGCGATTTGATGGCCGACGAGAAGAACCGCGCCGAGCATGACTACGTGGTGCGCTTCATCCGCGACGTGCTCGGGCGCACCTGCTACGACGTCGACGTTCCGCGCACGCCTGAAATTCTGCCCCTCACGCGCATCCAGCACCTGATGACGCCCGCGCACGCGCGCCTGCTCGAAGGCGTGCCGCTCGAGTCGATGATGCGCGACCTGCACCCCACGCCCGCCGTGTCCGGCACGCCGGTCGGCGAGGCGAAGATGCTGATCAGGCAGATAGAGAGCTACAATCGAGGCTTCTTCGCGGGCGCGTGCGGCTACGTCGACGGCGCCGGCGACGGCGAGTTTTCCGTCGCGCTGCGCACGGGCGTGTTCGACGGGGAAATCGGCTGGGTGTACGCCGGCTGCGGCATCGTCGCGGGCAGCGACGCCGCAAGCGAATACGACGAAATCGGCTTGAAGCTGCAGACGGCGCTTTCGGCCTTCGACGGGCAAAGCGTGCCCACGGCGCACGACGACATGGGCCTGCCCGAGGCGAAAACTTCGCGGTCCTTCACGCTGTAACAAGCCTGCAAGCTGGGAAAAGCCCGGACCGCGTGCGCCTCGCGTCGCGTGCGGGGCCGCCGGGCCATCGACAGGAGCATGCATATGACAATCGCCAACCCGCGCGCCACGGCGCGCTTTTTGGGCGCGTTCTTCGACGAGCTTTCCCGTTGGGGCGTGCACGACGTGGTGGTCAGCCCCGGCTCGCGCTCCACGCCGCTGTCCATGGTCGCCTACGAGCTTTCGCGGCGCGCGCCGCAGCGGATGCGCCTGTTCGTGGACGTTGACGAGCGCGGCGCGGCGTTTTTGGCGTTGGGCATGGCGAAGGCGTCCGGGCGCCCGGTTGCGGTGGTGTGCACGTCGGGCAGCGCGGTGGCGAACTACTACCCCGCCGTCATGGAGGCGGAATCGTCGCGCGTGCCGCTCGTGGTGCTCACGGGCGATCGCCCGCCGCAGCTGCAGGGACTGGGCGCGCCGCAAACCTGCGATCAGTCTCATGTTTACGGAAGCCATGTGCGGGCGTTCCGCGCGATGCCGCTGCCGGCCGATGACGAGCAGTCGCTGGCGTTCGCGCGTCAAGCCGCGCGCGAGGCATGCATCTGCGCGTTGGGCGCGGGTGCGGAAACGATGGCGGCTGTGGAAGCCGAATCCGCCCGCATAACCTACGCTGACCAGGGGGTTTCCGGTTCCGACAGCGCTCCCGCGCGCATTGCCGGCGCCTGCTTCGGCGGGCCGGTGCACCTGAACTTCCCGTTCGACGAGCCGCTGAAGCCCGCCGTCGAGCTTGAGGACCTGTTCGATGGCGGCCGCCCGGCATGGGAAAACGCCGCCGCCGGAGTGGTGCGCGCAACGGGGTCCCCTGACGGCGCGACGTGCGGGCGCATCTTCGAGCTGCTGTCTCGCGGCGCGGTGCTGCTGGCGGGCGAAGGCTCATGCGCGACGCCGGCCGAGGCGCGCGCCGTGCTGCGGTTTGCCGAAACGTATGCGCTGCCGGTGCTCGCCGACCCGCTTTCCGGCCTGCGCGGCTTCGGCAGCTCGGCGGTTATCGCGAACTATGACAGCGTGCTGGGCACGGGCGGCATCGTGACGGATAAGGAGTTGAATCCGCAGGTCATCATCCGGTTCGGCAGATATCCTATCTCCAAGAAGGCGACCCAGTGGGCGGCGCGGCGTGCGCAGGCGGGCGCGGTGCAGGTGGTCGTCGACCCCCTCGAGACGCGCGACATGAACGCGGCGACGTCGCTGTTCGTGCGCATGCTGCCCGTCGATTTCGCGCGCGCCATGAGCGCGGGTGAAACGGAGACGGGCGCCCCGACGTCCGCGCAGGCGCAGCTGCTCGCGCAGTGGCAGGCCGCCGACGCGGCTGCCGAAACGCGTATCGCGTCGGTTGTCGCGTCCCCCGATGCCGATTCCTTCGAGGGCGCCTACGTGCGCCGCGTGCTGGATTTGGCGCCCGAGGGGTCGTGCCTCTTCTCGGCCGCTTCCATGAGCGTGCGCGCCATTGATACATTCTTGACCAGGCAAAACAAGCAGTTGTGTGTGCTTTCGAACCGCGGGCTGAACGGCATCGACGGCACGGTGTCCACCGCCATCGGCGCGGCGCAGCACTTCGAGCGCACCACCCTGCTCGCCGGCGACCTCACCCTGCTGCATGACCTGAACGCGCTCGCCCTGCAGCGAGAGCTGCGCGTGCAGGCGGCCGCCCCGACCGCCGGTTCCGCCGCCGGTTCCGCCGCCGCTTCGCCCACCGCCCGCGCCCGCGCTCGCGGCATCACCATCGTGCTGCTCAACAACAACGGAGGCGCCATCTTCGACATGCTGCCGCAGAAGTCCGCCGATGACTACTTCGAGCGCCTGTTCCTCACGCCTCAGGACATCGACTTCGCCGCGGCCGCGGCCGCTTTCGGCGTCCCGTACGCGAAGGCAACCTCGCTTACGGCCTTTGACCAGGCATACCGCTCTTCGCTCAAGGTTGCCGGCATCTCCCTGATCGAGGTGCCGGTGCCGCTTTCGGGCGTGAAGCAGCGCTACGGGACGTACTGGTAGGAGCGCGGCCATGGGTGAGGAAACGTTCAGCTTCGACGCATTCGGCGTGCGCCACCGGGTGCTGCACGTGCCGAGCGAGACGGCATCCCGCCGCCGCGCCCCCCTGTTGCTTGTGCACGGTTTCGCGCAGTCGGCGACCACGTGGGCGACGGTGAGCGAGCTGCTATCCCAGGAACGCGAGCTGTTCGCCATCGACCTGGTCGGCCACGGCGGCTCGTCGCTGCCGGCAAGCCCCGGCCCCTACGCCTTGGGCGTGCAGGGCGACGCGCTGCTGCACTTCATCGATGAAATGCCGCGAAAACCGCTGGTCGTGGGCTACTCCATGGGCGGGCGCGTGGCGCTCTCCGCGCTGTTGACGGCCGGCCCCGCGGCGTTTGCGCGCCGCACCCGCGGGCTGGTTTTGGAAAGCGCGGGGTTGGGTTTGGCCACCGAGGCCGACCGCGAAGCCGCCGTCGAGCGCGACGCGGCAACGGTGCGCCGTCTGCGCGAGACGAGCCTGGATACCTTCATGACCTACTGGGAAAACCTTCCGCTGTTCGACACGCAGAAGCAGCTGCCCAAGAAAACCCGCCGGCTTCTGCGCGCCGGCAGGCTCGCCAACGATGCCGAGGCACTCGCCCGCAGCGTCGAGTGCGCCGGGCAACATCGCATGCCGTCGCGCCACGAGGTGGAGCGCTCCCTGCGCGACCTGGGCGATCGCGGGTATCCCGTCCTGTATTTGGCCGGCGCGAAGGACGCGAAGTATGCGGCGCTCGCCAACGGCGTGCATGCCGCGGGCTTGGCGCAGGTGCGCGTCGTGCCGAAGGCGGGCCACAACGTGCATCTCGAGGACCCGAAGGCGTTCGCCGCCTGCATCCACGGCATGCCCTAGCGCGAGCGGTCCGCCCTCTGCGCCGCGCGGCCCCCGCGCCCCGCTCCGCCCTTGCGCGCCCCAGTCGCCCAGCCCCCGCCCTGCGCACCCCAACAGTCCCGCGCCCCAGTCGCCGCGCCCGCCCCGGCGCTCGTTCCCTCATGCGCCCCGTTCATTCCGTAAACCCCAGCTTGCTGCAGGGTTTCCCCCGGGGGAAAGTCTAAAAGTTTACCGAATGGCGGGATCCCCATCATTTTCGGCGGTGACAGCTGGTATTCTTCTATGGTTACTGTCTCGGAGGGAATGCGCTGATCGGCCTTGATCGGCGTCTGAGCGGAAGGACCGTCGTTGGGATTTCGAAGGCTAGTTGCACTCATTGCCGCGCTGATGTGCATCGCGTGCTGCTTCTGCGCGTGTTCTTCCGGCAGCTCGTCGTCCGAAGGCGACTCTCGCCCCACGCTCGTCGTGGGCTCCGACAACTACCCCCCGTACAACTACCTTGACGAAAACGGCGAACCCACCGGCATCGACGTCGAGATCTTCACCGAAGCGCTCAACCGCATGGGCTACAACGTCGAATTCAAGTACATCAACTGGGAGGACAAGGACGCCCTGGTTGAATCCGGCGAGATCGACCTTATCGTCGGCTCGTTCTCCATGACGGGGCGCGAGGACCTGTATCGCTGGGCCGGCCCGTACATGCAAAGCCGCCAGGTGGTGGCCGTTTCCTCCGAAAGCGATATCTACACCTTGGGCGACCTCGAGGGCAAAGTGGTGGCGGTGCAGTCCACCACGCGCCCCGAAACCCTGTTGCTCAATAAAGACGACCCCCGCATCCCGCAGCTGAAATCGCTGTTCTGCATCGACGACCGCCTGGAGCTCTACCCGGCGCTTTCCAAGGGCTACGTTGACGCCATCGCCGCGCACGAGGTTTCCATCCAACAGTACGAGAAGGACTACGGCATGACGTATCGCATTCTCGAGGAGAGCCTGCTCGATGTCGGCCTCGGCGCCGCCTTCTATAAAAATGACAACCGCGGCATTGACGTCGCGCTCGACGACATGCTCTCGGCGATGCACGCCGACGGGTCGCTCGAGCGCATCATCGGGAAGTACCTGGAAGACCCCTCGAAATGCCTGGGGGTGGATGCGCACGATGCTTAAGGGGAAACGATTCTGGATTGCCGCGGTTGCGACTACGATTGTGGCCGTGGCGGCGTGCTGCTTCATCGTGTTCAACTACGCGGTGCATCAAACGTCTGAGCGCGCCTACAACACGATCGACTACGTGCAGCAGCAAAGCATCACCTACGAGGCGTACAACTCGGCAAGCAAGACGAAAAGCTCTTTGCGTGCGCTCGAGAACGCCTCGCAGCTTGCGCGCAACATCGAGCAGGGCGATGGCGACATTTCCGTCGACAAGCTGGCTCAATACGCAAGCGAGCTGCGCTTGACCGGCGTGATCGTCGCGGACGCGCAGGGCACCGTGCTTTCCGAGTATTCGACCGACGAGGTCAGCTCGACCGAAATCTTCGAGTCCATCCAGACCGACATCTTCCTCGATGTGGCTAACCACCCGGAAAAGGTCCACGCCCGTCGCGTTGATCTTTCCGACGATTCCTACGTGGATGTTTCGGCTGCCATGCGTACCGACCAGGCCGGTATCGTTATGGGTTACTACCACACGGCCAAGGAATTCGCCCATCGCTACGAGCTGACCGTGCAAAGCCTGCTCGACGGCTACGACACCTCCGACAGCGGCACCATCGTGGTGGAGAACGGCGGATCGATCGTCGCCTCGAACGACGCGGCCCTCATCGGCACCGATATCGAAGACGGCTCGCATGTCGTCGACCAGCTCAAGGGCAAGCTGCGCGCGAAGCAGGCCTCGATCGTGCCCACCGATTCCGGCATCTACCTTGCCACGATGGGCAAGGCGCGCGATAACTACGTCTACATCTACATCGCGCTCGACCAGATCATCGGCACGACCGTCGGCGTAGGCGTCGCCGCGCTGTGCGTTTGCATGGCCGTCGTCGTGCTCATCCGCATGATGCACCGCCGCGAGGAGCATGACCGCATGGCCGAGCTCGTGCAGCGTGAGAAGGAGTACGGCGAAGGTTTGGCGGATGCCGTGCAGCGCGCCGAGGACGCCAACACCGCCAAAACCGAGTTCCTCCAGCGCATGAGCCACGACATCCGCACGCCCATCAACGGCATCCTGGGCATGGTGCAGGTGGCCGAGTGCTGTCCCGATGACCTCGAGCGCCAGAAGGAATGCATGAGCAAGATCAAAAGCTCGTCGAGCCTGCTGCTCGGCTTGATCAACGAGGTCTTGGACATGTCGAAGCTCGAAAGCGGGGAAATCCTGCTTGACGAGCAGCCCGTCAACCTCAACGAGCTGATTGAGGAGCTCAACGGCATCATCGCCCATCAAGCCAAGGTGCGCGACGTTGCGGTCGTATCGAAGTCCGTCGGCATCGAGCATCCGTGGGTGCTTGCGAGCGTGTCGCATCTGCAGCGTCTGCTCATGAACATCCTGAGCAACGCCGTGAAGTACAACAAGGACGGCGGCAGCGTCGAGCTGACCTTCGAGGAGGTCTCCTTCGACGGCACGCGTGCCACGTATCGGTTCACCTGCGCCGACACCGGTATCGGCATGAGCGAGGAGTTCCAAAAGCGCCTGTTCGACCCCTTCGCGCAGGAGCAGCAAAACGGCGCGTCGGCGGGCGGTACCGGCTTGGGCATGCCCATCGCGAAGAGCCTGGTGGAGGTCATGGGCGGCTCGCTCACGTTCGAAAGCGAGCTGGGGGTCGGCACCACCTACGTGATCACGCTGCCCTTCGAGGTATGCGAAGCTCCGACGCCCGAGCTTCCGGAAGGTTCTGCCCTCGGCGGCGAGGTTTCCCTGAAAGGCATGCGCGTTCTGCTGGTCGAGGACAACGACCTGAACGCCGAGATTGCCGAATTTCTGCTCACCGACGTCGGCGTGCAGGTGACGCGCGTCGTGAATGGCCGGGAAGCGGTCAACCTGTTCCGCGATTCCGAGCCGGGAACTTTCGACGTCGTGCTGATGGACCTGATGATGCCGGTGATGGACGGCTACGAGGCGACCAGGCGGATCAGGGCGCTCGACCACCCGGACGCCGCGAATGTGCCCATCGTCGCCATGACGGCCAACGCCTTCGCCGAGGACAGGCGCCGTGCGCGCGAGGCCGGCATGGTCGCGCATATGGCAAAGCCGTTCGAAGTGGACCGGTTGACGAACCTTTTGGCGCGGCTTCGCTCGGACGGGTCGGCCGGTGCCCCCCCCTATCGGAGAAATAGGGGACGATGATGGGAACCATGGGACGCCCTGGCTGCAGTAAGTGGGATACTGTTAGCGGTTAGCGCATAGTTCGCCGCCTGCGGGTGGTGGGAAGACGAGGACTTGCATGGATACGCCGAATGCACAGAGTATGGACGCGGTGGAACGGGAAGCCGCCGCGCCGCAGCGCATGACGAGCGGGGAGTTCGACGAGGAGCTCG
The DNA here is from genome assembly GCA_963604235.1 of Anaerovoracaceae bacterium. Classification (GTDB taxonomy): domain Bacteria; phylum Actinomycetota; class Coriobacteriia; order Coriobacteriales; family Eggerthellaceae; genus Senegalimassilia. Next base: position 14,535 of record CAVCPR010000029.1, on the reverse strand, counting down.
TTCGCCTGCGACTGCTGTATCCGGTGGTCAGCGTGCTCACCGAGGACCAGGTGAGGTCCGAGCGCTATTGCCTTTTGTGCGGGCAGGATTGTCCCTGCATGCGCCAGGTATGCCTCGACGTGTTCGAAACGCACGGCGAGGAAACCAGGATGCTGCGCATGGACGATAACCGTCACCAGGCCACGGTGCGTTACGTGGAGGTTGAAGGCAAGGAATGCGTGCTGCTGACGGCAACCCCCATCACCATGTCCGATGCGGGGCTGGACGCGGATCTTCTGTACCGCGACCCGCTTTCCGGCGTGTACAACCGCCGCTTCTACGAGGACAACCTGCGCCATCAGCGCCTGTACGCCGGCGTGGCCGTCATCGACCTGGACGACTTCAAGCTGATCAACGACACGCTCGGCCATCACGCCGGCGACATGGCCATCAAGGAAGTCGGCAAGACCATCCGCTCCTGCGTGCGCGAGTCGGACATGGTCGTGCGCTATGGCGGCGACGAGTTCGTCGTCGTGCTGCCCGGCATGCCTTCCGACAATTTCACCCGCAAGCTGCAGGACATCGCCGACGCGCTCGCGCGCATGCCCCTTCCCGGCTACAGCCATATGAGCATTACCGCTAGCGTCGGCGGCGTCCTTTCGGAAGGCCGCACCGTCGACGAGGCGGCGCGCGCCGCGGACGGCCTGATGTATCGCGCCAAGCAGCGCAAGGCCTCCGTCATTACCGAGCACGATGCTGCGGAAGGGGAGGTGGACGAGGAGTTCCACAAGCCTCTTCTGCTGGTGATCGACGACTCGTTCATGAACCGCGAAATCCTGAGCGAAATGCTCAAGGATAACTACGACGTCATCGAGGCCGAGGACGGTCAGGGCGGCATCGCACAGCTCGAGAAGCACGGCTCCGATATTTCACTCGTGCTGCTCGACATCGTCATGCCTGGGCTGAGCGGCTTCGACGTGCTCTCGACCATGACGCGCCGCAGCTGGATCGAGGACATCCCCGTCATCATGATTTCGTCGGAAGATTCCGACGAGGTGGTGCTGCGCGCCTACGAGCTGGGCGCTTCCGACTACATCAGCCGCCCTTTCGACGCGCGCATCGTGCGTCAGCGCGTGAGCAACATCATGCGCCTGTACGCCAAGCAGCGCCGGCTCACCCAGCTGCTCTCGCAGCAGTTCCATGAGCGCGAGCGCGATAGCCGCATGCTGGTCGACATCATGGGCGGCGCCATGGAGCTGCGCAACGGCGAAAGCGGCCCGCATGTCCATCACGTGCGCACGCTCACGGAAATTCTGTTGGAACGCCTGGTGCGCAAGACCGACAAGTACGCGCTGAGCGCTGCCGAGCGCGCCGCCATCGCCATGGCGTCGGTGCTGCACGACATCGGCAAGCTTGCCATCGACGACAAGATCCTCAACAAGCCCGGACGCTTGACCGACGAGGAATTCGCCATCATGAAGACGCACACCACGGTGGGCGCCGACATGCTGGAGCGCCTGGAGCTGTACTCCGACAGCTCGCTGGTGCAGACCGCGCGCGATATCGCCCGCTGGCACCACGAGCGCTACGACGGCCGCGGCTACCCCGACGGCCTGGTCGGCGATGAGATTCCCATTTCGGCGCAGGTGGTTTCGGTCGCCGACGTGTACGACGCCCTGACGAGCGACCGTGTCTATAAGCAGGCGTTTTCGCACGAAAAGGCGATGCGCATGATCCTTAACGGCGAGTGCGGTACGTTCAATCCGCTGCTTTTGGAATGCCTGCGCGATGTGGAGGATCGCATTCAAGACGAGCTGAACGCCGCGGAAAGTGCCCCCCCCCCCATTTATAGGCCATAACCTGAATGATATAGAAGCGAAGAAGGACGAGTAAATGCCGATCAAAGACGCATACGACAAACTGGGAGCCGATTACGACGACGTGCTGCGTCGCCTGATGAACGACGCGCTGGTCAGCCGTTTCGCCGCGAAGTTCCTGGAAGAGGAGAGCTTCGAGAAGCTGCGCGCGGCCCTTGCCGCCGCCGACGCCAAGGAGGCCTTCATGGCGGCGCACTCGCTCAAGGGCATCGTGCAGAACCTGGGCTTCTCCAACATGTTCGACCCGGTCATCGAGATCACCGAAACCTTGCGCGCCGGAAAGCTCGAGGGCACCGACGAGATGTTCAAGAAGGTCGAGGTCGAGTACAACCGCACGGTGGAAGCGCTGCGGGAGTTCCTGTAAATCACCCCTTTACGGGTTGCTCTGGCCCGCTGGGCGGGTCATCATAAGATTGTCTTGCGCGTTCGTTGCCTTTTGGGGCAGCGAACGCGCTAGTATTGTTTCGAATATGTTACAGACGCGCCGCGGCTGCGCGCGCATCGGAAAGGCAAGCATGAGCATCGAATGGCAAGCGGGCAAGCAGTACCGCGAAATCGTGTATGAAACCTGCGACGGCATCGCCAAGATCACCATCAACCGCCCCGAGCGCCGCAACGCGTTCACGCCGCTGACGGTCAACGAGATGTACGACGCGTTCACCGAGGCGCGCGACGACGCGTCGGTGGGCGTCATCATCTTGACGGGAGCCAACCACGGCGGGCGCCACGAGGACGAGGCGTTCTGCTCGGGAGGCGACCAGAAGATTCGCGGCAACGGCGGCTATGTGGGCGAGGACAACATCCCGCGCCTGAACGTGCTCGACCTGCAGCGACTCATCCGCGTGGTGCCCAAGCCGGTCATCGCCATGGTCAACGGATATGCCATCGGCGGCGGGCATGTGCTGCATATCCTGTGCGACCTTTCCATCGCGGCTGAGACGGCGAAATTCGGGCAGACCGGCCCGAAGGTGGGCAGCTTCGACGCCGGCTACGGTGCGGGCTACCTCGCGGCGATGGTCGGCCAGAAGAAGGCGCGCGAGATTTGGTACCTGTGCCGCCAGTACACGGCCGCCGAGGCGCTCGAGATGGGCATGGTCAACAAGGTGGTGCCTTTTGAGCAGCTCGAAGAGGAAACGGTGCAGTGGGCGCGCGAGATGCTGCAGTTCAGCCCCACGGCGCTGCGCTTCATGAAGGCGTCGTTCAACGCCGCCACCGACGGCCTTGCCGGCCTTCAGCAGTTCGCCGGCGACGCGACGCTTCTGTACTACACAACCGACGAGGCGAAGGAAGGCCGCGACGCGTTCAAGGAAAAGCGCAAGCCCGACTTCTCCAAGTACCCGAAGTTCCCGTAAGGGCATTTGCGGCGGGGTTTTCGTTTCAAGGCGTAATGAGGTAGGCATAGGGCGTGATGGTGGCATGATCGGCGTATTCGAGAGCTTGGTGCGGCAGAACCCGCAGCGCACGTTCTTCACGTACGTTGACGAGGACGGCAAGGTCGAGGCGGTTTCGTTTCGCGAGGCGCGCATGCTCGCGGCGGCGCTCGCCGGCGAGCTTTCGCGGCGCGGGGTGGCGCCGGGCAGCTCGGTGGCGGTCGACCTTCCGAACGTGCCGCTGTTCGTGCTGTTGCTGCTTGCCGCCGCTTATGGCGGGTTTTCGCTGATCACGCTCAACAATCGCCTGACTGCCGCCGAGAAGCGGGCGCGCCTGCTCGATTTGCGCCGCAGCCCTTCGATCAACATCGCCTACTCGATTGACGAGGGGAACGCGGCGGGGCTGGTGGCCGCCGCGCGTTCCCGGTTGGTGGGCGAGGGGCGCGCCGCGCACGGCAAGGTGTCGCGCACCACGTTCTCCAACCGCTCGCTTGTGGCGAACGCCGAGGCGCGATCGGCCCACGGGCTTGGCCGCGCCGACGGGCGCACCTCGGCGCGCCGGCGCGAGGACATGGCGCGCCAGGACGCCATCGAGTCGGTCATCCATTTCGCCGAGCGGGGAGCGCACGTGTTCGACAGCGGCGCCACCGCGGTCATCATGTTCACGTCCGGGACGACGGGCCGCGCAAAGGCGGTGCCGTTGACCTGGGACAACCTTTGCGGATCTGCCGAGGCCGCCAACGCGTCGCTCGGCCGGCGCGGCGCGGACGTGTGGCAGGTGTGCTTGCCGCTGTACCACGTGGGCGGCCTGCAGATGGTGGTGCGCAGCATCATAAACGCCGGCTCGTTCGTGCTTTACCGCCGGTTCAACGCCGATCGGGTGCTCATCGATTCGGGGAAGCGGGGCGCCACACACATTTCCGTGGTGGATAAGATGCTGCAGGACATGCTCGCCTCCCCGCACGCGGCGTCGCTGCGGCGCTATTCCTGCATCCTGCTTGGCGGCGGCCCGCTGAACGCCCACACGCTCGGGCGCGCGCTTGAGGCGCATGCGCGGGTGTTCGCCAGCTATGGCATGACCGAAACCGCCAGTCAAATTGCGAATATGCTGGTCGAACCGGGCTTTTCCGGCGGTATGCGCCTGATGGAGGGCTACGTTGCGCGCATCGTCGATCCGGGCGTTGACGGGTTCGGACGCCTTGCCGTGCGCGGGCCGGGGCTGTTCGGGGGCTACCTGAACGCCCGCGCCGCCTACACCGCCGACGGCTTCTTCCTCACCGGCGATACGGCGGCGCTCGACGCGAACGGCCTTCTGTTCGTGAAGGAACGCACCGACGACATGTTCATTTCCGGTGGCGAGAACGTCTATCCCGCCGAGATCCGTCAGAAGCTGCTCGGCGTGCCCGGCGTGGCCGACGCCTACGTGTTCGGCGCTGCCGACGAAACGTGGGGCCGCCGACCGGTCGGTTTCATCGAGCGCGCCGGCGGGCAGACGGCGGGGGCGCCAGCGCAGTCGGCAGCCTCCGCAGCCCGACCGGCGGGGGAGGGCGAGAGCAACTTCGCGTTCGCCGTTGCGACCGCCGCCGCGCTCAAACCGCAGCTTTCCAAGATCTACCAGCCCAAGCACCTGTTCGCGCTCGATCGCTTCCCGCGCACCGGCATCGGCAAAATCGACCGCGCGGCGTTGCGCGATTTGTACGAGCAGCGCCTGGAAATCAAGCGCGTGAACCTCTACCGCGTGCGCCTGCCGTTCCGCAAGCCGTTCGCCACCGCCAAAGGCACGCTGTCGTATCGCGAGTCGGTGCTGGTCGAGGTCGTCGACTGGAAGGGGCGCACCGGCCTGGGCGAATGCGTCGCGTTCACCACCGACTGGTACCTGCCTGAAACGCTCGATCAGGACGTCGCCGCGCTTACCGGCGAGCTGATCCCCGCGCTGCTGGGATCGGTGCTGCTGCATCCGGGCGAGGCCGACGAGCTGTTCGCCGCCTGCCCGGCCGCGCGCTCGCTGCCCATGGCGCGCGGCGCGCTCGAGCCTGCGCTGTGGGACCTGTACGGCAAGATCGTCGAGCGACCGCTGTGGCAGCTGATCGGCGGGCAGTCGGATGCAGGGGCGTTCGCGTCCGTGCCCGCGGCGGCGGCCATTCCCGTGGCCTCGGCGTCTGAAACCGTTGCCGCCGCCGAGCGCGCGCAGGCGGCGGGGTATACGCGCGTCAAGTTGAAGGTGACGCCGGGAACGGCCTATATCTGCACGAAAGCGGTGCGCGACGCGTTCCCCAACCTGGCAATTTCCCTTGACGCGAACCAAAGCTTCACCGAGCGGGGCGTAGACGAGCTGCACAACTTGGACGAGTTGGGCCTCGAGTGGATCGAGGAGCCCTACGACCCGGCCCGCCCGCCGGCGAACGGGCCGCACGATTTGTTCTCGCGCCTCGAGGTGCTGCAGCGCCAGCTGCGGACGCCGGTGTGCCTGGACGAGTCGATTCGCAACATCCACGACCTAAAGCGCGCGCTCACGCATCCGGAGCTTGCGTGCTACGTCATGAAGATCGGCAAGTTCGGCGGCGTGCAGCCGGCGCTGCAATTTCTGCGCATGGCCGAGCAGCGCGGCATCCGCGTGTGGATGGGCGGCATGTACGATACGGGCGTGTCGCGGCGCCTGCATGCGGCGTTCGGCGCGCTGCCGTCGGTGCGCGATGCGGGGGACATCTCGGCGACGGCGCGCTATTTCGACGCGGAACTGACCGACCCGCCTTACACGGTGGAGCGCGGGCGTGTGACGCTGAACCGCCGCGGGCACGAGTTCGGCCTGGGATGCGACCTCGACCGCGCCGCGTTGGCGCGCGTGCTGGTCGATCAGGCGAGCTTCGAGGCGTAGGGCGATTGCGGGGCGCAGGTGGTTCCGCGAGCGGTAGCCGCCTGCATGCCGTGCCGCGGCCCTTCTCGCCCAGCCGATGCAGAAATGTTACGGGTATGCAAAACACCGGCGCGCGACTGGGGTATGATGGCAATCAACTGTTTTTGCTAACGATCGGGGATTCGATGGGTCAATCAACCGGCACCGCAAGCGGCGCCGCTTCTTCTTCTGCGGCAGTTGGCGCGCAGGACATGGTGGTAACGGGTTCCGGCATGCTTCCCGAAGATCCGCAAACGCACGGTAACCTGGGCATTTTCCGCCTCGTCACATCGGTTATCACGCTGATCGTCGGCGCGGGCGTGTTCACCCTCTCCGGCGACCAGGCGGCCGCCGGCGGCGCGAGCGGCGCGGCCATCCTCACGGCGTGGGGCATCTCGGCCGTCGGCGTTTTGTGCCTGGTCATGACGTTCTTCGCGCTCTCGCGCATCAAGCCGCACCTGAAGGGCGGCATCTACAGCTACGCGACGGCCGGCTTCGGCGACTTTTTGGGCTTCAACAGCGCCTGGGGTTACTGGATCAGCGCGCTTCTGTGCACGGTGAGCTTCTCGGCGCTGCTGTTCGGTGCGCTGTCGTACTTCTTCCCCATCTTCGGTGCGGGCAATAACCTGCCTTCGATCATCGGCGCAAGCTGCCTCATCTGGTTCTACACCTTCTTGGTCAGCCGCGGCGTGAAGGAAGCCACGGGCATCAACGTGGTCATCACCATCAGCAAGTTCGTGCCCATTTTCGTGGCCATCACCGCCATCATCTTCTTCCAGAAGTTCGATCCCGCCATCTTCATGATGAATCTCTCGCAGGGCGCCGTGGAAGGCCTGCCGTTCTTCGACCAGGTGGGCGGCACCATGACGGTGACCATCTGGGTGTTCGTCGGCATCGAGGGCGCGGTCGCCATTTCCGGGCGCGCCAAGAAGGACAAGGACGTCGGCAAGGCCACCATCATCGCGTTTTGCTGCGTGCTTGCCATTTACCTGATGGTGTCCACGCTGTCGATGGGCGTCATGCCGCTGTCCGAGCTTGCCGAGCTTTCCAACCCCGCGCTTGCCGGCGTCATGGAGCACGCAGTGGGCAGCTGGGGCGCCACGCTTATCAACGCTGGCGTGGTGTTGTCGCTGGTGGGCGCCATGCTCGGTTACACCGTGCTGTCGTCGGAATCGCCGTACGAGGCGGCAGCGCAGGGGTCGTTCGTCAAGGCCTTTGCGAAGACCAACAAGAAGGGCGCGCCCATCGTCACCCTCATCGTGACGAACTGCATCATCGAGGTGTTCCTCATCGTCATGCTGTTCTCCGACCAGACGTACCAATTCTTCTACGCGCTGTCGGCCGGCATGATCCTGCTGCCGTATCTGCTTTCCGCCGCCTACTTCGCGAAGGTGGCGTTCACCGAACCCGAGGCGTTCGAGGGCAAGCTCGGCGGCAGCCTGGTGCTGTGGCGCGTGTTCGCCGTGCTCGGCACGGTGTACAGTCTGTTTTTGGCGTGGGCGAGCGGCACGTTGGGCCTGGCGCTCATGTCGCTGCTGTATTTGCCGGGTATATTCGTGTACATCAAAGGTAAGAAAGAACGCGGCCAGGCGTTTCTCGACAACACGGTCGATCGCGTCGTCGCGGCGATCATCGTCATCGCGGCGGTGGTGTCGATCGTGCTGTTGGTGACGGGCCAGGCGGTAATCTAGAAGATCGCGCAACGGGGTAAAACCGCGGGCGGTCGCGCCGTCCGCGTTTGAGTTTGGATAGGACGGACGCATTGTGGAACTGCTTGAGGAGCGCATTCGCCGAGACGGCGTGGTGAAGTCGGAAGGTGTGCTGAAGGTTGACAGCTTCCTGAATCACCAGATGGACATCGCATTGTTCAACGAGATGGGCAAGGAGTTGGCGCGCCTGTTCGCCGACGCCCCCATCAACAAGATCCTGACCATCGAGGCGTCGGGCATCGGCATCGCCGCCATAGTGGCGCAGCACTTCAACGTGCCGGTGGTGTTCGCCAAGAAGGCGCAGTCCATCAACCTCGACGGCGAGATGTTCAACACCCAGGTGCAGTCGTTCACGCATCAGCGCATCTACAACGTCATCGTGTCGAAGAAGTTCCTGAGCGCCGACGACCACGTGCTGCTCATCGACGACTTCCTTGCCAACGGGTGCGCCCTCAACGGCCTGATCGACCTGGTGGAGAAGGCGGGCGCTACCGTCGAGGGCATCGGCATTGCCGTGGAGAAGGGCTTCCAACCCGGCGGCGACGATTTGCGCCGCCGCGGCTATCACCTGGAGTCGCTCGCCATCGTGGAGTCCATGGACCCCGAAACCGGAGCGATCGAGTTCAGGCGATAAGGCGCACGGGGCTTCGAATTCTCCATCTCGCCCAGGAAAAATGTGTCGCGCCCTTCGGGCGCTCTCGATTAAGGGTCGAACTCGCGTTCGACCCTACGCATTTTTGTGTGACGGCAATCCTTGCTGCAAGATTTTCGTAGGTGCGAACGCGAGTTCGCACATAAACAGATCAGCGCCCAAGGGGCGCGTCACTGTTTCATGCGCGAAGCGCGTCGGCGGTATCGGACGCGAAGCGAGCCCCTTACGCGCGAAGCGTGTCCGCGCCGCAGCACGCAATGCCCCCTATGCGCACTTCGTGTCCGCGCCGCCGCACGCGAAGCGCCCCCTTCCGTAACAGGTCGGTAAAGGGTTCCTGCAGGTTTTCGTTTATTGCGGCGGTTTCCCTCCCCGCCGGGCGCGCAAGCTGGCACAATGGAGGGAAACCCAATTGAAGGAGCCCTGCTTACATGCAACTTGGCATAAGCCTGTTTTTCGTCGTTCTGTTCCTGTTGATGAACGCGTTCTTCGTCATCGCCGAATTCGCGCTCGTGCGCGTGCGCAAGTCGCAGCTTGAGCTGGCGGTTGAAGAGGGCAAACCCGGCGCGAAGAGCGCCATGACCATCGCCGAGAACGTCAACAAGTACCTTTCCGCCTGCCAGCTCGGCATCACGCTCGCCTCGCTCGCGCTCGGCTGGCTCGGCGAACCCGCCTTCGCCGCCCTTATCCGCCCGCTGTTCGTGCTGCTCGGCCTGCCCGAGGCGCTGCTCGAAGTGGTCGCCGTGGCCATCGGCTACTTCATCATGACCACGCTGCACGTCGTGGTGGGCGAGCTGATCCCCAAGTCGTTCGCCATTTTCGCCACCGAGCGCTACGCGCTGCTCACGGCCGGTCCGCTCATGGCCTTCTACAAGGTCACCTATCCCATCATGGTGCTGTTCAACGGCATCACCAACGCGGTGGTGCGCCTGGCCGGCCACGACCCGGCCGACGAGCACGAGGTCTACACCGGCGACGAGATCAAGCTGCTCATCGACGAGTCGACCGAAAGCGGCCTCATCGACCCCGAGCAGAACGCGTTCGTGGACAACATCTTCGACCTGGGCGACAAGGACGCCGAGGCCATCATGACGCCGCGCACGGACATGGTGTGCATCGACCTCGAGGATTCGCTGGAAGAGAACATGGCGCTCGCGCTGCGCTACAAGTACACGCGCTACCCCGTGTGCCGCGAGACGAAGGACCGCATCGTCGGCTTCGTGCACGTCAAGGACCTGTACATGCTGCCGAAGGACGCGACCATCGCCGACCTGCCCGTGCGCACCATCGAGGCCGTGCCCGAAAGCATCCCGGTGGCGCGCCTGCTGCAGGTGCTGCAGGGTGGCAACACGAAGATCGCCGTCGTCGTCGACGAGCACGGCGGCACGGCGGGCATCGTCACCATGTCCGACATCATGGAGCAGATCGTCGGGCGCGTCGAGGACGAGTACCGCCACGCCGAGAGCGATTCCGTGAAGAAGCTCGCCGACGACGTGATGATCGTCGACGGCGGCATGGCCATCGGCGATTTCGAGGAGCTTATCGGCTTCACGCCCAAAGACGCGCAGGACAGCGAAACGCTCGGCGGCCTGATCATGGACGAGCTCGACCGCATCCCCTCCGAGGGCGACGAGCTGTCGTTCGAGGGCCGGGATTCCGTGGCGAAGCTCGTGGTCACGGAAATGGATCGCCACCGCATCGAGAAAGTGAAGCTGACGCTGGTGCGCAAGCCAAAGCCGGTCGAAGGGGAGTAAGGGAGCCTATCGGACCTGATGGGGCGCCCGGCGCTGCGCGGCGGTTAAGGCGCCCGGTGCGGCCGAGGCTCCGCGCAGTCGAGGCTCCCAGCACAGTCGAGGCCCCCGCCGCGGCCCTCGCGCCCTAGCCCACTTTCACGCCGGCGAAGCGCTCGGCGTTATGCCACAGGATGTTCTCCAGCTCGTCTTCGGTAAAGCCTGCGCCCGCCAGCTGCTCGTATTCGCGCGCGGGGTCCCACATGGGGAAATCGCTGCCGAACATGATGCGGTCCGTTCCCCACAGGCGCGTGAGCTCCACCGTGCGGCGCTGCCCCAAAAAGTATTGCGAGCTCGATTCGTCGAGGAAGACGCGCTCGTTCATGGCCACCTCGTGCAGCACGTCGTAGCCGACCTCGTAGCGCGACCAGCAGCCGAAGTGCGCGGCATCCACCACCAGCTCGGGGAAGGTGCGCAGGATGTTCACGAGCCGGCGCGGGTGCGAATAGTCGTAGCGGTAGTCGCCGGTGTGGATGACCACGGGCAGCCCCAGCTCCTCGCAGATGGCGTACACCTCCATCAGGCGCGGATCGTCCATGTCCACGTGCTGCGTGTCGGGATGCAGCTTCAGCCCATGCAGACCCAGTTCGGCGAAACGCCCCAGCTCATCGGCTGGGTTCTCGAAATCCTGGTGCATGGTGCCGAACCCGATGAACTCGGGGTGCTTGGCGCATTCCTGCGCGATGAAGTTGTTGATGGTCGGTGCCGAATGGGGCGTGGTGGCCACCGAATGCACGATGAAGTGCGTGATGGGGCAGCGCTCCTTCGCGGCGAGCAGGCCCTCGGGCGTGCCGTCGCCGAACATCTCGATGTTGTAGAAGCTCCCGATGGCCTCGACCGCTCGTGCGGCTATTTTCTCGGAATAGATGTGCGCGTGCGCGTCGATGACTGCCATGGATGCTCCTTCTCGTTGTGAGTTTCTCCACGATTGTAGAACAACTGCGCGCCTGCCCGCTGCGCTGGCCTTCGATTTCGTCTGATAACGGGTATTCGGAAAAACGAATATCTAGGTTATATGCCTGGTAGGTTGCGCGATGCAATTTCGCGTAGACTGTCTTTCGGCAATTTTGAGATGAGGATTGAAAGGCGTGCGGCGTACATGAACGACTCCAGTTTCGAGGCGATGGCGGACGAGATTGACGGCCTGCTGGGCATCGACCAGGGAAAACATGCGGGCTGGCACCCGGATTCCATCGCGGTGCGCGGTTACGAGGGCATCGATGAGCGCACCGGCTCCATCAGCTACCCGTTGTATCAGTCGGCGACGTTCGCGCACCCGGCATGGGGCGAGTCGACCGGCTACTGTTATTCGCGTTGCGGCAACCCGACACGCTTGGAGCTGGAGAACACCATCGCGCTGTTGGAAGGCGGCCTGAAGGCGCTCGCGTTCTCGAGCGGCATGGCGGCTATCACCACGCTGCTGAAGATTCTGCGCTCAGGCGATCACGTACTGGTCAGCGACGACCTGTACGGCGGAACGTATCGCCTGTTCAGCGGCATCTACGTGCAGTACGGGATTGGATTCGACTACGTCGACTTGGCCGACGCCAACGTGCTTGCGACGGCGTTCAAACCCAACACGAAGCTCGTGTTTTTGGAAACGCCGACGAATCCGACCATGAAAGTGGCCGACATCGCGGCCGTCGCCGAGGCGGCGCATGCCCGCGGCGCGTACCTGGCGGTCGATAATACCTTCCTGACCATGTACTTCCAGAAGCCGTTCGAATACGGCGCCGACGTGGTCATCTACAGCGGCACGAAGTACCTGTGCGGGCATAACGACGTGCTGTCGGGTTTTTTGGTGCTGCGCGACAAGACGTTGCTGGAACCCCTGTTCAACGCCACGATGAGCGAGGGCAACCAACTCGGCCCCTTCGACAGCTGGCTGATGCTGCGCAGCCTGAAAACCCTCGGTGTGCGCCTGCGCCAGCAGGAGCGCAACGCGTTGCGCATTGCCGAGGCGCTGAAGGCGAACCCGCACGTCACCGACGTGTTCTACGTGGGCGACCCGGAGCATCCCGACTACGAGCTTTCGAAACGCCAGACGACGGGTTTCGGCGCCATGATCTCGTTCAAGACCGACACGCACGAGCGCGCGCTCGCGGTGCTGGAGCGCACGGAGCTCATTCTGTTCGCGGAAAGCCTGGGCGGCACGGAAAGCCTGGTCACGTATCCGTTGGTGCAGACGCACGGCTCCATTCCGCCGGAAATGCGCGAGGCGCTCGGCATTGACGACCGGCTGCTGCGCCTTTCGGTGGGCATCGAGGACGTGGATGATTTGCTCGCCGACCTGGAGCGGGCGCTGGCGTAAGCGGCGCGTGCGCGCGGGCGGGCGCGCGTACGGGCGCGGGCTCGCGGGCGGGCGCCGGTGCGACGTCCCGCTCCGCAACCGGCCCTTCGGCCAGCCCCGCAACATCCTCCGCAACCGACCCCGCAACCAGCCCCCAATACGAACATCAACCCAACAAGGCAAGGATTTCCCCATGACGAAGTACGATTTCGAAACCATCATCGACCGGCGCGGCACGGGCTGCCTGAAGTGGGACGCGTGGAGCCGTCGCGGGCATGCCGCCGACGACCTGCCGTTGTGGGTCGCCGACATGGACTTCAAAACGGTCCCTGCCGCAATGGATGCCCTGGTCGAGCGCGTGCAGCACGGCGTATACGGCTACACCATGGCTACGGACGGCTACTACGAGGCGGTGCAGAACTGGTTCGAGACGCGCCACGGCTGGCGTCCCGAGCGCGAGTGGTTCGTCAAGACGCCGGGCGTGGTGTTCGCGCTGGCCATGGCGGTGACGGCGTTCACGCAACCGGGCGACGCCGTGGTCATCCAGCCGCCGGTGTACTACCCGTTCCGCCTGATGATCCAAGACAACGGCCGCAAGATGGCCACGAGTCCGCTGCTCTATGAGGATGGGCGCTACACCATGGACTACGAGGGCTTCGAGCGCATCCTCGAGGAAACCGGCGCGAAGCTGTTCATCCTGTGCAACCCGCACAACCCGGTCGGGCGCTGCTGGAGCGAGGCGGAGCTGCGCCGCATCGGCGAGATCTGCCTGCGTCATCACGTGCTGGTGGTCGCCGACGAAATCCACGCCGACTTCGCGCGCAAGGGTTTTTGCCACGTGCCGTTCGCCAGCCTGGGCGAGGAATTCGCCAACAACGCCGTCATCTGCACGGCTCCGAGCAAGACGTTCAACCTGGCAGGCCTGCAGCTGTCGAACATCTTCATCCCCAACCCCGATCTGCGCGCGGCGTTCAAGCGCACGCTCGGGCGCACCGGCTACGACGAGCCGAGCGTGTTCGGCGTGACCGCCACGCAGGCCTGCTACGAGCACGGCGCCGAGTGGCTTGACGAGCTGAAAGAGGTGCTCGACGTGAACCTCGGCGTGCTCGAGGCGGCCGTCGCGCGCATGGACGGCATGCGCTTGGTGCCGCTTGAGAGCACGTATCTGCCGTGGCTGGACTGCCGCGGCCTGGGGCTTGACGACGAGGGCATCAAGCGCCTGGTGGAACAGGATGCGAAACTGTGGCTTGACCTGGGCACGATGTTCGGGCCGGAGGGCTCGGGCTTCGTCCGCATGAACCTGGCAAGCCCCACCTCCATAGTCGAGGACGCATGTTCCCGCCTGGAGGGTGCGGTGGCGAAGCTCGCGCGCTAGGATTCGCCAAGCGTCGAGCTCCGACTGCCAAAGCGCCGACTGCCAAAGCGCCGAGCGGCCCCGACGGTTTCGTCGGCCCCGCTTTCGGCCCGCTCCCTTGCCGGGGCGCTCGCCAAGCGCCTAAACTGACCTATACTTTCCCGCAGAAGAAAACCTGCACCGACCCAACGAAGAAGGAGACGGACATGTCCGAGCAAGCAACCTACCTCTATCAGCGCGAAAACGACTACATCCCGCGCGTCGCCGCAGTTCACGACTTGTGCGGCTACGGCAAGTGCTCGCTGGGCGTGGCCATCCCGGTGCTGTCCGCCGCGGGCTGCGACGTGTGCCCCGTGCCCACCGGCCTGTTCTCCAGCCACACCGCCTTCCCCGGCTTCTACATGCACGACACCACCGCCATCCTCGAGGACTACGTGAACGCGTGGAAGGGCATCGGCGTTGAAATCGACGCGGTGTATTCCGGCTTCCTGGGCGCGCCCGAGCAGGTTGACCTCATCCGCGAGCTGTACGCGATGTATCCCAAGGCGCTGCGCGTGGTCGACCCCGTCATGGCCGACCACGGCAAGGTGTACCCCACCTACACGCCCGAGCTGTGCCAGGCCA
>CAVCPR010000028.1:0-26743 GCA_963604235.1 Anaerovoracaceae bacterium | reverse complement strand
GAAAGCCACGGGCAGCGTTTTCAGGCAACCCGAATCCGTATCGCAGCGCAGCGTCCGCTCTTCTCGTATGGCCCAACGAGTCTCGCCCCCTGCAACAACCGCAGCGCCACTAGCCTGCACCACTCGCCACTGCCGTCGGCACGCCGCCCCGCCCCACGCCGCGTCACTCCCCACTCCCCCCGCCAACCCCACTCCACTCCCCCCGCCGCACTTGCCGCTCGCCGCTTCGTTGCCATCGTGAAAAAACATGCGGTTTCGGTCTTGATAGCAATCCACAATTCTGTATTATTGTCGAGGTTTATCGTTTTTCTCGAAGGAGGGTGGCACCTACCATGCCCCACAAAGAATCAGCTTCTGAGATGAAGCACTACGCCGGGAAAGCAGTGTTCTCGGCGGCTATCGGCCATGCGCTCGACGGCCTCGACCTGATGATCCTCAGCTTCGCGCTGTCCGGCATCATCGCGACGTTCGGCGTGGACAACACCACGGCCGGCATGCTGACGTCCATCACGCTCGCCGGCGCCTTCCTGGGCGGCCTGATCTTCGGATCGCTGGCCGACAAGTTCGGCCGCATCAAGGTGCTCACCTACTCGGTCATCTTCTTCGGCGTGTTCACCCTGGGCTGCGCCTTCGCCCCCAGCTTCGAAATCCTGGCCTTCTGCCGCTTCTGCGCGGGCCTGGGCATCGGCGCCGAGTTCGGCCTGGGCATGGCCATCGCTTCCGAGGTTTCCAGCGCCGAGAACCGCGCCAAGTCCACCTCCGCCGTGGGCCTGGGCTTCCAGGTCGGCGTGCTGATCGCCTCTCTGGCTTCCGCGCCCATCATCGCCGCATTCGGTTGGCAGGGCCTGTTCGTCGTCGGTTTCGTGCCGGCCGTCATCGCCATCATCATCCGCGCGGCCGTGCCCGAGCCGCCCATCTTCGAGCAGCATAAGGCCGAGGGCAAGAAGTCGGGCAGCGTCGTCGACCTGTTCCGCACGCCCGAGCGCGCCAAGTTCTCCATCCTGGTCATCATCCTGTGCACCGTGCAGAACGCCGGTTACTTCGGAATCATGACCTGGCTGCCGAAGTACCTGAACTCCAGCCTGGGCCTGTCCCTGACCTCCACCGGCGTGTGGACCGCTGTCACCGTCATCGGCATGATGATCGGCATCTCCGTGTTCGGCTGGCTCGCCGACAAGGCCGGCCGCCGTCCCGCCTTCTGGACCTTCCAGATCGGCGCCGCGGTCATGATCGTCATCTACAGCCAGCTGACCGACCCGACCGCGCTGCTGATCGGCGGCTTCTTCATGGGCATGTTCGCCAACGGCATGATCGGCGGCTACGGCACGCTCATCGCCGAGCTGTTCCCCACCGAGATGCGCGGCACGGCGCAGACGGCACTGTACAACGCGGGCCGCTTCATCGGCGGCGCCTCGGCTCCGGTGGTCATCCCGATCATCGCCGCCGGCAACGGCTTCCCGTTCGCCATCGGCTGCGTGGCCTGCATCTACGTGGTCGCGTTCATCGCCATGTTCTTCCTGCCGGAAAAGAAGGGCTCCGAGCTGGAATAACATCATCGGCACTCGCCGGTATAAAGGCTTGCGAAAAGGTCGCCTCGTCATGGGGCGGCCTTTTTTGCGCGCCGCGCAGCCCCATCCCGCCCCCGAATCTGAACGAACCTGAAAACAATCGGGTCGATTCGTGAAAATCCCAGCTCATCGGCTTCCCTGCCCTACACTGGGCAAACGCCGCCCCCGAGCGGTCCGATTCAATCTGGGAAGCACAACACCATGCAAGAAGAATTCACGCGGCGCATCGACGCGCGCCTCATCCTGTCCGTCATCGCCTGCGGCATCATGTCGTTTTCCGGCGTGGTGGTCGAAACAGCCATGAACATCACGTTCCCCTCGCTCATGAGCGAGTTCGGCGTCGACACCGCCACCGTGCAATGGGTGACCACCGGATATCTGCTCGTGCTCACCGCCATCATGCCGCTCTCGTCCTTTCTGAAACGGCGCTTCCGAAACAAGACGCTGTTCATCGCCGCCGTCTGCTGCTTCGCCGCGGGCACCGTCGCATGCGCCGCCGCCCCGACGTTCTCGCTGCTCATCGCCGGGCGGCTCGTGCAAGGCGTCGGCACGGGCCTGGCGTTGCCGCTCATGTTCAACATCGTCATCGAGCAAGCCCCTCACGACAAGATGGGGCTCATGATGGGTATCGCCACGCTCATCACCGCGACCGCCCCGGCGGTCGGCCCCTCGGTCGGCGGCCTGATCGTCACGCTCTGGGGTTGGCGTCAAATCTTCCTGGTGTTGCTTCCGTTCCTCGCCTTCTCGGCCGTTGCAGGCATCGCGGCAATCCGGCAGGTGAGCGAAACCGAGCGCGTGTCGTTCAGCATCCCGCAGTTCGTCGTGCTCTCCGGGGCGTTCGTCTGCCTCGTGTTCGCGTCGAGCTGCGCGAGCACCGCCGGCTGGCTGAGCGCGCAAGTCCTCGGGCTGTTGGCGGGCGGCATCGTGCTCATCGCCGCGTTCGCCTGCATGTCGCGCCGCACGGACAACCCGCTCATCCGCATCGACATCTTCCGCAGCCTGCCCTTCGCCGCAAGCGTCGCCTACGTGGTGCTGCTGCAGGCCATCGTGCTGGGGCTGGGCTACCTGCTGCCCTACTACGGGCAGGTGGTGAACGGCCAGGACGAATTCGGCGCGGGCTGCCTGCTGCTCCCCGGCTGCATCATCGGCGCCATCCTCGCCCCGCTCGGCGGTCGCATCCTCGATGTGCTCGGCGCACGCCGGCCGCTGACGTTCGGCGCCATCTGCCAGCTCGCCGCCGTCGTGCTCTACGCGTTCGCGTCCATCGGGGCGCAACCGTGGGTGTTCACGCTCATTTACGTGCTCATCCCGCTTTCGCAGGGCTTTTCCGCAGCAAACACCATCACCAACGGGCTGAGCTTCCTGCCCGTCGACCGCAAAACCGACGGCAACGCCACCTTCAACACACTGCAGCAACTCGGCGGCGCGTTGGGAACGGCGATCATGACCTCCATCGTGAACGCGGCGCAAAGCAGCTCGTCGGACATGGTTGCCGGCACCATCACCGGAACGCAAAGCGCGTTTTACCTGCTGGTCGGCATATCGGTCGCGGCGCTGGCCTGCATGGCGCTGGTGTTTCTTTGCCACGGAAGGGCCGCGCGGAGCGCTAATCCACCCAGCCGACGCGGCACCTCGTCACCAACCTGCGCGCCGCCTTGCTGCCTGGCTGCGTCCCACGCAACCGCTAGCAAGCCGCTCAACGCCACCCATCCCGGTATCCCCTGTTACAGCCGCGTTTCGCCAGCGAAACGCTTTCGTTTCCCTCGTCCAAGACGCTGCCGCCGCCGCCCGCTGCGCCTATCCTTATATATCGAACAGTAAGGAGGTACCCCTATGGCCCGCAGTTTCGACTTCAACGTGGCGCTCAGCGTGCTGATCACGTCCGGACTCTGCATTGTCCTGACCGCGATCTTCGCCAGCTTGACCTAATCGTACGCACAATCCGCGCGGGACGTTGGCGCGAACGCTCCCGCATAGCATCGCGCCCGCAGCTTCTTTCCCAGCTGCGGGCGCACTTCGTTTCGGGCAATAAATCAGTGGCGCGGTACGCCCCCCGCCAACACAAAGAAAGCCCCCGCGCGTTGCGGGGGCTTTCAGCATCCTTTAGAAAGAAAGGCGGTGAACTAGATGCGCACCACGTTGCTTGCCTGGAGCTTGCCGTTCTGGCCGGTGGTCACATCGAAGGACACAGCCTGGCCCTCGTCGAGGGTCTTGAAGCCGTCCATCTTGATCTCAGAGAAATGCACGAACAGATCTTCGCCGTCGTTCTGAGAGATGAAGCCATAGCCCTTCTCGGGGTTAAACCACTTAACAGTACCTTCCGCCATTTTAAATCCTCTTTTCTCTCCCGCGCAGAAGCACGGGGGTAAAACTACGCGTTGCATGGCGGCAACACTCGCCCTCACTTCGAGGGCACGCGCTCCATCATACGCTATCGCGCGGTCTTTCAGGCCGGGAATCTAGCCGCAGGCGAAAGAATTCGTCGGTTGGAAACACGGGGAAATCCCTAGTGGCGTGGTCAGTTTATGCAAGGCGAAAACCCTGAGTAACCTGCACATTTATTCTTGCGCGGAAGGTTTTGCGCGCACGCCTCTCACGCGCGCAGCTCCCAAAACGCCACCGCGCTCGCCGCCGCGACGTTGAGCGAATCAACCCCGTGCGCCATGGGTATTTTCACCGTGTAATCGCACGCGGAAATGGTTGACGGGAACAGGCCTGCGCCCTCGGTTCCCAGCACCATGGCAAGGCGCTCGCACGCGGCAAGGCGGGGGTCGCCCAAGGACAGCGAGTCATCCTCGAGCGCGAGCGCCGCCACTTTGAAGCCCGCGGCGTGCAGCAGCGGAATGCCTTCTACTGCCCACTGACGCTGCGTCCCGATACGCGTCCACGGCACGCTGAGCACGGTGCCCTGGCTGCATCGGCTGGCGCGGCGGAACAGCGGGTCATGGCAAGACGGCGTGACCAGCACGGCGTCGATGCCGAAGGCGTGCGCCGCGCGGAACGCGCTGCCGATGTTGGCGTAATTCCCCACGTCCTCCAGCACGGCTATGCGCCGCGCACCCGCGAGCAACGCTTCCGGGGCAGGCAAGGCGGGACGTTCGAACGCCGCCACAGGACCGCGTACGATACGATAGCCGGTCACCCGCGAGAACAGCTCGTCCGGCACGCACAGCACCGGGCAGGCGGGCCACCGCTCCAACAGCGCGGTCGCAAGCGGGGCGGCATCATCGGCCCAGGTTTCACTCACCAGGAAAGACCGCGGACGAGCACCCGCCGCAAGCGCAGCCGCGATGACCGCCCGCGACTCCGCCATGAACAGCCCGTTCGGGGAATCGGGCCACGCAGCCAAATCCGCATCGCGAACGCGCGCATACGGAGCCAAACGACCATCGCCCGCATCATTCAAGTGCTCATACGGCATAAAGGGAAACCTCTCGTTGCAGAGACAAACAAAGCCGCCGGCACACCTGCGCCGTGCGACACTGAGCAGTTTAACGGAACAAGGGTTTCGCGATTTCGCCCGCGCTCCAATTTCCCTCAAGACGGTTTCCGCGAAACAATGAATTACGCGTCAAAATCCAGCAGCCGTTTGCTGGTTGCGGCTATCTTCTCGCCGAGCTCGGCGGGGTCTTCGGATCGCAGGGCTGCCAGCTGCGACAACGTGCCCTCCAGCAGGCTGACAACGCGCTCGACGCTCCACAACGCGCCCGCGCTTGCCGGCTCGTCGGTTTCCAGCAGCAAGCGGTTCTCAGGAATAGCCTGCGTATAGGCACGGCCGCGCTTCGATTCCAGCATGCGCGGGTTCACGCTGAAGAAGCAGCCCGCCCGCCGCGCGCGCGTCAGCTGATCGGACGTTCCGGAAAACCAATGGACGATGCAGACGTTGCCCGCCGCGTCGGCGAGCGCGCCACCCCGCTCAAGTATATCGAGCACGTCGTCGACGGCACGCACCGCATGCACGGACAGCACCTTGCCACCCACCTCGGCACACGTGCGCGCGATAGCTTCAAACGCCTGCAGCTGCGCCTCGCGCGTAGTTGCCCGGCGCGGCGAAAAGTCCAGCCCCACCTCGCCGACAAAACAACTGCCGGCAACGAGCCGGCACAGCTCGCCGAGCTCGACCGTCGACCGGCCATCGGCCCCGACCGGGGCCGCGCCTTCCCCAGCGTTTTCGCCCGTCGACCCGCCAAAGGCACCGGTACCGCCGTCGGCACCGCCCTCGCCTTCGCCAACCCACCAGGGATGCAGCCCCGCGCCCACGCGCACGCCGGGCGCGCCCGCAAGCGCCGCCTGCTGTGCCGCGAACTCCGCCGGCGTCACCGTGTTCGAAAATGCGCCCACACCGCGCGCGGCGAGTTCAGCCGCCGCGCGGGCAGCATCTTCGCAAAACCCCAGATGGCAATGCATGTCGAACAAATTCGGCATTATTTCACCGCCTTCGCAAGCACCGCCTTCGCGACCGCCGCACTTCGCGGGCCGCACGCTTCGCAAGCCCCCGCCCGCCTTCGGCATCACGCTTCAGGCACCTGGGCTATCTCGCACAGCACTTTCCCGGCGATCATCTGGCCGAAAATGGGCGGCATGAACGACGCCGTGCCCAAATTGGTGCGCTCCTTGCGCGAGGCGCCTTCCAGCGGCGGGCGCTTCACGGGCTCCTCGCACGAGTACAGCACGCGCAGCTTGCGGATGCCGCGCTTGCGGCATTCCTTGCGCATAACGCGCGACAACGGGCAGTTCACCGTCTTCGAAATGTCGGCGAAACGGATGCATTCGGGATGCAGTTTGTTGCCGCCGCCCATGCTGGAAATGAGCGGCATGCCCGTGCGGTCGGCGTACGCGGCGATGGCGAGCTTGGTGGACACTGAATCGATCGCGTCGATCACCATGTCCACGCGCCCGAGATACTTGTCCAGCAGCGCGGGGATGTCGTCGGCGCGCAGAAACATGTCGAGCGCCTCGACCTCGCACGCCGGATTGATGTCGGCCACCATGGATCGCACCACCTCGTGCTTCTTGCGCCCGAGCGTGCTGTGATACGCGATGGCCTGACGGTTGATGTTGCTCTCGCTCACCACGTCGTGGTCGATGACCACCAAATGCCCGATGCCGCCGCGCGCAAGCGCCTCCACGCAATTCGACCCGACGCCGCCAAGCCCGATCACCATGACCGTCGCCTCGGCCAGCCTCTCGAGGCCGGCGCGCGTCATGATGATTTCCAGCTTCTCGGTCGGCGTCCCCTGGCGCGTACGCACTTTCAGCGACTCGACGACCTCATCGTGCGCGGCGCGCTGCGCCTCGGCATGGTTTTGCATGATGGTGTTTCAACCTTTCCGTAAAAGCGATGTTTGCTAAGCCGCGTTCTCCTCGACCGGCTGGGCGGAACCGCAACCGAGGATCAGATAGAAGATGTACGGCAGAATGATCAGACCGATGGTGAAGCCGACGCCCTTGCCGAAACGACGGGCAACCTGGCGAAGCACGATGCAGCGAATGACGAACAGGGCGATCCCGCACACGAGCGCGATATACAGGAAGGTCTCGCTCCTGGGCACGTTGCTGAAAATCGTCAGGGCGTCGAGCACGACAAGCGCAATGCACAGCCCCTGCGCGCAACCCGCCTTCGAAGACAGTTCCCATTCGCTGTAAATCGGAATGATTTGCGACCAACCACGGCCGCCCATCTTGTTGACCGTGCGCCAACGGCCAATGACGACAAGAATCCCGACGATCACGGCGAGCCCAAGCGAAATGAACAGCGCGGCGATGATGGGCGTCGGGTCGATGTTCGCGGCATACGTGCCGGAAGCCTGCGACTCAGCGACAATGCTCTTAAGGTAGGAATTCGTATCCATAACGGATCCTCTCTTCGGGGCCCTCGGGCCTTGAACTGACGATGCGCGGCGGCGAACAATAATGGCTGCCTGCCACAACTAGCTGCAACCGCAGGCATTCCCGCGCCGGCTCGCGCATGCGCGCCCGAGCCCTTCGGGCGCGATCCCATAATACCCGGTTTGCCCGCGCGAACGACCGTGGCCAGGCAATATTCTCTCCGAAGAAGGAAATGCGGAACGAACGCAGAATGAGAAGGGCCCGCTGCGCCGCCAAGCGCGCAGCGGGCCCGACCTGCCGGCGGCCGGCCGCAAGGGCGGCGGCCAGCCGTCGCAACCCTGCCAGCTACCGGCCGCCGGCAGCCGCAACCTACTTCGTGATCAACTTCACCAGCTGATCGATTTCATCCTCGCTCAGGCCGCAATTCGCGAGATAGATACGCGCGCTCTGCGCGTAATCCGCAGCCGCCAGCGTGGCGACGTCGGCATCGGCCGCTCCGCCGACCAGGCTGTCCATATACCCCGCGAAGTCCACGAAATAATGCAATACGACCGCGTCATAGCGATCCGGCGTGCCGTCGGCGGTAATGCCGTAATAGTTGGCATAGGTGGTCATATAGTCGGCGCACATCTCTTCATAGCTCGCGCCGGCAAGCGCCTCCAGGAGTATGCAGGCGAATCCGGTGCGGTCCTTGCCCTCCATGCAGTGGATGTAGGCGGGGCCGCCGTAGGCCAGCAGATGGCGCACGCCCTTCGCGACGCTTTCCTGATACGCAGCGTCTTCGTAGTCGGTCGCCATGCCCAGCACCACGTCAGCGCCCCGTTCGTACAGGCCGCGCGTGTAGTTGGACGAGAAATCGCTTTCCGCGAAATACTTCTCCATGTTCGACGCGGTGTCCGCCAAATCGATGATGTCGACGATGCCGTTCTTCTCCAGCAGCGAGTCGGTGAGGGCGGCGCGGTTGCGGCTGTTATCCACCGGAGAGGCGCCGCGATACAGGAAGTTCTCCTTCAGGTTCCCGCCGGAAAGTGCCCTGAAGTTGCAGAACTGCTCGTCGGTTGCGTAATCGGCGCGATCGACCGAGTACGACTGCGCAAAAGCCTCGTAGGTGCTGCGATACTTCCCCGGCTCGTTCATCGTGATTGTCACCGTGTCTCCATCGGAAAGGCCGCAGACGGACCACAGCGGGGCGTTGTTGTTCGCCACGGTGACATAGGGTTCCTTAGGATAAGCGACCAAAACCGGCGCGCCCTTCTTCACGTAATAGCCGTTGTAATAGGGCACGTCGGTCAAAGTGCAGCCGTTGCTGAAACTGATGTTGCAGCTATCGCCAAAAGTGAAGCCGGCTTCGGTAAGGGCTTCAGGGGTAAGGTCGGTCACCGCGGCGTCAAAGCGCTCGTGCTTCTCGACGGTGCCCACAACGAGCGCGGACTGATCGAGATCACCGGATGCGGAACCCTCGACGGTGAAGGAACCCTTCGTCGCGCCCCCGCCGTTGGCCGTGCAGCCCGCCACGCCCACGGCCGACGCCGCCAGCAAGGCGGAAAGGGCAACCGCCGCAACCCTCGGGGCCACGGGCTTCGCGTCCTTGCGCGTCGCCGGCCGCCCCTCCCGCCCAAAGGGCGCATCCAGGGCTTCGTTCTTCTCATTTACGCAGATGTCGGTGTCGGTTGCGTGCATGGCAAGCCTCCTCGATCGCGGGATGCGCAGGCGCATCGTGTTTGATTCGCATCATTATACGCACTGGCGCTACACGCTGCCGCTGCCGCTGCGCACTGTTGCAAATCTGCGCTTTTCGCGGCAGTCCGGCCCGCGGCCGGGGCTTTCGGTATCATGGGCGCAAGGACAACAAGATTGGAGAAGCCCACCATGTGCGGTATCTGCGGATTCACCCAAGCTGACGAAAATAGCCTGCCGACGCTGAAGGCCATGTGCGACATCATGGCGCATCGCGGCCCCGACGGCGAAGGCCAGTACCTTGACGCGGAAAGCGGCATCGCGTTCGGCCATCGCCGCCTGTCGCTCATCGACCTCGCGGGCGGCAACCAGCCCATGGTGCGCGCCTCCAACGCACACGACGCCGCCATCACCTCGCCGGCGCAGCACCTCGACGGCACCCCGTGCGCCACGGCCGAGCAGGCGGCCGCCAAGGGCGATTTCGCCATCGTGTTCAACGGCGAAATCTACAACTACCAGGACCTTCGCAGCGAGCTTGAGGGCTACGGCTGGGCGTTCAAGACCAATTCCGACACCGAGGTGCTGCTCACCAGCTACCTGCACTGGGGCGAGGGCATGCTCGACCGCCTGCGCGGCATGTTCGCGTTCGCCATCTGGAACCGCACGAGCCGCGAGCTGTTCTGCGCGCGCGACTTCTTCGGCATCAAGCCGTTCTACTACACGCAGCAAAACGGCCAGTTCATTTTCGCCAGCGAAATCAAGTGCATTCTGGAGCACCCGGCCTACACGCGCGAGCTCAACCGCGCGGCGCTCGAGCAGTACCTGTGCTTCCAGTTCAGCGCGCTCGATGAGACGTTCTTCAAGGGAATCTTCAAGCTCCCGCCGGCGCACTGCATGACCGTGCATGCCGACGGCACCACCACCCAGCGCCGCTACTGGCGCCCGGAGTACCACTTCGACGAGCAGCGCTCGCGCGAGGCGACCGTCGACGCCATCGACGACGCCATGCGCGACAGCGTGCGCTACCACAACGTCGCCGACGTCGAGGTCGGCAGCTTCCTGTCCTCGGGCATCGACTCCAGCTACATGGCGGCGTGCCTGGCGAAGGAGAATCCCGACATCAAGACGTTCACCGTGGGCTTCGAGTGCTACAAGAACGCCGCGGCCAACAACCAGGAGGGTGCGGGCGGCAAAACCATGCGCGACGAGATTTCCTGGGCCCGCGAGCTTGCCGATGAGCTGCACATCGCCAACTCGTCCAAGCACATCGGCGAGGAGGAATACTGGGAAAGCCTGCCGCGCGTGCAGTGGCATATGGACGAGCCGTCGGCCGACCCGTCGGCGGTGGCGCTGTATTTCGTCGATCAGATCGCCGCGACCCAGGTCAAGGCCGTGCTTTCCGGCGAAGGCGCCGACGAGTTCTTCGGCGGCTACCGCATCTACCAGACGCCGTTTTCCAACGCCAAGCTTTCCTGGATGCCGAAGGGGCTTCTGCGCGGGGCATCGGGCGCCATGCGCAAGCTGGGCATCCGCGGTGCGAACTACCTTGAGCGCGCCAGCGAAACCCCCGAGGACTGGTACTACACCAACGCCAACGGTGTGGCCTTCACCACCGAAGAGCGCGCGGCCCTGCTGCGCGGGGGCTGCACGGCACCTACCCCGCAGGAACTGACCGCGCCGGTGTATGCCGAGGTCGCAGGCCTGGACGAGACCACGCGCATGCAGTATGTCGACCTGTATTTCTGGCTGGTGGGCGACATCCTGCTGAAAACCGACAAGATGTCGATGGCGCATTCGCTCGAATCGCGCGTGCCGTTTTTGGACCGCCGCGTGTTCGACGTGTCGGCCACCATCCCCACGCCGCTGAAAGCCAACGAGCAGCAAACGAAGATCACCCTGCGCGAGGCCGCCGAGCGTGCCATTCCGCGCGACTGGGCGCAGAAGGAGAAACTCGGCTTCCCCGTGCCGGTGGTGAACTGGTTGCGCGAGGACAAGTACTACAACCAGGTGAAGGAGTGGTTCACCGGCGACATCGCGCGCGAGTTCTTCAACACCGACGAGCTGGTGCGCCTGCTTGACGAGCACAAAGCCGGCGCCGACCGCAGCCGCAAGATTTGGATCGTCTACATGTTCCTCATGTGGTACAAGATCTACTTCGTGGACAAGACGGTCCCGAATAAACCGGTCGCCCGCTAGAAGCCTGGTCAGCCCCCGATTCAATCGGGGGCTTTTTTACGCCAATCGATCAGCACGCACGCTCGTGAAATGACCGTGCTCGTCCTCGAACACACACAACTTCCTGTCGCGGCTTTCGTAGTAGCGCGAGAACGTGGCGAAATGCTCTTTGCGTTCGCGTCGGGCGTCATACAGCTTCTCGCGAATCAGCGAGCTGATGCCGTCCTCAAGCTCTTCCGCGCGCTCCGGTGAGCGCTCATCGTGCCGCATCAGTACTGCACCCGCCAAAACACCAAGCCTCCGGCCGGGGCGTTCTCCCCCGCAGCCGTGCGGTCGCACGCCGCGAGCACCTCACCCACCCATTCGGGCGGACGCTGCCCGCGTCCGACCGCAACCAGCGTGCCCACGATGGTGCGCACCATGGAATGCAGAAATGCGTTGCCGACCACCTTGATGGTCAGCACGTCCTCGCCCATCACGGTTTCGCCCGACAGGGACACTTCCATCACATTGCGCCGCGTCGGCTTGCCCACGGCGCTCGCCGCCATGCAGAAACTCTTGAAGTCATGTTCGCCCACCAGGTATTCGGCGCCGCGCCGCATCGCCTCGACGTCGAGCGCCGAGGTGACATGCCAGCTAAAGTCGCGCATGAACTGCGGCGGCACGTCGCCGCAGCAGATGTGGTAGTGATACTCGCGCCAACGCGCGTCGAAGCGCGCCGAAAAGCCCGCCTCGCGCCGCTCAACCTCGCGCACCGTGATGCCCTCATGCGTAAGCGCGTTCAAGCTGCGACGCAGACTGTGAAGCGTGCGCCCGCCCAGCTCGCCGGCATCCAGATCGAACGACACTACCTGCCCGAGCGCATGCACGCCCGCGTCGGTGCGACCCGAGCACACGACCTCGACCGGACGGCGGAACACCAGGGAAAGCGCCTGTTCCAGCTCGCCCTGCACCGTGCACTGCCCCGGTTGACGCGCGAACCCGTTGAAGGGGGCGCCATTGTAGGAAACCGTCAGCGAATATGTCTCGTCCGGCGTCGCCCGCACGAACCCCTCCGCGTCCGACGCGCGAGAAGCCGCCGGGGCCGCCAACCCGGCGGTTCGACCCCGACCGCTCAAGCCGGCAGCTTCAATTTCCCCGCTCATATCGCGGACACCTTCCATCGCCATATCCCCGAACGCCCTTACGCGATCATCACGCTCGAGCCGAACAGGTCGCGCAGCTCGGAACGCATGATGGGGCTTGCCGAATCGACCGTCACCGGCAGCTCGGCGCGGAACTTGTGCCCGTCGGACTGGTTCACGAACAGCACCACCCCGTCGCGCCCGGGATACGACTTCAGGATGCGGCTCAGGCGCATCGACTTCGACTGGTCGAACGACGACATGGGCACGCTCAGCTCAAGACGGCGCGGGCGCGCGTCCTCCTCGCTCAGTTCAAGCGTCTCCATCTCGAACGCCATGATTTGGTTGCCGCGGTCGGAATGCTCGAACTTGCCCTTGATCTTGACAATCGCGTCTTCTTGGATGGCCTCGGCGTTCTCCTCGTACTTGAAGCAGATGCACTCGATGTGGCCCGTCGTGTCCTCGAGCTCGAACGTGGCCATCTTCGTGCCGCGCTTCGTCAGCTTCGTCACCACGTTGGAAACCATGCCCACGAACACGGCGGATTTGATTTCCTTAGTGCGTTCGGCCAAGTCGCCGAGCTGGTACTTCGTGATATGCGAGATGTAGTTCTCGTACGGCGTCAGCGGATGGTCCGAGACATAGATCTTCATGATCTCCTTCTCGTACGTCAGCAGCTGGCGTTTGGGCCACTCGATGCCGTCAGGCGCGGGCACCTCTTCCTGGAAACCCGAGTCCTCGTCATCGGCGAACAGGTCGAACATGCTCACCTGGCCGCGATCGCGGTCCTTCTGGCGCTTGGCCGCGCCCTCCAGAAGCGGGGTCTCCTCGATGAAGTACATCAGCTGCTTGCGCGTATAGCCCGTCGAATCGAACGCGCCGCCTTTGATGAGCGCTTCGAGCGTTTTGCGGTTGTAGCACTTCGAATCGACGCGGTTCACGAAGTCGTGCAGGCTCGTGAACGGGCCGTTCGCCTCGCGCTCGGCGATGATCTCGTCCGCCACGTTACGCCCGACGCCGCGCACGCCGACCAGGCCGAAGCGGATGCCGCTCTCGACCGGCGTGAATTCAGCGTTCGACGAATTGATGTCCGGCGGCAGCACGGGCGTGCCGTTGTGGTTGCAGCTGGAAATATAGCGGATCAAACGGTCGGTGTTGCCCATGTAGCTGGACAGCACAGCGGCCATGTATTCGTTGGGATAGTGCGCCTTTAAGTACGCCGTACGCATAACCAGGATGGAATATGCGGCCGAGTGCGACTTGTTGAACGCGTACTTAGCGAACTTCTCCGCGTCGTCCCAAATCTTCTTGGCAATCTCCAGCGAGTAGCCGTTCTCGACGGCGCCGGTGTTCCAGTCCTCCTGCAGCATGCGCATGATGTCGAGTTTCTTCTTGCCCATGGCTTTGCGCAGCTTGTCTGCCTTGCCGGCGGAAAAGCCGCTCATGACCATGGACACGCGCATGATCTGTTCTTGGTAGACCATCGTGCCGTATGTTTCCTCGAGCACCGGACGCAGGCGGTCGTCGTAGTAGTGCACCGGCGTCCTGCCGCTTGCCACTTCCACGTAGTCGTCCACCATGCCGGACTCCAGCGGGCCCGGGCGATTCAGAGCGATAGAGGCGACGATGTCGCTGAAACGACGCGGTGGGAGCCTGGCGAACAGGCTCACGTACAAGCCGCCCTCGACCTGGAACAGGCCGTCCATGTTGCCGGAGCGCATCAACTCGAATGCGCCCTCGTCGTCGATGGGGATCTCCTCGGGAAGAATCTTACGCCCGGTGGTCGCCTCGACGTTGCGGCACGCGCGCGACAGCACGCCCAAGGTGCGCAGACCCAGGAAGTCCATCTTCAGAAGGCCGAGGTCGGGCGTGTAGTGGCCGTCGTACTGCGTGATGATGCCGCCGCCCTTGGTGTCGCGTTTGACCGGCACGTGATCGGCCATCGGGTCGCGGCAGATGATGGTCGCGCATGCGTGCACGCCCTCGCCGCGCACGTGGCCCTCGATGGAGCGCGCGGCGTCGATGACCGCCTTGACGTCCTCTTCGGTTTGGTAGGCCTTCGCGAGGTCGGGGTTGGTATCGAGCGCCTTGTCGATGGTGATGCCCAACTCATCGCCGATCATCTTGCAGATCTTGTCACCCACGCCATAGGGATAGTCGAGCACGCGCGCAGAGTCGCGCACGGCGTTTTTCGCCTGCAGCTTGCCGAACGTGATAACGCCGGTCACATGGTCGGCACCATACACCTCGCGGATATGGTCGATGACTTCCTGGCGGCGTTCATCTTCGAAGTCGCAGTCGATATCGGGCATCTCCACGCGCTCGGGAGAAAGAAAGCGCTCGAACAGCAGGCCGTTGGAAATCGGCTCGAGGTCGGTGATGCGCATGGCATATGCGACGATGGAACCGGCGGCCGAACCACGACCCGGACCGACGCCGATACCCTGGCTGCGCGCCCAATCCAGGTATTCCTGCACGATGAGGAAGTACGCGGGGAAGCCCTGCTGGATAATGACGCTCATCTCGTATTCGGCACGCTCGAGCGGCTCGGGCGGGATGGGGTCGCCGTAACGAGCCTTCATGCCCTCCATAACCTGATGCCGGAACCAGCTTTCGTCCGTTTCGCCCTCAGGCAGCGGGAACTTCGGCAGAATGGAATCGCGCTCGAGCACGACATTGCACTTCTCGGCAACCTCGACGGTGGTGTCGCACGCCTCGGGGAACTCCGCCAAGGCTTCGCGCATCTCCTCTTCCGTCTTCATGTAGAACTGGTCATTCTCGAACTTCATGCGGTTCGTCTCGTTCACCGACGATCCGGTGCCGATGCACAGCAAGATATCCTGCGCCCTCGCGTCTTCCTGCAACAGATAGTGGAAGTCGTTCGTGCCGATGGTTTTCAGGCCGGCCTGCTGCGCCACCTGGGTAAGCTGGCGATTCAATTCCGTTTGCGTCAGGCCGCCGTCGGTGCGGATGCCCTGGTTCTGCAGCTCAATGTAGAAGTCGCCCGGCTCAAAGCAGCTCGCGAACTTATTCGCCCACTCGACCGCCTCGTCAAACTGACGATTGTCCAGAAGCTTCGGGATGATGCCCGCAATACAGGCCGACGAGCCGATAATCCCCTTGCCGTATTTCTGCAGCATGGAGAACGTGGTTCGTGGCTTGTAGTAGAAGTTGTCGACGTGCGACTCGCTGACCAGGTGCAGCAGGTTGTGATACCCCTCGTTGGTCTTCGCGAGCAGCAGCAGGTGGTACAGCTTCGGCTTGATGTCCTTGCGCAGCTCCTCGTCGACGGTGAAGTAGACTTCGCAGCCATAAATAGGCTTGACCTTCTTGCCGGTTTCCTTTTCAACGGCCGCGCAGGCGTCGCACAGCTCGGGGACGCCAGACATGACGCCATGGTCGGTGATGGCGATGGCCGGCATATCCAAATCGGCCGCGCGCCGCACCATGTCCTTGATGTGCGTCAGGCCGTCGAGCAGGGAATATTCGGTATGGTTGTGCAAATGTACGAATGCCATCTGATGTGCCTCGAATCCGCGTGTTATGTTCGCCTCACATCATAGCAGCCGCCGCCAATGGCGCACACCGAACAAATGATGGTTTCCAAGCGAAGCCATAACTTGCAGATGGCGTGCGGCCCCTTCGCCGGCGAACCCCCAAGACGCAAAAATCCCCCTGCCCGCAAGGGGCAGGGGGATCCGCAAGTGCAGCCGTTACGGTACGACCATCGCGTTGCCAGCAGTCGAGAACGGCCGCTGTTACTTGCTCAAGTCAGACCACTAAGCAGCCACAGGTTCAGCGCTGTCGGCAAGGATGATCACCTTGCTGTCAGTCACCTGCACGTAGCCACCCTTGACTTCGAAGCGTTTCATGTCGCCATCAGCGGGCGTCAGGCGAATCTCGCCGTCAGCCAGCACCGACACCAAGGGCGCGTGACCGGCCAAAAAGCCCATCTCGCCCTCGACGCCCGGTACGACGACCATCGTAGCCTCGCAGGAAAGAAGCTTTGCAGCAGGTGTGACGATGTCGCACATGAAGCTAGCCATACTACGCTTCTTCCTTCTTCATCTCTTCGTACGCGGCGTACACGTCGTCGATGCCGCCCTTCAGGCGGAAGCACTGCTCGGGGATGTCGTCGCACTCGCCGTCGAGAATGGCGGCGAAGGAGCGAACGGTGTCCTCCATCTTGACGTACTTGCCGGCCAGGCCGGTGAACTGCGTTGCCACGTGGAAGCACTGGCCGAAGAACTGCTGGGCCTTACGTGCACGAGACACGGTCAGCTTCTGCTCCTCGGACAGCTCGTCCATACCCAGGATGGCGATGATGTCCTGCAGGTCCTTGTAGTTCTGCAGCAGCTCCTGGATGCCGGTGGCCACACGGTAGTGCTCCTCGCCGACGATAGCCGGGTCGAGAGCGCGAGACGTGGACTCCAGCGGGTCGACGGCCGGGTAGATGCCCAGCTCGGCGATGGAGCGGGACAGAACCGTCTTGGCGTCGAGGTGCGTGAACGTCGTGGCCGGAGCGGGGTCGGTCAAGTCGTCGGCGGGCACGTAAACGGCCTGCACGGACGTGATGGAACCCGTGGACGTGGACGTAATGCGCTCCTGCAGGTCGCCCATCTCCGTTGCCAGCGTGGGCTGGTAACCAACGGCGGAAGGCATGCGGCCGAGCAGTGCGGACACCTCGGAGCCGGCCTGCGTGAAGCGGAAGATGTTGTCCACGAACAGCAGAACGTCCTGGCCCTGATCACGGAAGTACTCGGCCTCGGTCAGACCGGCCAGACCGACGCGCAGACGCGCTCCCGGAGGCTCGTTCATCTGGCCGTAAACCAGGCAGGTCTTGTTGATAACGCCGGAATCGCTCATCTCCAGGTACAGGTCGGTACCCTCACGGGTACGCTCACCAACGCCGGTGAACACCGAGGTGCCACCATGCTCCTGAGCCAGGTTGTTGATGAGCTCCTGGATGATAACGGTCTTGCCAACGCCGGCGCCGCCGAACAGGCCGGTCTTGCCGCCCTTGACGAACGGCTCGATCAGGTCGATGGCCTTGATGCCCGTCTCGAAGATCTCGGTCTTCGTGACCAGCTCGTCATACTCGGGAGCAGGACGATGGATGGGCATGAAGCCGGTAACCTCGGGCATCGGCTTCTCGTCGACGGGCTCGCCCATGACGTTCCAGATGCGGCCCAGGGTTTCCTGGCCGACCGGCATCATGATGGCGTGACCCGTGTCCTGCACGTCCAGGCCACGCACCAGACCGTCCGTCGAGCTCATGGCGACGGAGCGGACGATGTTGCCCGGCAGGTGGGTTTCGACCTCGAGGACGACATGGATGTCGCCCACCTCGGT
Source organism: Anaerovoracaceae bacterium (assembly GCA_963604235.1). Lineage (GTDB taxonomy): Bacteria > Actinomycetota > Coriobacteriia > Coriobacteriales > Eggerthellaceae > Senegalimassilia. The sequence continues at coordinate 9,018 of CAVCPR010000028.1, read as the reverse complement.
CTTCGCGTCAACCGTCAGCGCGTTGTAAATCGCCGGCAGCTGATCGGGAGGAAACTCGACGTCAACAACAGGACCCACGATACGCACGATGCGACCGGTAGCGCCCTTGCTGGCCTCGACCTCCTCCTTAGTAAACAAATGTTCAGCCATTTAATCCTCCAAAGCAGCTGCGCCACCGACGATTTCCGAAATCTCGGTCGTGATAGCGCCCTGGCGTACGCGGTTATACAATCTGGTCAACGTGTTAACCATCTCGGTGGCGTTGTCCGTTGCCGACATCATGGCGTTGCGGCGTGCGCCCTGCTCAGCAGCAGCCGAGTCGATCAGTGCGTGGTACAGCGTGGTACGCACATACGACGGCAGCAACCGGTCAAGAACAGCCTCGGGGCTCGGCTCAAAGATAACGTCGCCCTCGAGGTGCTCGCTAGCACCTTCGGTCTCGTCCGCGGAAGCGAACTTGTCCGTGTCGACGGGGAGCAGCATCTCCTCGCGGAGCTGCTGCTCTGCCGCATTCTTAGCGTGGTTGTACACCACGATAACCTCGTCGATGGAACCATCCGCGTAGCCTTCGGAAACGAAGTTGCCAATCTCGTTGGCTTCCTCGATCGTCGGGTCGGCGGACAGGTTGGCGAAAGCGAGCTTCGGCTCGATGCCACGGTACGTGTAGTACCCGATGGCCTTCTTGCCACAGGCCACGACGCTCACGTTCGCGCCGGCAGCCTGCTTCGCCTTCGTCAGCTTCTCGACGTGGCGCAGCACGTTGCTGTTGAAGCCGCCGGCCAGACCGCGGTCCGACACGACGACGACGACGAGCACGTTCTTAACCTCGTCATGCTTGCGCAGAAGCGCATTCTCGGAGCCACCTACACGCTTGGCAACGTTGGCCAACATTTCGACCATGGATTCGGCGTACGGCGTAGCCGCTGCCACGCGCTCGCCGGCACGGCGGATTTTCGCGGCAGCAACCATTTCCATGGTACGCGTGATCTGCTTCGTCGAAGAGACGGAGTTGATACGCCTTTCAATGTCGTGAAGGTTGGGCATCGCAACCTACCTTACGCCGTCGGAGCGAACTGAAGCTTGAAAGCCTCGATCGCAGCGTTGGTCAGGTTCTCGACGTCGCCAGTCCACTTACCGGCCTTCTGCAGCTCGGTGAACACCTCGGGCTTGGACACATGGAGGAACTCCAGCATCTCGGAGCGGAAGCGCACAACGTCGCCAACCGGAATGTCGTCCAGGTAACCCTTGCCACCAGCGTAGATGGCAACGGCCTGGTCGAACACGTCCATCATGCAGAAGCGGTTCTGCTTGAGCAGCTCCGTCATGTGAGCGCCGCGGTTGAGCTGTTCCTGCGTGGCCTTGTCCAGGTCGGAACCGAACTGGGTGAACGCCTTGAGCTCGCGATACGCAGCCAGGTCCAGCTTCAGGGTACCGGCAACCTGCTTCATCTGCTTGATCTGCGCGGAGCCACCAACGCGGGACACGGAAATGCCCACATCGACAGCAGGGCGCTGACCCTGGAAGAACAGGTCGGTCTGCAGGTAGATCTGGCCGTCGGTGATGGAGATGACGTTGGTCGGGATGTATGCCGACACGTCGCCAGCCTGCGTCTCGATGATCGGCAGAGCCGTCATGGAGCCGAGACCGTTCTCCTCGTTCATCTTCACGGCACGCTCGAGCAGGCGAGAATGCAGGTAGAAGATGTCGCCCGGGTAAGCCTCGCGTCCCGGCGGGCGGCGCAGCGTCAGCGACATCTGACGGTAGGCCACAGCCTGCTTGGTCAGGTCATCGTAGACGATGAGCACGTGACGGCCCGGGTTCTCGGGGCCGGCCGGCTTGCCGTCCTCGCCGTTGTAGACGAAGTACTCGCCCATTGCGGCACCAGCCATCGGGGCGATGTACTGCATCGGCGCGGAGTCGGAAGCGGAAGCGTTGACGATGATGGTGTACTCCATCGCGCCGTACTTCTCCAGCGTCTCCTGCACGTTGGCCACCGTGGAGGCCTTCTGGCCCACGGCGACGTAGATGCAGACCATATCCTTGCCCTTTTGGTTCAGGATAGCGTCAACGGCGATGGCGGTCTTACCAGTCTGACGGTCGCCGATGATCAGCTCGCGCTGACCACGACCGATCGGAATCATGGAGTCGACGGCCAGAACGCCGGTCTGCATGGGCTCATGCACGGGCTTGCGGTGAATAACGCCCGGAGCCTTGAACTCCACGGGGCGCGCACCCTCAGCCTTGATGTCGCCCTTGCCGTCCAGCGGCATACCCAGCGGATTCACCACGCGGCCAAGCAGGGCCTTGCCGGAGGGAACCTCCACCAGACGACCGGTGGTCTTCACCGTGTCGTTTTCCTTGATTGCTGCGACGTCACCGAGCAACACGGCGCCGACTTCGTCCTCTTCGAGGTTCTGAGCCATACCGTAGACGACTTGGCCGGTGGAGCTGGTGAACTCGAGGAGTTCGCCTGCCATCGCATTCTTCAGGCCATCAACGCGAGCGATACCGTCGCCGACCTGGATGACGGATCCCACTTCGCGGGATTCGACACTGGTGTTCAGCGCGTCGAGCTGCTTGCGCAGCGCCTCGTCGATAGACTGTGCGGTGATTTCAGTCACTAGCATTCACCTCCATCTGTGGTTTCTTTCAGCACGTTGCGAGCGTTTTCCAGCTGCGAAGCGACGCTTGCGTCGATGCGCTTGCCGTTGGCGCTCATCAAAATGCCGCCGATCAGGGACTTGTCGATGCTTTCGCGCAAAACGACTTTGGTGCCCAGGTCGGCTTCAGCTTTCTTCGTAATGACCTCGCGCAAATGATCGTCGAGGGCGACGACGGTGGTTACGTCGACGACCGTGACGTTCAACTTGCGTTCGACCTGCTCTCCGTAGCTCTCCCATACGCGCGAGAGCAACGCGATATCCCCGCGTTCGGCCATAACGGCCAGAACTTCGACGAGGATCGGATCGGCCTGCGCGAATACGTTGCGCACCAGACCGCTCCTCTGCTCGGGCGTATAAGAGCCTTCGTGCAAAGAGCTAGAGAGATCCATGTTCGAACGCATAATGCGAATGATGCGCTCGGCCTGGTCGCGAATCTCAAGCACCTTGTCCTGTCCGCCGGCCTCATGGGCGGCATCCAGAAGCACGGATGCGTAAGTCGCTACCTTCTCCTTTTGAACATGGCGGTTAATTGGCATTGAAGCTACCCGCCTCGTTCACGTAACGCTCGATGATCGCACGGTGCTCGTCGTCGCTCAGGTTCTCACCGATCAGGCGGGAAGCGACTGCGACGGACGTGTCGGCGACAGAACCCTGCAGCTCGGCGATAGCGGCCTTCTTCTCTGCCTCGATAGCGGCGTGAGCCTTCTCGATCATGGCAGCGGCCTCGGCCTGTGCCTTTGCGGTGATGTCAGCCTTCACGGCCTCGCCCGTCTTCTTCGCATCAGCGATGATCTGGGCGGACTGCGCCTTGGTTTCCTCGAGCTGGCGCTTGTACTCCTCGAGTGTGCGCTCGGCCTCGGCCTGTGCCTCTTCGGACTTCTTGATCGCACCGTTGATGGTGTTCTCACGCGTGGTGATGATGTTGTCGACCACGGGCCAGCCGAATTTAGCCAGAACGACGAGAATGATCAGGAAGGCGACCAGCATGGGCACGAACTCATTCATATCGGGGATGAGTACCGCGATGCCTTCTTTCTCAGACGCGAACGCGAGGGTGGGGAAAGCGCATGCAAGGCTTGCGGCGGATGCCGTCATAGCGACACCGGCCTTCGCCAGCTTTGTCTTAAAGTTTGCTTTCACGTTCCACCTTCTCTCAGCTAGTTAGTAATGTACGGTCAGCCGATTTAGAAGATGAAGGTCAGCACGAAGCCGATGAGTGCCAGAGCCTCGGCCAGAGCGCCGAAGATCAGGGCGTTGGTGAACAGCTTGCCGGCCAGCTCGGGCTGACGGGCGGAGCCGACGCACAGGCCATAGCCGCACAGGCCAAGACCGATGCCTGGGCCGATGGTGCCAAGACCGTAGCCGACAACCTTCAGGGCTGCGATGATGAAAGTCGTTTCCACTTTTCCTCCTAAGTTCGTTTCCGGGCCTTCCCGAAAACTACCGATACTATATTTCCACGGCGCCAAAGGTTTGCGCCGCCGAAACCAAACTTGGGTGCGGGCGCGGCCCGCGCGATGCTAGTGCTCGGACGTGGCCAGGCCGACGTACACGGCGGACAGCACCGAGAACACATACGCCTGCAGGAATGCAACCAGGCACTCGAGCGCGTACATGGCGATAAGGAAGATGCCCCACGCGATGGCGGCGAAGCCGGCCGGGTTCGCGAACTGGATGGCATCCAGAATGAAGAACTGCGTCATGATGGCGAAGATGCCGAGGATCATGTGACCCGCGAACATGTTGCCGTAGAGTCGAACGGCCAGCGTCAGCAGACGGATGACCAGAGAGAAGAACTCGAAGAACCAGATGATCGGCACCATGGGAGCCGGCAGGCCGGACGGGGCGATAGACTTGATGTAGCCCCAGCCGCCCTTGGCCTTGATGCCGTAGAAGTTGAAGTACACGAACGAGATCAGAGCCAGCGCGAACGTGACGCTCAGCGTGCCCGTCGGAGTCTTCGCGCCCGGGATCAGACCGATCACGTTGGAGATGAGGATGAAGAAAAACATAGTCGCGATGAACGGCATATGCTTCTTCCAGCCGTGGCCGATGGCGCCCTCGCCCATGTTGCGGCAGACGGCGTCATAGCCCCAGTCCACCAGGCCGGCGAACTTGCCGGAAGGGCGAACTTTGATCTTGCGGACGCCCACCAGCACGCCGATGAGCACGACGGCGCAGATGACGATCAGCCACGCCACGTACTGGGTGATGCCGAACCCGTTGCCGAAATCCACCACGAACGTGGAGTTGAACGACTCGCTCAGCTCCTCAATCGGGGCGGAAATGTCGTTCAACGGATTGCCTGTAAGGTCGAATGACATGAACCTCTCCTTTATCCTTTTCTACCGACGCTTCGCGATCAGCACGCCGAACGCGATAACGCCAACTATGAACGCCAACAACTCAGCCGCAGCATACGGAAGCACCACGTCGGGTGCCGCAAGCTTGCAGACGATCAAGCCCGCAACGAGCATGATGAACGAGACCAGGATGGTCAGCAGGAAAGGACCGAGAAGGTTGAGGGACGAAGTAGGATCAACCGTACGAATCTTCTTGATTGCGACGCTGAATGGGACGACGCTCACCACGCCGACGATGATTCCCACGATTATTGCTACTGCCATGTCCCGCTTTCCGCTTGCCCTATCACGCTATTGCAAACACCCCGATGATATCCGAATTTTCATTCGGGGCTGCCCGGCAGGGTCAAATACTCAAAATTTCCCTGCGAGCGGTCGGTATTATTGCGCAAAATTGAATACTCGTACGGGCATATCGCATATTTCACCCGCAAATCACCCCTTACGGCTGATACACCCGAAGCGCGATGCCGGCCTCCGAGAGCATGGACATGGACAATTCGTCCGGATAGGGGTTCGAGTAGACGATCTCCTTGATGTCCGCGTTGATAAGCATCTTCGCGCACACCACGCACGGCTGGGTGGTGATGTAAATGGAGGCGCCGGTGATGTTGATGCCGTAGCGCGCGGCCTGGATGATCGCGTTCTGCTCCGCGTGCAACCCGCGGCAAATCTCATGTCGCTGGCCGCTCGGCACTGCAAGCTGCTGCCTGAGGCAGCCGGTCTCGGCGCAATGGGCAAGACCGGTCGGCACGCCGTTGTAACCCGTGGCCAGAATGCGTCGATCCTTGACGATGACGGCACCCACGGCCCGGCGCAGGCAGGTCGTGCGTGTCGCGACCTCGTTCGCCAACGTCATGAAATACTCGTCCCAACTGGGTCGGTGGTCGACGGTTTCCGCCATAGTGCATCCTTCACTCGCTTGCTGCCCATAAAAAATGGCCGAGCGGAAAACCCGCCCGGCCAATAGTGTAACGCAGAATGCAATCGACTAGTACTCCAGGCCCGGATAGAGCGGATGGGCTTCCAGCATGGCGTCGATCTTCGTCTTGATCTCGGCGAGCTTAGCCTCATCGGTCGCGTTGAACACGGTCGCGGCAATGCACTGGCCGACCTCGTAGAAATCGTCCTTGGTGAAGCCGCGGCTGGTGGCGGCAGCGGAACCCACACGGATGCCGCTTGCCACGAACGGGCTGCGCTGCTCGTTGGGGATGGTGTTCTTGTTCACCGTCAGGCCAACGCTTTCCAGCAACTTCTCGGCGTCCTTACCGGTGACATCGGCGGGGGTGAGATCGACGAGGCACAGATGGTTGTCGGTGCCGCCCGACACCAGGCGCAAGCCGCCGTCGGTCATGCCCTGGCCCATGGCCGCAGCGTTCTCGACGACGTGATCGATGTACTCCTTGAAGGAGGGCTTCAGCGCCTCGCCGAACGCAACTGCCTTGCCGGCAATCACGTGCATGAGCGGGCCGCCCTGGCTACCGGGGAACACGGCGGAGTTCAGCTTCTTGAACAGGTCCTCGTTGTTCGTGAGGATGAAGCCGCCGCGCGGGCCGCGCAGGGTCTTATGGCTGGTGGAGGTGACAATGTCGGCATACGGAACCGGGCTGGGATGCGCGCCCGTGGCGACCAGGCCGGCGATGTGCGCCATGTCGATCATCAGGTAAGCGCCCACCTCATGCGCGATTGCCGCCATGCGCTCGAAGTCGATGACGCGCGGGTACGCGGAGGCGCCGCCGACGATGAGCTTCGGCTGATGTTCCTTGGCCAGCTTCTCCATCTCGTCATAGTCGATGGTTTCGGTCTCGGAGTCGACGCCGTAGGAAACGACGTTGTACAGCTTGCCCGAGAAGTTCGCCGGGCTGCCGTGCGTCAGATGACCGCCGTTGTCGAGGCTCATACCCATGACGGTGTCACCGGGCTTGACCGTGGCGAAATAAGCGGCAAGGTTCGCGTTGGCGCCGGAATGCGGCTGCACGTTGGCAAACTTCGCGCCGTACAGCTCGCAGGCACGGTCGCGTGCAAGATTCTCAACGATGTCGACCTTTTCGCAGCCGCCATAGTAACGCTTGCCGGGCAGACCTTCGGCGTACTTGTTCGTCAGCACGCTGCCCATGGCCTCCATGACCGCCTGAGACGTGAAATTCTCGGATGCGATCAGCTCAACGGACGAACGCTGGCGCGCCAGCTCCTGACCCAGCGCGTTGGCCAATTCCGGATCCGTTTCCTTCACGTGCTCAATTGCCATGATACGACCTTTCTATCGGTAATGAATCGCTGTTAACTGTAGCACAAGCCCAGTTCGCCCATCGGCTTTTCACCGCGCTGAAACCAATCCGCAACAGACGGGCGGCGCGACAGAGCGGCAGACGGCGTGGCTTGCGGGGTTGATTTAGCGCTAGTTTTCCTCAAGCGCCATGATCTTTTCGACGCGGCCGGCGTGCCTGCCACCGCCGAATTCCGTGGAAAGGAAGGTATCGAGAATCTCCTTGTTGGCCGAAGGGTCGACGAAACGACCGGAAAGCGTGATGACGTTGGCGTCATTATGCTCGCGGCACAAAGCCGCGAACGCAGGGGAAACGATATTGGCGGCACGGACGCCGTTGACCTTGTTCGCTGCGATAGCCATGCCAATGCCCGTTCCGCATACGAGTACACCACGATCAGCCTTGCCTTCCACAACGTCAGACGAGACGAGCTGCGCGAAGTCGGGGTAGTCAACCCTGTTGTCGTCAGCAGGACCGCGATCGATCACCTCGTAGCCCTTTCCCTGCAGGTACTCGGCGAGCAGTTTCTTCTGCTCGAAACCGGCATGGTCGCTCGCAATGCTGATCTTCATGACGCGTCCTTTCGAATGAATGATTGTACGTGTAAGCGTACCCTACCAGCTACGAGGAAACGCACAAGTGGAAAGTCCTACGATAGCGCACGAATAGCCGAAATCGAGATGGCGCCCTCGCGTACCATCACCGGATGATCACCGGTGCAGTCGAGTACGGTCGAGGCAACACCGCTCTTGCCGGAATCGTCCTCATCCTTAAGAACAGCCGGCACCTGTTGGGCAACCTCGTTGCTGAGCGATTCGAAGGTCTTCGGTGCCTTAAAGCCGCTCATATTTGCAGAAGTGGTAGCCAAGGGACAGCCTACGGCGGAAATGAGGTCAAGCGCGGCTTGATTATTGGGCATACGCAAGCCGATGGTCCCCTCAGCCGAAAGATACGCGGACGGAACGTCGTCGCTGGCGTTAACGATAAGCGTCAAAGGCCCAGGCCAAAACGTACGGGCCAACACCCGAGCAAATTCCGGAACATGCTTGCCATAGCGGTCAAGCTCACATGCGTCGGAAACAAGCCAAGCAATGGGTTTACGCTGCTCGCGATTCTTGATTTCGTACAGCACCGAAGGATCTTCAGAGAAATCAACGGCAACGCCCAGACCGTAGACTGTCTCCGTGGGATAAACAGCAGGCTTTCCCGAACGAAGTGCATCTACCGTTTCCTGAAATGAATTAGCGCACACCATAACGCCCCGCCACCTTCGTAAACAAGAGGAACAGAATGCCCCTCGAATATCGTGTAGCCGAATATAGCACACTCGCAAGAACTGTCACTCGACCCCACAAAGGTTTAAACGCTGAGAGGCAGTTTCAACCAGGTATTACCAGTTATCCCTCGAAGCTGCTCGCAATGACACGTTCGCTCCAAACACGTTTTCGTGGGAGTGAACTCATGTTCGCACAGTACTGAAGCGCCGAAAGCGCACGCTGTATTTCCCTCAGGGCGACATGCGCCCCGGGGCCGAAGGACGGCCGGAAAACGCAACAAGGCCCGCAGGGGCGATCCCCCTGCGGGCTCAAAATGCTTGGCGAAGCGAACCCTCGCCGGCCGATGGAGCTCGATGAAAGACGAACGCCCCCGGGCATCTGCCCGGGGGCGTTCCATCAAGCGCATAGAAAAGCGCCCTCCGCGAGCGCGACGCCCTGGCCTCCCACG
>CAVCPR010000027.1:0-27323 GCA_963604235.1 Anaerovoracaceae bacterium | reverse complement strand
GCACGCCGTCGGCGCTCATGAGTGCCGACGAGCCGTCTTCCACCTCGATGGACGCGAGCGCGGTGCACTCCGGCAGACACGCGTCGGCATTGCTTGTGGCAAGGGCGTTGTAGAGCCGATAGCTTTCAATGGAGGCGGGAAGCGACAAGGCGGTGATGGCCGAGCATCCGGCGAAGGCTTCGAAATTCACTTCGGAAACGGCGTAGGAAAGCCCGCTTTGCGTTGAAGTGACCGCCGCCGGGACGGACAGGGCGCCCTGCGTCTCGGCGGGCACGTCGACAAGCGCCACTTTCCCGCCCTGCGAAGCGCTTGCCGCCTCTTTCACCTCGTACGTAAGGCCTTCGACGGAGAACTGCGCGCCAACCAAGTCCCCGTCGCCGTCGGCGAACGCCGCGCCCGCAAGCACTTCCGCGCCGGCCGGCACCTCGCCCTCTGACGAAGGCCCGCCGCCTGCCGTCTGCAGGGCAAACGCCCCCGCGGCAAGGGCGAGAACGCACGCGGATGCCGCGACCACAACCGGCCACGGCATCCGATGCAAACTATGCTGTCTTCCCCCTAAGCAGCGCATGGTCCCCCTCCGAAACGCTACCCCACTGACTTGGTGGTCGAGGAACTCGACGATGTCGAAGCGCTCGATGAGGCCACCGTGATGGGAATGTTGTAACTAGCCGAATCGGGCATCGGGTAGTAGGTCACCTTGCCCGCCATCAGCATGTTGGACAGGTACACGCTGCAGGAACTCTGCCAGAGCGCCTCGCCGGCCTGCGTCTTCACCACGGTCCACAGGCTCTCCGGGACATCCGACGCCTTCAGCGAGGAAATGGCGCTTGAAGACGGGAACGAATACTGCGTGTCGCAATAGAAGATCTCGAGCGCACCGTCGTCCGAATCGATGCTCTCCGGGTCGCTCACGTCCCCGACGGCAAGCGAGGCAGTGGCGGAGCTCAAATCATCGTCGGAGGAAATCTCGACCGCCCACTTGAACGACCCGCCCGTCTGGGCAACGCCTTCCTCGTTGGAGCGCTCGCGCGCCATCTGGGAGAACGTTTCCGTATTCAGGGTTCCCGCTTCCTTCATGGCGGCAAGCTCGGTTGCTGCGGCGTTTGCGCGAGCCATCGCGTCCGAGCCGGTGAACACCATGCGGTAGAAGTGCTGCTGCGTCACGCCGGCGAGCTTCGACTGCGCATAGGACAGCGCATCGGAGTCGGAGGCATCCTGATGGGCGACCTCGGCTTCGTAGAGCGCGGTCTTCTCAAGGTTGACGCGGATCTGGTCGCGCAGACCGTCCTCGGTCATGCCGTAACGGGAAAGCGTTTCCTGCCAAATGTCTTCGCTGTTGAACGACATGCTGCTCTTCAGGGTGTTGAACTGCTCGTCCACCTCGTCGGATGTGGGGGTGAGCCCGAGTTCCTTGGCGCGGGCGTCGACGAGAATGGCGGTGGCCTTCTCCTCGATGATCTGCTGGCGGAACGTGCCGGCCGTCAGCCCCTGCTGGACGAGGGCGCTGGCGAATGCCGTGTCATCGGTGAGCCCGTAGGATGAGCGGTACTGGTTGATGGAGGTTTCCACCTCGGATTCCTTGATGTAGGTATCCCCCACCTTCGCCGCAGCGTCGGAGGGAACCTGCGAGGTGCCAAAGAGCACAAAGCCCACGATTGCGGCGACGGCGGCGACGACCGCAACGACCGCAAGCGCCTTTTCCCGACCTGACCAGCTTGTCAATCCCGTATTGCCCATATTTCGAAACCAGCTTCCATACTCGGGGACGGCGGGGCGAATCGATTCCGCTCTTTCGGTCATTATACCTATGTTGCAAAGAATAGCCTTGTCGGAACATAACCCTTGCAACAAAACAGGGCGATTGCGCCTGCGCCGTCGCGCTTAAAGCGTTCCGAAAATACGGTCTCCCGCATCGCCTAAGCCAGGCACGATGTACGCATCATCGTTCAGGCCCTCATCAAGCGCGCATGTCCAAATACGCACGTCGGGATCTTCGTCCAACACGGCGCGCACGCCCTCGGGAGCAGCCACCAACACCAGCAGGCGAATATCCTTCACCCCTTGCTCGCGAAGAAAATGAATGGCCGCGACCGCGCTTCCGCCTGTTGCCAACATGGGATCGATCAGGAAAACCGTTCGATTCTCAATGTTTGCCGGCATTTTGGCGTAATACGAGCGAGGCTCGTGCGTCTCGTGGTCGCGTTCCATCCCCAGCACGCCAACGGCCGCCGAGGGGATCACCGAAAGCACGCCGTCGAGCATGCCCACGCCCGCACGCAAAATCGGGACGACCGCAAGTGCATCGTCGGGAATGCTCGCGCCCGTTATCGACTTGAGCGGCGTGCGCAAGCTCACCGGCTCCGTTGGCAAATCGCGCGCGGCCTCATACACCTCAAGCATGGAAACGTCGTGCACCATCTGGCGGAACAACGATGAAGCGGTAGATTCGTCGCGCATGATCGTAAGCTTCTGCTCGATAAGCGGATGGTCCAACACGTACAGGCGCTCGTCGGTCAAACGCGGCTCTTCCATAAAGACTCCTCCCAGGCATTACATCTGCAGCTATTCATGATACGCCATCCCCGTCGCTTTTCGCGCCGCGCATCCCACCCGGCGCCCCCAGGGCAGGCGAGGTACCGACCGCCGAGCTTTCGCCGCAAGCCACCCGCCCAACCTGCGCCCCTTCCCGAACCCCCTGACGTGCGGCAACAAAAAAAGACCGCCAAGAAATGGCGGTCTTGAAGTTTCCATGGTGGAGATGATGGGATTCGAACCCACGACCCCCACGTTGCGAACGTGATGCTCTCCCAGCTGAGCTACATCCCCATGGGTTTTGCGCTTTGCGCGAGAAAGTATTTTCCTCGTTTGCACGCGCCTTGTCAAACATTATTTTCCGGCAATCTGAAAACGTTCACGAAAATACAGCGGGGCGCCGCACACGCGACGCCCCGACGGTTTAATTTGGCGAAACGCTTAGGAAAGGATTTTCTCCGCCTCGACGACGGGAGCCTCGACGCCCAGCTCATCGGTTTCGGGAACGAACGGCTCGAACAGGGGCTCGCCGTTCTGGGACAGCTCGACCATGCCGGTCAGCACGTCGACGTACTGGTAGGACTGACGGGCGGTGCGGCCGCGCTTGCGGTCGACTTCCATGATGAACAGCTGCGGATGCACCTGCATCAGCACGCCCTCGCTCTCGACGATCTTGGAGCGGCCCATGTTCGCACGCACCTTCAGGCGTTGACCGACGAAATCATGTAACGTATCATGAATGGAGTCGACGATTTTCGCTTGCTTCGCTAGATCCATAGTTACTCATTCCTCAAAGTACACAGATGACGAGGGAATATTTTATCATGCTGGTCAATGAGGCCGCATATCTTCACGCAATGCACCTTTTTCAGTAGCAATTCACGGGGCAAACCCCTACTTGCCCGCCTGCAGTTCCCGCAGCACTTGGCCCATGGTCACGAATTCCGCAAGCGACAGCGTCTCCCCGCGGCGCTTCGGGTCGATACCCGCGCGCTCGAACAGCTCGGGCAGCCGGGCCGCAACGCTGCCAAAGGCGCTGCCGCGCCCCGCGAAGTAGGTTTTGCACGAGTTCGACAGCGTCTTGCGACGGCTCGCGAACGCGGCGTCGGCCATCGTGCAGGCGGCCGCGAGCGTCGCCGCGTCGACGGCTTTCCCCGCAGCGTCGCACACCGGACGCCGGTTGAGCCTGATCACCGAGCTGTCGACGCGCGGCGGCGGGAAGAAGTTGTTCGGCCCCACGAGAAACCTGCCGGCGGGCTCGGCGTACAGGCGCAGCTTCACCGTGTAGGCGCCGTAATTCTTCGTGCCCGGCTCGGCCGCCATGCGGTCGGCGACCTCCTTCTGCACCATCACCGTCGCGCTTTCGATGGACTCGATGCGCTCGAAGTAGTCGAGCACCACCGTCGCCGCCACGGCATAGGGAAGGTTCGCCACCAGCTTATTGGGCAGCGGACGGCCGGACAGGTCGTCGAGCGCAAGGTCGAGCGCGTCCTTCTTGATGAGCGTGAAGGAGTCGGCCCAGGGGGAGAGCGTCTCGGCGAGGACGGCGGGCAGGTCGGGATCGCGTTCAATAGAGGTGACGTGCTCGGCGTTCTTCAGCAGCGCGATGGTGAGCGTCCCGATGCCGGGACCGACTTCCAGGACGCGATCACGCCCGTCAAGACCCGCAAGGTCGACGATCTTCTGCAGGATGGCATCGTTTACCAGGAAGTTCTGCCCAAGCGAGTATTTCGCCGTAAGACCGTGGTCGGCCAACACCTCGCGCGTGACGGCGGGACTCGCGAGCGGAGAGAGGCTACCCACGGCGACGCCCCTGACCGGATCCCTTGCCGCCTTTTCCGCCCTTGCCGCGCCCCGACCCCTTACCGGCGGCCGAGCCGCCACGGGAAGAGCCCGCATCCTTGCCCTTGGCGTGCGGATTGCGGTTTTGCGCCTGCTGCACCCCATTGGTGCCGCGCTTGGCGTTGGCATGCTTACGCTGGGCCGCGCTCTTGCGCCCCCGGCGCGCGTCGTCAATGCGCTTGCCGTCCTCGTCGAGCTTGATCACCTGGCGCTGCGAGCCGTTGTCGCCCAAGTCCAGGCGCGCACGGCTGCTCCGACGTGCGGCCTGCGATGCCAGCTGCGCGGCGAAATCGCCCTCTGCGAACGCCTCGGTCGGCTCATCGGCCGCGCCTTCGGGCTCAAGGTCGCCCTCGTCGGCATGCTCGCCTTCCGACTCGATGGCCGTCGCGCCCGCAAACGCGCGCACGACGGGGCCTTCGACCGGATATTCGTCGGCCTCGGCGATGATCTCGCCCGACGCGTCGATTTTCCCGACCCAGTCGAGCACGCGCTCCAAACGGAAACCCGCCACAGCAGCGGCCGAGCGCACCACGCCCACGAGCGGGTCGAAGCCGTGCGGGTCGCCGCCCTCGCCCACCACGTGCAGCGTCGCCGGGCGGCGACGGGCGCGAGTGCGCGTCCAGAAATAGGGCTGGAAGCGATCGAGCAGCGCCTTGAGCTGCGACGACGGACCGGCGAAGAACACCGGCGCCACCACGATCAGCTCGTCGGCGTCCTCGAGCAGCGGGTAGACGTCGTCCATGTCGTCGCGGATGACGCAGCGATGGGCGGGGGTGTCCTCGCCGCGCTGCTCCTCGAAGGCCTCTTCGGCAGCGCGCTCGTCCACCTCAAGCTCGCCCGCCGTCTTGCGCTTGCACCAATCGCAGGCGGTGCAGCCCGTCACGGAAAGCGTGGAGACCGGCGCTAAGAACACCTCGTCGTCCGGACATTCCTCGATGCAGGCCTCGAACAGGAGGTCGGCAAGCGCGCCGCTGCGCCCCTCGACGCGAGGAGAGCCGACGATGATCAGGCGTTTCATTCGCAATTCCTTTCGTTTTGCCCCTGTGCTGCACACGTGCGCTGCCACGCGGTGGGCGGCCGGTCGAGCAGACCGCGGGCATTGGCGGCAAGCTGCTCGATGAGCGCGCGGCGCTCCTCCTCGCCCGCGCAGCCCAAAACCTCGGCCATGCGCGCCGCAGTGAACGTCACGTGCGCCGGGCCGCACGGCATGCCGCGCATGGGCTCGGGCGTCATGTACGGGGAATCGGTCTCACTCAGCAGCAGCTCGCGCGGGCAGCGTGCGACCGCGTCGCGCGTGTCCTGGCAGCGCCCGAACGTGAGCGCCCCGCCCAGGGCCACATAGCAGCCCTGCTCCACCCACGGCCGCAGGGTTTCCCAATCCAGGTCGAAGCAGTGCAGCAGCACGCCGGAGGCCGGGAAGCCCTCCTCGCGCAAAATGGCGAAAGCCTCGTCGTGCGCCTCGCGCACATGCAAGGCCAGCGGCAGGCCCGTCGTGTGCGCCACGCGGATTTGCCGGCGGAACACCTCGCGCTGCGCATCGCGCGGCGAGAAATCGTAGTGGTAGTCGAGGCCCACCTCGCCCACCGCGGCGACGCGCGGATCGGCCAGGCGGGAGAGCAGCCGCTGCTCCATGGCGTCGTCGTAGAGCTTCGCGTTGTGCGGATGCACGCCCGCGGCCAGGCGCAGATGAGGAAGGGGGTGCGCCGCGGCATCGGCGGGAAGCGCGAACACCGCCGGGTCGGCGCCGGCCGGCAGATGCGTCACCTCATCGCCGCCCGAGGCGAGCAGCGCCGCCGACGCGTCGGCCAGCCGCGGCATCAGCCGCCGCGCTTCCTCATACCAACCGGCAAAGCTGCCGAACACCGCCGGGTCGTCCTCGGCGACGTCGATGATGTCGCACACGAACGCGACGCCCCACAGCCCGGCGCGCGCGAACTCGAGCGCGGGGTCGGCCAGCAGCTGCACATGCGCATGCGTGTCGACTGCGCCCGCGCCTATGAGCGCGGGCTCCACCAGGCGAAACCGCCCCTTCTTGCGCTTTTGCCGAAACAGCGCGTCGGCGAATACCGGTTGCAGCTCTTCCTCGCTCATGTCCGACCCTGAAACCTATTCGACCGTGATCTGGCTCTCGTCAAGGCGCGGGAACAGCGGGTCCCCCACCTCGACGGCGTTGCCGGCCGGCAACTGACCCCACTTCGTGGCAGCCTCGATGTCCACGCAGCCGGCAATCTCTCCCAGGCTCAGGCGACCGAACACCTCGGCCGAGGTGTTCGGCATGAACGGCGCCATGTACAGCGCGATGATGCGGATGGCCTCGAGCGCGTTGTAGATGACCGCAGCCAAATCACCCGCGGTCTCCTCGCTCTTCGCCAGATTCCACGGCGCGCTTTCCTCGACGTAGAGGTTCACGCGGCTGGCCAGCTCCTGCACCGCGGCGGCGGCGCCGGTGAAGTCGACCTGCCCCATGCACGCGTCGTACTTCGCGTAGAGCGCCTCGCAGATGGGCAGCATCGGGTTCGCCACGCGCGCGGCGGCGTCGGCGGGCACCTCGGGCACGGCGCTGTCGAAGTACTTCTTCGTCATGTTGAAGACGCGGCTGCACAGGTTTCCCCAGGTGTTTGCCAAATCGGCGTTGTAGACCTGCACCATGCGCTCCATGGAGATGTTGCCGTCATGGCCGAACTGCACGTCGCTCATAAAATAGTAGCGATACGCGTCGACGCCGAAGATGCGCACGAGGTCGGCGGGCTTCATGCCGTTGCCCTTCGACTTCGACATCTTCTCGCCCTTGGTCAGCAAAAAGCCATGGCCGAACACCGTGTGCGTGATGGGCAGCCCCGCCGCCATGAGCATGGCCGGCCAGATGACGCAGTGGAAACGCGTGATGTCCTTGCCCACGAAATGGTACTGCATGGGCCAGCGGCGCTCGAACTCGCCGGCGCGCTCGCCCTCGTCGCCGTAGCCGATGCCCGTCAGGTACGCGAGCAGCGCGTCGGCCCACACGTAGGCGACGTGCCCCTCGTCAAAGGGCAGCGGCACGCCCCAGTCGAAGGTGGAACGGCTGATGGAGAGGTCCTTCAGGCCGCTCTTCACGAACGTGACGACCTCGTTCTTGCGCGTTTCAGGGCGGATGAAGTCGGGGTGCTCCTCATAGAACTTCAGCAGCGGCTCCTGGAATTCGGAGAGCTTGAAGAACCAGTTCTCCTCGCCGCCGGCCTTCTGCACCGGGCGCTTGCAGTCGGGGCAGACAAACTCGCCGTCGTCGTTCTTCTCGAGGTCGGACTCGGCGTAGTAGGTTTCCTCGTGCACGCAGTACCAGCCCTCGTAGGAGCCCTTGTAGCAGTAGCCCTTGTCGTAGAGGTCCTGCCAGAACTTGCGGACCGTGCGCGCGTGGCGCGGCTCGGTGGTGCGCACGAAATCGGTATAGGTGATGTCGAGCAGGTCCCACACGTTGCGGAACGCCGGCTCCATGGAGTCGCACCATGCCTGCGGGGTCATGCCCTTGCCCTCGGCGGTGTCGGCGACCTTCTGGCCATGCTCGTCCATGCCGGTGACCATGGCGACGTCGTAGCCGTTCATGCGCTGGTAGCGCGCGACGGTATCGGCCGCAACGGTGGTGTAGGCCGTGCCCAAATGCGGCTCGGCATTCACGTAGTAAATGGGCGTGGTGAACGAGTAAGTTCCCTTTGACATGGTGTTTCCTTCTTGCTCGCGGCCGCAGACGGGCGAATGATGCCCCGCCGACCTGGTTTTCAGCAGTACCGTCGATTGTACCACGCGTGAAGCCATCTCCACATGCTTGTGCGCGTTTCATGGGTGGCGTGCAGGGGCGCGGGCGCGTCTATATAATCCCCTCTTGTTACAAATCAAAGGATGACGGATGTTTTCTAACAAACTTTATTCGAACCCGAACAGCCGCACCTACCGCAACGCACCGCTCGCCCTGGTGCTTTCCGCAGCATTGGCCTTCGGGGGAAGCGGGGCGATCGCCCTGCAACCTGGGCGCGCGCTTGCCGAGGACATCGACACGAACGTGCAGGCGGACGCCGCGCAGCAGGAAGTCGAGCGCACGGCTGCCGAGTACGACAGCGCGATTGCGCGCGTCGGCGAGCTCAACGACAAGATCGCCGACAACGAGCAGCGCATCGATGAGCTTGAGGAGAGCCTGCCCGAACAGCAGCAACGCAGCTCGGCGGCATGCGTGAAGCTTTACAAGGCGCAGGCGAGCACCCCCGGCCTCATCGAGATGGTCCTCGGTTCGCAAAGCATCGTCGACTTCTTCACCTCGCTCGAATACATCTCGCACGTGTTCAGCACGAACCAGGCGGAAATCAACCGCCTCGCCGACCTGAAACTCGAACTCGAGCAAACCCGCCAAGAGCTCGAAAACACGCTGAAGGAAGCCGACGCGGAGGCCGACCGCGCCGCGCAAGCGCTCACGGCCGCGCAGGAAGTGCGCCAGGAGGCCCAGCGCAAGGCGCAGGAGGAAGCGGCGCGTCAAGCCGAAGAGGCGGCGAAGGCCGCGGCGCAGGCTCAGGCCGAGGCGGAAGCCAAGGCGGCGGAAGAAGCGCAAGCCCAGGCGGAAGCCGAAGCCAAAGCCGCGGACGCCGCACAGGCCGAGGCGGCTTCCGAGAGCACGTCCTCGAACACGACCGAGGTGGCAACCCCCGCGCCCGATAACGCCGACTGGTCCAGCGACAAGGCGACCTTCGTCAGCGCATGGGCCGGCCGCATCGATTCCTACCTCGCCGGATCGCCCATGGCGGGCACCGGGGAAATCTTCGCCGAGGCTGCCTGGGACTACGGCGTCGACCCCCGCTACTCCCCCGCCATTTCGAACACGGAAAGCTCGAAGGGCCTGTACTGTTTCAACAGCCACAACGCCTGGGGCTGGGGTTCGGAGTCGTGGGACAGCTGGGAGGACGCCATCCGCGACCACGTGGCCGGCCTCGCGCGCGGCTACGGGTACACCATTTCGGTGGAGGCGGCAAAGAAATACTGCCCGCCCAACTGGGAGCACTGGTACAACGCAACGCTCGCGCAAATGAACATGATCTAACAAGAAGCCCGGCCTCACGCCGGGTTTCTTGTTTTGGGACAATTCGCGATCTTGCTTTGCTACCACTCAAAGCTTCGCTGCTCACACTACAAAAACTCTCGCCTGCGAGCCAACAGGAACGCCAATGCCAGCAAAGCGCCCGCTATAGCAAGCAGCGGAAGAAACCCATGGCTAGCCCCGGGCAACCACGACGCGTGACCAACACTTGCAACCTCAAACAAAAACGAAAGCGGATTAGGAAATATAATCGAACCGCCAAGAATATTGTGCGCCACATCGTAAATAAACGAGTCGTGGCCATGCACCGCAGGCAGGCAAAGCACTCCCAAAATTGCAATTGCCCCTTTTGCAGCTACGAAATTTCGCACAACATAGAACACCGCAAACAGCGCTATTTGCGAAACCGCGCTATACAGATAGGTTGCGCCGACCATTTCCGCCACCGGCACCGTTTCGAGCGTAAGTCCTTTGTTTATATATGCGAATCGACTTGCCCCAGCATCAAAATTGCAGAAGCTATCCGTGAACAGCATGCCGAGCAACATCAACGACACAACAAAAACAAGCGAAACCGCAACCGAAACAATTACAGCATCCACCAACTGAATGCCCGCCAAGCGAGCACGGCTCCCCAAAAAAGCAACCGCAACCGGCGTTTCGCGCGCTTGCCACAACCACCCAAGGTAAAATGCCGAGAACACCGGGCACACCAGCCACAGCAGAGGAATCCCTCGCGCCGAATCGCAAGCATCAAGCAAGCAGTCCAGGGCGCACAACCCTATATCAACGGAAACCGCCGTTTTCACGTATGCGAATGACGCAGCAACAATCCCCAGCAGCAACGCTACGAACGGCAAGCTTTTATGCAAGTTGAGCAAACCCCCGAGCGAACGCAGCAACGTCCTTCGCTCGGAATGTGGGCCGTTCATTGTTGCCCCGCAGTCGGCTCGAGAAGGAAACCTTTTATATTCGTGGTTTCAAGACCACGAATATCTTCGCCAACAACCAGATAGACGATATAGTTGTCGAGCAAATCCTCCCGGCAAACAAACGACATGCCAAACTCCACCGATTCGCGCGGTTGAACAGTCGCGCTATAGTAGCTTTTCGTGTTGGGTACGCCCAGCTCAAACCAAACGGGTTCATTCGTGTACGGCAACGACACCCTTTCACCAGCCTCATTGAAAGGCATCAGCCGAATAGATCCTACGTTAAACGTTCTTGCAACGTCCCCGTCATTTCTCATTCGAAAGTGAGCATTTACAAATGTCCAGCCATCGGAAATCACGCCATCCTCATTAATTTCCCAGCGCCCGCCCACGCTTTCGTCGGCCTGACCATCCGTCCAAAGGGGAATCGCGCCTGATGGCAACGCTGCATTGATGTCGTATTCAAGCAGCGTGATAAAAAGGCTCCCCTCATCTGCTTCAGCCATGCCAACAATCGCAGTAAAGGGAAGTTCCTCTGAAATGCTAGCACCCCGCATATCCGACGCGTCACCCGGGTCAATAGACGCCTCCCCCGTATGAGGGGAAGGAAATGAAGAGCAGCCGCACAACGAGGCCAAAAGCACGATAATTAGCCCAGCAATCACAGCATACGTTTTAAGATTCTTCGCAGAGCATACCATTGCGTTAACCATATTCACATCCATTCAGCACGCACTCGGGTAGCAACCAGAACCAGTAGCGCTGCGACATCAACAACAACCGCAGCTAGCAAGCTCGTCAGGGGTTCAATCGAACCTGACCCAAACATCGTAGAACGCGCAACCATCGCATAATCCAGCAGAGGGAACGCCGTTGGCGCACAAGCCGAGCCAACGGTTAATCCGAGCAGCAGCAACATGGCAAAAGGACGACCGATAATCGCGCAAGATGTCGCCACGCCCAACGCCGCCGCAACAAGCCAAGCGACATTTGCGGCAAGCATAAGAGCAAGGTCTGCAAGCTCTAGCGAGTTTGCCCCTTCCCCAACTAGCAACTGAACATAGGGGGAAAGCGAAAGCGCTTCGCCTTGCGCCAGCACGCCTAACGCAGCCGGGACCACAAGCGCAATAGCGGCAAGTTCAGCTAACAGCAGCAAAACTACCGTCACCAGCCACAGCATCATGACTAGAGCCTGCCTCTTCCTGCTTCCGCACCCTAGAGAAACGGGCAGAGTGCATTTTTGACCAGCTGCACAGCAAGCCGCAAAGCCCACCAACACAAATAAAAGAACCCAAGCGATATTCAACGTCAGAACTTCGTTTATCGCGCCCGTCGGTTCCCCCATGCCAAACAAAAAGAACAGCAAGCAATCAAACCAAGTTGCACTCAACGAGCCGGACACTCCGCCATACGAGGGTTCGAGCCCCAATGTAGACCATGCGTCAAGCAAGCCATCAGCTGCCCAGATAGACCTCTCAAGAAGCGCTACCGACAACACCCCGTATACCACCAAAGCGAAAGAAACCGATCGGTTTACTTTCCACATGTACACAACGCCCGACACGAGCCAATGGCGTTTTGCCGGACCCATCACACGCCCTCAAATCTTTTAGCTTGCAAAACCGTAACGCCGAATAAAGCAGCAATGGCAAGCACCTGCAGTGCAGCCGAAACGGCGAATATCGAAGGCTGCGGTTGGAACGGCAGAATCGCATTGATGGGAGCAAATCCCGCAATCGCGGAGCCCTGCAGAGCAAATTGAAGGGCAAAACAAACCGCCATAGGAGCAAGCAAAACGATGAACCGACTGCTAACCAAAAACGACAGCGCATAGGACAATGCCACGCAAGCAACGCCCAAACCTATCGCCAAGGCGGAAAACAAAGCAATGAACGCTAGCGGGCACGCGAAGAAAACGCTCGCCAACGTATTACTCGGCCCCACAAAGAACGTGAACTCAGCTGAGTCCGGCCACAATGCAGGTACCAGGCACGCCGTTGCCACAACGTTCAGCACCAACGGCACGGTAATCACAACCGCCGCCGCCAAGCTGGCGGCAAGTATTTTCGAAACGATGTAACGCACGCGGCCAATACGCGAAACAACCTGACACGCATACCCGGAATGGGCATCGAAGCACAAGGAACTCGCCGCAGGAAAGCAGGTCAGCAAAGGAAGCGCGTAGTAAAACATCATTGTAGAGACCGAATATGCAGTAAGCCCTATCCAGGTATTGTAAGCTGAAGGCGGAAACGCGCCGTTAGTGCCGTTTCGCCAAAACTGCCAGCCATCTGAATAGGCAAACGGAGCAGAAACCAAGGCAACCTGGGCAGCGCAAAGCGCCAGTGCAGCAAGCAACGCTATAGCAAAACCGCTAGAGCCAAATGCTCGTTTAAGTTCATATGCAACAGCACGTTTCACCTATTCCCCTTCCTCTAAGTTAGCCGAAAAGGAAAAGTCTTCGAAAGCAAGCCTGTTCGAAAGTTGGATATACGTCTTTTGCGGATATGTCGCGGTCACCAGGTTGAACGATGCGTTTTCAAACATATTCCATTCGCGATTAAAACCAAACTGATTATCAGACGCAACGTAGGGAACGAGCATTTCTGCAGATTGGCCCGCAGCAAGACGCCCTGCCATACCCGCAACGTCGTTAATTTTACAAAAGAGCCTCGCATCCAAACCGTTCGACCACGTCCCGGCTTGCGCCGTCAGGCGTCCTGGCTCCACCACCTGCTCGCTATCGCTTCTGTTGAAAAAGGTAATCCGGACAATAAGGAGCTTGGTCTTTACATCAGGCCCCAATGTTTCCAATTCGCTTTGACAATTGGGAAAAGCAGACAGCGCATCCTCCTTGTCCAGAACGCAATAATTAAGCGCCTTAGCATATACATCGGAACCGGCTGAATTCAGGATTGGCATATCTTCAGAAACCGAATAGCTAACAGGGGATTTCTGTTGGGGCGGATTATTTACTTGAGAAATGCGAAGCGCACAAGCTGCAGCTAAAATCGCCACAAAAACGAGCACGACAGCAGACTTAATGAAGCGCTTAGCGAAAACCACATCCCTTGCTTGCCGCATCTTAGCCACCCGCCTTCTCGCTACTTATCAAATGCCCTTCCGCCATGACGAAAATTTCATCCGCTAGAAGGTTTAGCTCTTCAGCATCGTGACACGCCGCAACAACAATAGCCCCGCGCTCCTTTTCCTCGCGCACAATCGCTTCCACTCGCTCAACGCCAGACGGGTCAAGCGCATTGATGGGCTCGTCCAAAATGATAAGGTCCGGATGTTCCATAACGGCACACGCAATCCCTAACCGCTGCTGCATGCCAAGTGAGTATTTGCGATAAGATCTCTTATCGGTCGGGTCAAGCCCAACGCGTTGAAGAGCTTCGGCAATATCGTCATCGCTAGCAATACCACGCAGCCCAGCAAGCAACTGTAGGTTCTTAAACCCTGTACAGCGAGGCAAAAACGACGGAGTTTCTATCAGTAAGCCAACGGAAGAGGGAAAGTCAACATCCTTCCCCAACTTCTTACCATCAACGAAAACACCACCTGACGTCGCGAAAAGCAGCCCGGCGATCGCGCGCAACAGCATGGTTTTACCAGACCCGTTTTTACCACGCAAGCCATAACACGTTCCCGACTCAAGAGTCAGATTGACGTCATCAAGAACCGTTACACCTTTTATCGCTTTCGTGTAATGAGATACTTCTATACGCATTAAAGGCTCCGTCTATCCGATATCGGTGCCTCATTTGTAACACGACCATCTCTGAACGAATGGATACCATCGGTTTGCGATAGACAACTAATCGTTGCCCTTGCCTTACGCCAACTTTGCGGGAAGCGAAGCCTATCCCCTTCTATAATTGAATTCAAACTCAACTTTGATTGGATCAGCCTATGAATATTCAGCAGCTCAGTTATTTTTCGACAGCAGTAGACACCAGCAGCTTCAAGGAAACCGCCAAAACGCACTTCGTAACACCTGCCGCTATATCAAAAGCATTGGGCGACTTAGAATCGGAGCTCGGCATAAAGCTGTTCGTGAAAGAAGGACGCGCTATTGTTCCGACGGGAAAAGCCCTGCTTCTTAAACCTGTCGCCGATGACATCAACCGCAACGTTAAGGAATTCGAGCGCCTGGCAAAACTCCCCGATACAGAAGAGAGTGCCCATAGGACATTCCTTCTTGCAACAGCGTACGCCCCGGCAAGAAGCAAGTTGCTCGAACGCAAGGAGATAGAAGCACTTGAGAGCCTCGACAAAGCGCGAAGAATCATGATAGTGCGAAGGGAAAGCGGGTCGTGCTTATCCGCTGTTGTCGACGGGTCGGTTGATGCCGCACTTATCATCGGCGAACCGAAAAGTGACGCAGTGGAATACGCGCTTGTTGGCGTATCGCGTTCAATTGTGGTTGTGAACAAGGACGATCCGCTAGCAAGCAAAACGGCCATCAGGCCAGAAGACCTTCAAGCCACCACCATCGGGTGGCCCCACGACATACGCTACGCTTTACCTTTGGTTCTTGACTTGTTTGGCAAAGCAGGCATTAAGCCACACTTCGCACACCTCGAAACAATCGAAGACAACATGCAATTCATCAGCGAAAACAGGGGGTGCGTCCTGGCAACCGATGAACCTTACATTGCGAACCTCTACCAACATGCAGTGTTTCTTCCTTTTGCTAACGGCGAGGCAGACGCTCCTATTTTCCTGGCATATAAAGGAGGCAATGACGATATCTTACTCGGAAAGCTTGCTGAAGCATTAAGGGCGATTCTCAAGTAGCTGTTGTTTGGGGTAGCCTTACCAGGGCATCCACGAACGGCTACCGCTTCCCCGCTTTCCCCGTCTTCGGCAACACGAACATGCCCAAGATAAACGCTACCACGGGAACAGCGCATTGCAGCCAGAAGCTGAAATCGAAACCGCCCAGGTCGACGCCAAGCTCGTTTTGCGAGGTCAGAGCCATTGCGGCGATGAACAGCGAGGCGGAGAGGCTGCCGATGGTCTGTCGGGCCGACGTCGTGATGGCAGAGGCCTGCGCCAGCTCGGAGGTATCGAGGGTTGAGCAGGCCCAAGCCGTCATGGGCATCATCAAGCACGCGATGCCCGCCGAGCGAACCCCATAGAGCACCGTCACCACCCATTCGGGAACACCGGCCGGGATAAGCGCGAACGCAACCGTGCCCACGAAGACGAGCGAGCAGCCCACGACGATGAGCCGCCGCGGCCCATGCGCGTCGAGATAGCGCCCGGTGAAGGGGTTCAGCACGCCCATCATGATGGCGCCGGGCAGGATGGTCAGGCCCGACACCGTGGCCGACTGCCCTTGGATGTCCTGCACGAACAGCGGCACCATGATAGACGGCGCCATGAACGAGACATGCGCGAGCACGACGAGCGCGGCCGACACGGCGAACGTCCGATTCCTGAAGCACGACAGCTTCAGCAGCGGATTCTCAATGCGCAGCTGCCGGCGGACGAACACACCGATCAGCACCAAGCCGCCGATAAGCGGCACGAAGGCGACGGGCCCGATACCGCCCTGGGATTCGAGCGTCGAGGCGCCCACCATCACGGCGATGAAACCGACGAGGTACAGCAGGGTCGAGGGCGCGTCGAGTTTGCCGGGCTTGTCGGGGCGGCGCACCACGTCGGGCAGCAGCGCGGCGGTGAGCACGATGACGGCGACGGCAATGGCGCCCAAAATCCAGAACATCGATCGCCAACCCCAGGCATCGATGAGGAAACCGCTGATGGTAGGCCCGATGGCGGGCGCAAACCCGATGATCATGCCGACGATGCTCGTCGCGCGGCCGTACTGGCTTTTCGGGTAGATGTTCAGCGCCACCAGCTGCACGAGCGGAAGGCAGATGCCCGCGCCTCCCGCCTGCAGCAGGCGCGCGGCGAGCAGCAGCGGGTAGTTCGGCGCGAAAATCGCCGCGGCGCATCCGACGGCGAAGCAGGTCATGGAGGCGAGGAAGAGGTTCTTCGAGTTGAAACGGTTCATCAAAAACGCCGTCAGGGCGCTGATGAGGCCGAGCGTGAAGATATAGGCCGTCGTCAGCAGCTGCCCCGCCGATGCGCTGATGGCGTATTCGCCCATGATGGCGGGCAGCGCGGCGATAAGCATCGACTGGGTGATGCACGACGCCGTGGTGCCGGTGACCATGATGCCGAGAACCACGCGTCGCTGCCGGGGAGGCAGGCCGTCGCGGGCGGCCTTCGGGGCGGACGCGGATTCGGGTTCGCTCGCCTTCGTGCGATTCGACGAAGGCGACGATGCCTCGCGGGCATCTTTCGGGGTTTCAGTGTTCGTATCCATGGAAGCTGATGGTAGCAGTCCCGCCCGAAGCGCCGGATATGCGCACGAAACGCGCACGGATGGCCAGACGGCGCGGCGCACAGGCGGCCGCCCCCGAGGGCGCAACGCTTACCGCAGTTTCGCCCGGCGCTGCTTCCAATCGGGCATGAAAGCGTCCATGAGCTGGTGAAACCTGGGTCCATGCCCCCGTTCGAGCAGATGGCACAGCTCATGCACCACCACATACTCCAAGCATTCCGGCGGATAGAGCGCCAAGCGCACGTTGATGCAGATGCGGCCCGTGGAAGGTTGGCAGCTGCCCCAGCGGCTCGTCATGTTGCGATACGCGAGCTTGCCGGCCTTCACGCCCATGATGGGCTCCCAGGCGGCGATGAGCGCGGGGACGCAGGCCTCGACCACCGCGCGCCATTGCGCCACCTCGGCGGGGCTTGCGGCGGAGGCCCTCGCCATGGGCGTCTCGGCGATGCGCGCCATCTGGGCATCGATCCAGTTGCGCTTGCGGCGCACGAAATCGACGACCTCCGCCCGGCGCATCCAATCGGGGGCGGAGACCTCCACATGACCGCCGTCGCGGGCGATGCGCAGGTTGAGGTTCTTCACGCGCTTGCGCGAAAGGCGCACCTCGAGGCCGTCGACGTCGAGGATGTCGAGCACTTCAGTCACACCGCTCACGCTTCCAGCGCGATGTCGTAAGCCGCGTTGCGCGGCAGGCCGAACTCGGCGGCCAGCTGCTTGGCGATGTCCTTGTTGCGCAGCCCCTCTGCCTTAAGCGCCGCAGCGCGAACACGGGCGGCGTCGGCGGCGCTTTCCTGCGCCGCTTCGCCCTCCGCCTCGCTAGGGCCGTCAATGACCAGCACGATCTCGCCTTTGATGGTGCCTTCTTCGGCACGCTTGGCGAACGTGTCGCGCAGCGCCGGCAGCGTGTCGCGCACCACTTCCTCGTGCAGCTTCGTGAGCTCGCGACAGACGGCGGCCTCGCGCAAAGGAAACACCTCGGCCAGCGTTTCAAGCGCGGCAACCACGCGATTCGGGCTTTCGTAGAAGATAAGCGCCGCGTCGAGCGCCCGCAGAGCCTCAAGAGCCGCGCGCTGCTCGCCGGCCTTGCGCGGGAAGAACCCGCCGAAGTAGAAGCGCGCATTCGTGCACCCGCTGGCCACGTAGGCCGTGGCCGTGGCGGTTGGCCCGGGAAGCACCTCGACCGGGGCGTTCGCCTCGCGGCATGCGCGCACCAGGCGCAAGCCCGGGTCGGACACGCCCGGCATGCCGGCGTCGCTGCAGTACGCGATCACTTCCCCGGCCGCAACGCGCGCCACGATGCCCTCGGCGCGCGCGCCGATGAGCGCCTCGTCGAGGCGCTCGAGGCGCTTTTCGATGCCGAACGCCGCCAACAACTTGCCCGTGACGCGCGTGTCCTCGGCGCACACCACATCGGCGCCGCTCAGCGCATCAAGCGCACGTTGCGGCATGTCGCCCAAATTCCCAATCGGCGTCGGGCATATGATCAGCTTGCCGGCCATTACGCGTGCGTCTCCTCGACTTCCAGCTCGCCCGCGACCTCAGCTGCCGGCCGCGCGGCGGCTTCCGCGGCCGCGCGCGCCTCGGCTTCCTTGTCGGCCAGGTTGCTCTTCGCCACCGCGATCATCAGCTTGATGCGGTTGATCTGGTTGACCTCCGACGCGCCGGGGTCGTAGTCGACGGCGACGATGTTGCTCTCCGGGTACAGGCGGCGCAGCTCCTTGATGACCGCCTTGCCGACCACGTGGTTCGGCAGGCAGGCGAAGGGCTGCGTGCACACCACGTTCGGCGCGCCCGTGCGGATAAGCTCCACCATCTCGGCGGTGAGCAGCCAACCCTCGCCCATCGAATTGCACAGCGACAGGATCTCACTCGCGTATTCGGCCAGCTCATAGATGCTCGCCGGCGGGTTGAAGCGGCTCGACTCCTCGAGCGCGCGCGTCACCGGGGCGCGCAGGGCCTTCACCACCCGCAGGGCGATCTTGCTGCCGACGGCGCCCTTCGCGCTGCGGCCGAGCGGATCCTTCTGGAAGATGCCGCCCGCGGCGCCGAACAGGAAGAACTCGATGAGGCCGGGGACGACCGCCTCACAGCCCTCGCGCTCGATGACGTCGACGATCTGGTTGTTCGCCGTGGGGTGGAACTTCACAAGGATCTCGCCGACGACGCCGACGCGCGGCTTCGTGCCCTCGCCCTCGAGCGGCAGCGTGTCGAAGTCCTCGACGATCTGCTTGACCGTGCGCTTGAACTCGCCGCGCTTCACGCCCTGCCGCAGCTGGCGCTTGCATTCGGCCATCCAGTGGTCGAACAGCGCGTTCGCGCTGCCGGGCTCCACCTCGTAGGGGCGCGTGCGGTACAGGCACATCATCAGCAAATCGCCGTACTGCAGAGCGGAAACGGCCTGGTAGAGCATGGCCGGCGTGATACTGAAGCCGGGGTTCACCTCGCCGAGGTCCTTGAAGCTGAGGGCGATGACCGGGATGTGCGACAGCCCCACGGACTTGAGCGCCTTGCGGATAAGCGAGATGTAGTTCGTCGCACGGCAGCCGCCGCCGGTCTGCGTGATGAGGATGGCCAGCTTGTCGGTGTCGTAGCGTCCCGACATGACCGCTTCCATGATCTGTCCCGTGACCAGAATGGACGGGTAGCAGATGTCGTTGTTGACGTACTTGAGGCCCGCGTCGACCGCGCCGTGGTCCACCGAGGGAAGCAGATCGACATGGTAGCCGAAGCGCTCGAAGATGGGCACGAGCAGCTCGAAGTGGTACGGAGCCATCTGCGGCGCGAGGAGGGTGTAGCCGGCCTCCTTCATCTCCTGCGTGAACTGGGCGCGCTCGAACTCCGTGGAGGATCCGGCGTCGCGCTGCTTGAAGGTTTCCTGCACCTCGGGCGTGGCCTTGTCGGTGAAGCTCTCCGGCGGCCTGATGGCGTTTGCGGCGGCGAGGACCGCCTCGGAGTCGGCGGCGCCAGCGGCCTTATCCGCGACGGCGGCCTCGGCCTCGGCCAGGATTTCCTCCACGTTCAGGCTGCACGCGCCGCAGCCCGCGGCGGATCCGGCCTGCTCGGCGGCGTGCGCCTCGGCCTCTTCGTCGGCCTGGTCCTTCAGCGCGGCGAGCAGGCTGCGCACGCGGATGCGCGCGGCGCCGAGGTTGGACACCTCGTCGATCTTGAGCACCGTGTACACCTTGCCGGCGGCTTCCAGGATCTCCTGCACCTGGTCGGTGGTCAGGGCGTCCAGGCCGCAGCCGAAGCTGTTCAGCTGGATGAGGTCGAGGTCGCGGCGTTCGGAGGCCACCTTGGCGGCGGCGTAGAGGCGCGTGTGGTACATCCACTGGTCGACCAGGCGGATGGGGCGCTCGAGCGTGCCTAAGTGCGCGATGGAGTCCTCGGTGAGCACGGCGAGGCCGAAGCTCGTCAGAAGCTCGGGGATGGCGTGATTGATCTCGGGATCGTTGTGGTACGGGCGGCCCGCCAGCACGATGCCGTGCGTGCCGGTGCGCTCCATCCACAAAAGCGTCTCGGCGCCCTTCTCGCGCATATCGGCCTTGAACGCCTCGTCCTCGGCCCACGCGGCTTCGACGGCGGCGTCGACCTCGGCGACCGTCGGCGCCTCGATGCCCTCGCCGCACAGCTCGGGATGCGCCTGGATAAGCTCAACCATCAGGCGTTTCTTCAGGTGGTCCTTCTTGTCGTAGGGCAACCACGGGTTGAGGAATTGCGTCTTGGAGGTGCGCAGCTCGTCGATGTTCAGGCGCAGCGCCTCGGCGTAGCTTGCCACGATGGGGCAGTTGAAATGGTTGCCGGCGGTGGCGTCCTCCTGGCGCTCCCACTTGCTGCACGGGAACCAGATGAAGTCGGGCTGCTTGTCGAGCAGGTTCATGATATGCCCGTGCGAGAGCTTCGCCGGGTAGCACACGCTCTCCGACGGCATCGACTCGATGCCGGCCTCGTAGGTCTTCTTCGTCGAGGGGTCGGAAAGCACCACGCGCCAGCCGAGCTTGGTGAAGAACGTGAACCAGAACGGGTAGTTCTCATACATGTTGAGCGCACGCGGGATGCCCACCGTGCCGCGCGGGGCCTCGGCGGGCTCGAGCGGCGTGTAGTGGTCGAACAGGCGCTTCGACTTGTATTCGAACAGATTGGGGACCTGCGCGGCCTTCGTCGCCTGGCCAAGCGCGCCGGCGCCCTTCTCGCAGCGGTTGCCCGTGATGAACCGGCGATGCTTGCCGGTCTGGGGGTCCCGTCCGAAGTCGTTGACGGTCAACAGGCAGTGGTTCGAGCACGCCTTGCAGCGCACGGTCTTGTGCGTCGGCTCGAGCGCTTCGAGCTCTTCGAGCGGCAGCAGGCCCGACGCCTTCGCGTCCTGGCTGCCGTAGCGGTCGCGCGCGAGCAGGGCCGCGCCGAACGCGCCCATGTTGCCCGCGATGTCGGGGCGCACGGCGTTGACGCCGGCGAGCTGCTCGAAGGCGCGCAGCACGGCGTCGTTGAGGAACGTGCCGCCCTGCACGATGACCTTGCTGCCCACATCGTGCGGGTCGCGGATTTTGATGACCTTGAACAGGGCGTTCTTGATGACCGAAATGGCCAGGCCCGCGGCGATGTCGCCGACGGTGGCGCCTTCCTTCTGCGCCTGCTTCACGCGGCTGTTCATGAACACGGTGCAGCGGCTGCCCAAATCAACCGGGTTTTCCGCCTTGATAGCGGTCTTGGCGAACTCGGAGACGTCCAAATTCAGGCCGCTCGCGAAGCTCTCGATGAAGCTGCCGCAGCCCGACGAGCACGCCTCGTTGAGCATGATGTGGTCGATCACGCCGTCCTTGACGCGCAGGCACTTCATGTCCTGTCCGCCGATGTCCAGGATGAACTCCACGCCGGGAAGCATCTCCTGCGAACCGCGCAGGTGCGCCACGGTCTCGATTTCGCCGGAATCGACGCGCAGGGCCTCTAACAGCAAATGCTCGCCGTAGCCGGTGACGGTCGAATGCCCGATGGTCACCAGGGCGTTGCCCGCCTCGTCGCAGGGCAGCTCGCGGTACAGCTTCGCCACAGCGGCCTTCGCGCAGCCGAGCACGTCGCCCTTGTTGGAGACGTAGTGGCTCCACAGAAGCTCGCCGTCGCGCCCGATGAGCGCGGCCTTGAACGTGGTGGAGCCGGCGTCGATGCCCAGAAACGCCTCGCCGCGATAACTGGCCAAATCGCCGCGGCGCACGCACTCGGAAGCGTGGCGCTCGTTGAACTCGGCAAGCTCGGCGTCGTCGGCGAACAGCGGGGGCAGGCGCACGACCTCCGATCCCTGCATATCGCCGAGGTTCTTCAGGCGCTCGAGCACGTCGTCGAGCTTCTCGGCCTTCACCGTGTCGCTCGCCGCGCCCGCGATGGCGCAGCCGCCGGCCACGAACAGATGGGCGTTTTTGGGGACGATGCGGTGCTCCTCGTCGAGGTTGAGCGTTTCATAGAAGCGTTTGCGCAGTTCGGGAAGGTACTGCAGCGGGCCGCCCAAAAACGCGATGTAACCGCGGATGGGGCGCCCGCACGCCAGGCCGGAGATGGTCTGCGTCACCACGGACTGGAAAATGGACGCGGCGATGTCCTCGCGGCGCGCGCCCTCGTTGAGCAGCGGCTGCACGTCGGTTTTGGCGAACACGCCGCAGCGGCTGGCGATGGGATAGATGGTCTCGGCGTGCTGGGCAAGCTCGTTCAGCCCGCCGGCATCGGTGTTGAGCAGGGCCGCCATCTGGTCGATGAACGCGCCGGTGCCGCCGGCGCAGGTGCCGTTCATGCGCTGCTCGATGCCGTTGTCGAAGTAGATGATCTTCGCGTCCTCGCCGCCGAGCTCGATGGCGACGTCGGTCTTGGGAATGAAGGTCTCGACCGCCGTCTTGCTGGCGATGACCTCCTGCACGAACTCGATGCCGAGCCACTGGGAAAGCAACAGGCCGCCCGAGCCGGTGATGGCGATGGTCATGCGCTCGCCACCGAAGTCCTTCGCCGCCTCGGTGAGCACCTCGACGATGGTCGCGCGCACGTCGGCGTGATGGCGGCGATAGACCGCATAGCGGATCTCGTGCGCATCGTCGAGGATGGCCAGCTTCACCGTGGTGGAGCCCACGTCGATGCCGATGTGCAGGTTGCCCTCGCCGGCGGCGTTTGCGGCTGTGGCGCCCACGACGGCCGGCTCGCGGTTCGCGGCCAGGGCCGCTTGCTCGTTCGTTTCCATACCCTTGTTCTCGCTCATACTTGTTCCGCCTCGTCTTTACAGTCGGATGGGATCGCCGGGCTTGATGAAGAACAGGCGCAACGCGATGCGCGCCATGTCCTCGGAAGATTCCTTCATCCCCGTCTCGATCCAATGCGTGATAACCCCCAGATAGGCGCTCGCGTAGAACGCCACGTAATATTGCACGAACGGCGCGGGGTTGTTGCGATAGCGCTCGTGCAGGATGGTTCGGATGATCTCGGTGCAGACGGCATCGCGCACGCGCGGCCCGAAGCTCGGGTCGCCCGCCGGGCCCATGATGGCGTGCAGGAAGTCGCCCTGTTCGCGCAGGTAGTCGAACAGGCTCACCAGAAAGGGCATGGGCTGCTTGTTCACGCGATAGCGCAGCACGTCTTTGAGCGATAGCTGCTGCATGCGCGCCTGAAAGCCCTCCAAATCGCGCATCACGTCGTCCTCGAGCGCCGAGAGCAGGCCGTCCTTGTCGCCGAAATTGTTGTAGAGCGTGCCGCGGTTCAAATCCGCACGGGCGCACAGGTCGCTGGCGGAGAAGTTCGCCAGACCGCGCTCCTCGATCAGCTCCACGAGCGCGTCGCGCAAGGCCGCTTTCGAGCGCGTGATGCGCCGATCCTCGGCAGCGTTCTCTTCGATTGCCACGAAACCCCCTTCGGTTCGTTTCACATCGCCTGCGCGCGGCAGGCGCGCGAACATCGCGTTGCGCGTTCCACCTGCAACGGGAACTCGGAAAACCCGCGCCCCGCGACGATTCCGTCTTTTGAACAAACCGACCAATAATAAACAGGTTGTTCAATAGCGCTCATTGTATCGAGACGGGCCCGGCAAGGCAACAAGACCGCGCCCCTCTATCCGCCCGGCGCAAGCTCTCCACACTTCAATTCGGTTGTTCATAAAACCGGGCTATATCTTACGGCGATAATACTTCCCCGGCTTTTCGTATGAGCGAACGTATTGCATCCCCCGAGCGCTTCCCTATACTAGTCGTCACGCAAAAGCACGGGTGCCCGCAGCACGCGCTTCGCGGGAAAGAGAAGGCGCGGGGCATCCACCGATGGGAGGGAGACCCAAACATGAGCAAGTTCGCAACGAAGAAGCTGGTGGCGCTCGCCGCAGCCGGCGTCCTGGCCGCAGGCGCCTTCGCCCTGGCAGGCTGCTCCTCGAACAGCAGCTCCACGAGCTCGAGCAGCTCCGACGACAAGACCATCACGGTGGCGGCAAGCCCCACCCCGCACGCCGAAATCCTGACGAAAGCCGTGGCTTCGGAACTGGAAAAGGAGGGCTACACGCTCACGGTCAAGGAGTTCACCGACTACATCCAGCCCAACGACGTGACCGAGCAGGGCGAAGTTGACGCGAACTACTTCCAGCACAAGCCCTACCTCGACTCCTTCAACGAGGAGAAAGGCACGCACCTCGTCTCCGTCGAGGCCGTCCACTTCGAGCCCTTCGGCCTGTATGCCGGCAAGACCGCAAGCCTGAGCGCGCTGGCCGACGGCGCCACCGTCGCGGTTCCCAACGACACCACCAACGAGGCCCGCGCGCTGCTGCTGCTTCAGCAGGAAGGCCTGATCAAGCTGGCCGACGGCGCCGGCATCACCGCCACCGCGAAGGACATCGTGGAAAACCCCAAGAACCTGAAGATCACCGAGCTTGAGGCCGCCAACATCCCCAACGCGCTCGCCGACGTCGACGTCGCCTGCATCAACGGCAACTACGCCCAGGCCGCCGGCCTGTCCGTGGACAAGGACGCCCTCGCCGTCGAGGCGACCGACTCGCTCGCTGCCGAGACCTACGCAAACGTGCTGGTCGTGAAGGACGGCAACCAGAACAGCGACAAGATCAAGGCCCTCGCCAAGGCGCTGACCTCCGAGAGCGTGCGCACCTACATCAACAACACCTACAACGGCGCCGTTGTCCCGGTGTTCTAAACAAACCGGCGCAAATCAGCGACTTTCGAAGAGGGGCGAACCGCAAGCGTTCGCCCCTCTTCGCGTTAATCCTCTAGAAAGCGCACGCCGCGCGATACCACCCTTCGCGCGGTTTGCTATTCTATCCGCGACAAACCGTTGCCCGTCAGAAGGACCGACCATGCAAATCACACCGGAGGAAATCGCCGAAACGCTGGCGATGGTCAGCAAGCAGCACCTCGACATCCGCACCATCACGCTGGGCCTGAACCTGCGCTCGTGCACCGATTCGGACATCAACGCCATGGCGCGCAAGGTGTACGACAAGATGTGCAGCGCGGCGGAGAACCTCGTTCCCACCGCCGAGCAGCTGGAACGCGAGTTCGGCATCCCGATCGTGAACAAGCGCATCTCGGTCACGCCCATCGCCGAGATCTGCGCCGCCGTGCCCGATGCCGACCTGTCGCGCATCGCGGTGGCCATGGACAAAGCCGGCGCCGAGGTGGGCGTCGACTTCGTGGGCGGCTTCTCCGCGCTGGTGCAGAAGGGCGCTTCGGCCGCTGACAACAAGCTGATGGACTCCATCCCGAATGCCCTGGCCGCCACCGAGCGCGTGTGCTCGTCGGTCAACGTCGGCTCCACGCGCGCGGGCATCAACATGGACGCCGCGCTGAAGATGGCCGGCATCGTGAAGAAATCCGCCGAGCTCACCGCCGACCGCGACTGCATCGGCGCGGGCAAGCTCGTGGTGTTCTGCAACGCCGTCGAGGACAACCCGTTCATGGCCGGCGCCTTCCACGGGTCGGGCGAGGCCGACGCCGTCATCAACGTGGGCGTTTCCGGCCCGGGCGTGGTGCGTCAGGTGCTGGCCAACATGCCCAAAGACGCCGACATGACCGAGATCGCCGAAGCCATCAAGGCGACCGCGTTCAAGATCACCCGCGCCGGCGAACTGATGGCGCGCGAGGCCAGCCGCCGCATGGGCGTGGCGAAGGGCATTCTGGACCTGTCGCTGGCCCCCACCCCGGCCGAAGGCGACTCCGTGGCCGAAATCCTCGAGGCCATCGGCGTGGGCCAGTGCGGCGGCCCGGGCACCACGGCGGCGCTCGCCATGCTCAACGACGCGGTGAAGAAGGGCGGCGTCATGGCGTCCTCGAGCGTCGGCGGCCTGTCCGGCGCGTTCATCCCCGTGTCCGAGGACGCCGGCATGATCCGCGCGGCAGAGTCGGGCGCGCTGTGCCTGGAGAAGCTCGAGGCCATGACCTGCGTCTGCTCGGTCGGCCTGGACATGATCGCCATCCCCGGCGACACGCCCGTCGAGACGATCTTCGGCATCATCGCCGACGAGTGCGCCATCGGCATGATCAACAACAAGACCACCGCCGTGCGCGTCATCCCCGCCATCGGCAAGAAGGTCGGCGACAAGCTCGACTTCGGCGGCCTGCTCGGCTACGCGCCGGTCATGCCCGTCAACACCCACGCCGGCACCGTGTTCGCCCATCGCGGCGGCCGCATGCCCGCCCCCATCAACTCCCTGAAGAACTAAGGGTCGGCGAAACCCCATCTTGTGAAGAGGCCCGGGCGACCGCCCGGGCCTCTTCACATGCCCCGCTTCACGCAAGCGATTCATACCAGTACTCGAACGCGCGCATGCGCCGCTGCGCGTCTTGATACACCTCGGCATCTTCGCGGGCGCCGATAATCAGCACGTATGCCACGCCCTCGATGCGCACGAGCTTGTAAACGATGCGAAGCCCGGCTCCCCGCAATTTGATTTTCAAGAACCCCGTCAGGTCGACGCCGTTTTTGTTCCCGAGCGGGCTTCCATAGCCGCCCTCCGATTTCGGCAACGGGTTCGTCATCAGCTTATCGAGCGCCCTGATGACCTGCTTGCGCTGAGACCCGTCGAGCCGCTTCAGGTCTTTCACCGCATCAGGAGACAAGCGATATTCCCAGGTCATTATTCGAACTCCGGCTCAGGGACGGCCGCGAGCTCATCTTCCGTTATCGACAGCTCGTCGAGCAACTCGGCCCGCCCGATCGATTCACCCGGGTCGAACGATTTGGTTCTCTCAAGCGCCATCATCAACAGCTGCAGGTCCTCTTTCGCCTCCTCGCCGCGACGAAAATCGTCAACCGTGACGATAACGTGATCGGGCACGTTGCGCTTCATCACAAACACGGGGTTCCCGTCGGTGGCCTTATTGAAGGCCTGCGTCGACTTCCCCCGATTGAAGTCGCTGATGGGAACGATGTTATCGAGCACTTTCAAGGCCGGCATTTTTATACCTACTTTCTTCATGCGTTTCTTCATTACTTGTATACTTATTTTAATCGGGAAGCGATTGCGAAGCAACGGCGGAAGCGAATCTGTGCAACACCGATTCGCGAGACGTCCCTACAGTCCCTATAATGGGAATTGAAAAACACACCCGCATGGCGAAGGAGGTGCCCGGTGCTGTAT
>CAVCPR010000026.1:0-27832 GCA_963604235.1 Anaerovoracaceae bacterium | reverse complement strand
CTGCAGCAGGATATTGAAGACGTCGGGGTGCGCCTTCTCGATTTCGTCGAACAGCACCACCGAGTAGGGGCGCTGGCGCACCGCCTTGGTGAGCTGACCGCCCTCGTCGAAGCCGACGTAGCCCGGCGGCGAGCCGACCAGGCGGCTGACCGAGTGCTTCTCCATGTATTCGGACATGTCGAAGCTGATGAGCGCCTCTTCAGAGTTGAACAGGAATTCCGCGAGCGCCTTGGAAAGCTCGGTTTTGCCCACGCCCGACGGGCCGAGAAAGATGAAGCTGCCAGCGGGGCGCTTCGGGTCCTTGAGCCCCGCGCGGCTGCGACGGATGGCCTTCGACAGCGCCGTGACCGCTTCCTCCTGCCCGATGACGCGCTCATGCAGCACGCCCTCCATGCGCAGAAGCTTCTCGGTTTCGGCCTCGGTGAGGTTGGATACCGGCACGCCCGTGGTCATGGAGACCACGTCGGCGATGTCCTGCACGGTCACCTGCTGGACCTTCTTCTGGGAGTCCTCCTCCCACCTCTTCTCGGCAGCGTCGCGCTCCTCTTTCAGCGCCGATTCCTCGTCGCGCAGCTTGGCGGCCTTCTCGAAGTCCTGCGACGCGATGGCGGCGTCCTTGTCCGAGCGCAGCTGGCGCAGCTTGTCGTCGAGCTCGCGCAGCTCCTTGGGCAGCGTCATGTTGCGGATGCGCATGCGCGCGCCGGCCTCGTCCATGACGTCGATGGCCTTGTCGGGCAGGTAGCGGTCCTGGATGTAGCGGTCGGCTAAGGTGACGGCGGCCTCAAGCGCCTCGTCGGTGAAGTGCACCTGATGGTGCGCCTCGTAGCGGTCGCGCAGGCCCTCCATGATGCGCAGCGCCTGCTCCTCGTTGGGCTCGCCGACATTGATGGGCTGGAAACGGCGCTCGAGCGCGCTGTCCTTCTCGAGGTGCTTGCGGTATTCCTCGATGGTCGTGGCGCCGATGACCTGGATTTCGCCGCGCGACAGCGGCGGCTTCAGGATGGCGGCGGCGTCGATGGAGCCCTCGGCCGAACCGGCGCCGATGAGCGTGTGCATCTCGTCGATGAACAGGATGATGTCGCCCGCATCGGAGACTTCCTTGATGCACTTCTTCAGGCGCTCCTCGAATTCGCCGCGGTACTTGCTGCCGGCGACGAGCGCGGAGACGTCAAGGGTGTACAGGCGCTTGCCGCGCAGGATGTCGGGCACCTGGTTGGACACGATCAGCTGCGCGAGGCCCTCGACGACGGCCGTCTTGCCCACGCCCGGCTCGCCGATGAGCAGCGGGTTGTTCTTCTGGCGGCGCGAGAGGATCTGCATGACGCGCTCGATTTCGCCCGCGCGCCCGATGACCGGGTCGAGCTTGCCGTCGCGCGCCTTCTTCGTCAGGTCGGTGCCGTATTCTCGCAGCGCGCTGTCGGCGCTGCCGCCGGCGCCCTCGAAGGGGTTGCGGCCGGCGTAGACGGGGCTTTGCCCGACCAGGTCGTTTAAGGCGCTGCGCACGTCGTCGCCCTTCACGCCCAGACGCGACAACACGTCAAGCGCCGTGCCCTCGCCCTCGCGCACGATGCCGAGCAGCAAATGTTCCGTGGAGATGTAGGACTGGCCCATCTGCATGGCCTCGCGCAGCGAGTTCTCCAGCACGCGCTTGACGCGCGGCGTGAACGACAGATGCCCGGAAACGTCCGTTTCCTCGTCGATGGAGACAACCTGGCGAATGCCCTGCACCACGCCGTCGTAGGTGACGTTCAAGCGCTCGAGCGCCTGGGCGGCGAGGCCGTCCTTTTCCTGTATGAGGCCGAGCAGGATGTGCTCGGTGCCCACGTAGGGCTGATGGAGGGCACGCGCCTCGTCTTGCGCCAAGACGAGCACCTTGCGTGCCTTGTCCGTGAATTTCTCGAATGACATGAAGCCTCGATTCTCGCGGCAGTCGTGATGAATGTTCAGGGTGTCATGTTAGCACTCCAAAAGCACGACTGCTAAGGCGTTGCCCGCACGTTACACAGAATACGGAGTCTGTGAGTTAGGAATCCATCCGCAAGCAGTGCAGGGCCCACTTGAGCTTCCCCCACCCGTCGTCAGGGGCGCCCGCCCGCAAGGAAGTCGAGCAATTCCTGGCGGGAATGCACGTCAAGCTTCGAATAGATGGCGCGCAGGTGGGTGCGCACGGTGTTCTTGGAGATGGTGAGGTTCTCGGCTATCCAGCTTGCGCTGCGGCCCTGGGCGAACAGGTCGAGAATCTCGAGTTCGCGCGCCGATAGGCCGTAGACGGGATCGATCACGCAGGCGACATCGCCAGCCGTCACCAGCGCGGCGGCGCCAACATCGCTTGGCGGCCGCTCCCCGCTAACTGCCGGCTGCGCACCATCGCCAATCGCCACCTGCGTCCCGCCATCGGGCGCCTGCGCCGCCGAGGGTGCAAAGCCATGCGCGGGACAGGTTGCGCACGAGATCTGCGCGCAGAAGGCAGCCGTGTCGACCGAACGCGCAGCGGCCGCCTCGGCTTCCCTGTCAACCGATTTCGCCATGATGCGCTTGAGGTCGTTTTCGGGGAACACGTACACCAGCACCACCACGACGATGAAGGCAAGCGCCATGCCGACCGCCATGCGCACTACCATGTCCTGATAATAAGGCTGCACCGCGGCGCCGACGAGCCAGCCCGCCGTCGAGCCGACGAAATACGTGCCCTGCCCGATACCGAACACGCGCACGGGCGATAGGTCGAAGCGAAACGCCAGGTAGGCCATGAAGCACGAGAAGACCATCCACAAGCACTCCTTGCCGATGGAGAGGTAGGCGATGTCGAACCCGAAGCACGTCGCGAGCATCATGGCGATGCCCATAACGATGAGCAGGGAATACACCTGCCGCGCACCGCGAACGGCGTCTCCCCTGTTCACGATCACGACCACCATGACGCCGAGCAGCCCGACGATCGCCACGGTCACCGACCCGTTATGGGAGAACACACCGCCATTGCCGATCATGGACGTGACGCCCTTGCCAACGCCGGCGGTGAAGGCGACGAGCGCGGAAGCTGCAACGAGCTTGCGATACAGGCGCCGAGCCTTGGCGCGCCCCTGCTCGCTTTCGCCCGCCGATGCCTGTCCGACGTCGAAGGGGTCGGGGACGTTCATGGTGAGCAGCATCGCCGAGACGAGCGGCAACGCGCCGATGAAGAACAGCCGCACCTGTTCAGGCAGGCCAATACCTACGAAATAGAGGAAGGAAGCGAAGAGCAGCGAGATGCCGCCGGCAGTCAAGGATTCGCCGAGCGAGATGGAGCCGTAGATGAGCCCGGCGCGCAGGCAAAGCACCGAGGTGCCCACGCCGGTCAAGCACGACGCGACGACGAAATACGCCCCGCCGCCCATGACGGTGGAAAAGCCCAACAGCACCGTGCACAAAGACGCGAGCGCGCCGCCGGCGATGACGAAGCGCCTATCATCGATAAGACGCGTGCTGCGGCGCCAAAGGGCGGCGAAAGCGAACACGGACACCGCGATGGACACCGTCGAAATCAGATACATTTCCAGCACCGAAGCCGTTTGGGATTCGGCAGGAAACAGGCGCATGAGCTCGGTGGAGTTGTAGCACAGCCAAATCCAGGCCCACCAGGCGCCGAAGCCGAGAAAGCGCAGATACGGCCACTGCTCGGCAAGCGGCGTCATGCCCGCCTCGCGCCGGGCAGTGGCCTGCCGCACTCGACCGGCAACCTCTTCGCTTTCGCGGACGTTCCCCATAACTCCCCCTCGACCGCCTTTTCCCGAAGGCGGCAATCATCGACACCGTCGAAAATCATGGTAGCACAGCGCCGTTGGCGAGAAATCCCCTGCCCGCCAACGACGATTGCCGAACCCGGCCCGATCGGGCCATCTCCGACCGAATCCGGCCGAAGCAACCAGGCGCCGAGCCCGCCGTCGACCGAGCCCGGCCTTCAATCACAGATGCATGCTGATCGAATCGGTTGGGCAGCTCTTCATGCATTCGCCGCAGCGCATGCACGCCCCGAGCTTGAGCGCCGCGTCGGGCGCATGCAGGTCGATCTGCTCCGGGCAGGCGGCGGTGCACGCCTCGCAGGCGCCGCCGGCGCAGCGCAGGCACGTCTGCGTGTTCACCTCCGGGCGGGCGCGGCGTGCAAACTGGCCGAAGATGTTGAGCAGGCCGGCGACCGGGCACACGCTCAGGCACCATTTGCGGAACAGGACCACTTCCACGGCGAGCGCCGCCGGGAACACGAGCACCGACGCGGTCATCTGCTTGTCGACGATAAGATGCCACAACGACCCCACCGTGCCGAAGGTCAGCCCAATTGGGCAGACGAGGCAGAACAGAGGGAACCCTGCGACGAGCGCCGCAATGAGGACCGCGACGAGGGTCCAGGTGCGCCTATCGCGCGCGAGATAGCGGACGGACGCCCGCACGTCGAAGGCGGCCGCCATCCCTGCGCAGCTGCTCATGCAGGCGCCCGCGGTTTTCGGCTCGCGCTTGAAAAAGCGCCTGATCGCATGAACCGGGCAGCCCCATGCGCACCATGCACGCCCGAACACGAGCGCGAAGACGAGCAGAATGCCGGCGGAAATTGCCGCGACGGGAATGAACGATGCGCTGGCCAGCATCGCCTCAATGCCGCCGAGCGGGCACAGCAAGTTAAACTGCCCGATCCCGAACGACGAGGGCGTGCCGATGCCGCAGTCGAAGGCGAGCGAGGCGACGACGGCGACGAAAACCGCGCCTAACGTGATCTTGCGGGCACGCGCCATGCGCCCGCCCATTCGGCGTCCACCGGTCGCCGACGGCGCGCTATCTGTTTCTGATTCATGCTTCATCAGGCCTTACCCCCTTGCGCAAGCTGCCGGGCGGTCGCGACGCGTATGCCGCGCAAATCCCCGCCGGAAAACGACGTGTTGACGTTGGCCGGGCAGATGCGCACGCACTCGCCGCAGCCGTTGCAGCGGGAGTCATCGACGACGGGCCGGCGCTCGGCGTCGAAAGCAAGCGCCCCGTACGGGCATGCATCGACGCAAATGCCGCACGCCCCCGGCTCGATGAACGCCACGCAACGGTCGTCGAGCACCTCCGCTGCGCCAATGCGGCCCGCTTGCGGGACG
This sequence comes from Anaerovoracaceae bacterium, assembly GCA_963604235.1. Classification (GTDB taxonomy): domain Bacteria; phylum Actinomycetota; class Coriobacteriia; order Coriobacteriales; family Eggerthellaceae; genus Senegalimassilia. The sequence continues at coordinate 22,718 of CAVCPR010000026.1, read as the reverse complement.
AGGGGATCGACAGCGCCGATCGCCTCGGTCGGGCACACCTCGCGGCACTTGTCGCAAAACGTGCACGACCCCGCCGCGAAGCTGACCGCGGGCGTTCGGACCGCAAGCAGCCCCTCCTCGATGCCGAGCGGGTAGAGCACATCGGTCGGGCAGATGCTGACGCAGCGCTCGCAGCGGATGCATGCGGCCATGAACGCGGACTCGTCGTGAGCGCCGGGCGGGCGCAACACGTCGCACGATGCCGTAAACGGTCGCGCGACGGCGCCGCATGCCGCGCCCGCCGCAACCGCCGCGCACCCGAACAGGAAGCCCCGCCGCGTCGGCCCCGAAGGGGCGGGCGGCGCGCAGGACTTAGGAGCACCCCCCATCGCAGCCGTTTTCCTCGCCTCCATGATGCGCCGCCTACGCGGCCAGAAGCGGCAGCTCGTCGGCCACTTCGCCAAGCGCGGCATGCGCCTGCTCGAGCGCGCCGGCGCAGACGAGCAGCATGCCCGTGTAAAACGTGGTCTTCGCCGAGGCCTTCGCCGCCGCGGTGAGCAAGCCGATCCAGTTGAGCAGGTGTTTTTCGATGAAGGATGCCTGACGGCAGGCGCACTTGCGCGCAGACGCGCCCTCGCCCGCGGCCAGGAGCGCCGACGCCTTCGCATTCATGCTCGCGACGTATTCAAGCTCGAATGCCAAATGATCCTCGGGTTCGTGCAGGTCGGGGTTGACCTTGAAGCCGTCCTCGACGAACCAGCGAACAACCTCGTCGCGCGCATCGCCCATGACCGCATGCTCCTCGCCGGTGAACACCGACTCGTAGGGCACGGCCGAGGCCGTGTCGGAGGAATACACGCCGGCGGCCAAAAACACGCGCGCGTACTCGACCGCCAGCTGGCTGCGTCGGTCTGCCGCCGAGAACTTGAAGTAGCGGCGCAAAAGATTGTAGCCGCGATCGAGGTTGTCGTTGCCGGTATGCTCGGGCCACTGCTCGGCTGCCAGGGCCTCGATAGCCTCATCGTTGAGTTCTTTGAAGAACACCTGGGACAAAAACGTGAACGTCTCGGCGTTCGCGTCGAAAAAGCCGATGAGGTCTTCCACGGAATCAAGCTCCCCGAATTGCGCGCGGGCGTCCTTGTCCTGCGCCGCCTGATTAGTCTCGGTCATCAGTTTCCCCCTTCTCGTAGATGATTGCTCCTTCGCAAACCTTTCGGTTGCACCTGCCGACATGCACGCGCCGATGAATGCCCGCAGGTGAAACCATTCGCGCAGCGGCCTTGCCACCGCCCGGCAAGCCGGGCCCTCGCCGCCAAGCAAGGGCCCGGCCACAGCCGTTAATCAAGCGGCTGCAGGAAGAAATCGAGCACCGGGGTGCCGATCATCCACATGCCGACGCGCATGGCGATTGCGCACACCGCGCCGAGCACAACGGCCGCGACGCCGCCCGCCATCGCTTGATCGGGCTTCTTCCAGATGACGAGGCCTGCTGCAGCCGACAGGATGCCGGTTGCGAACGTGGCCGCGACCCACGCGACCGTGCCGGCAAGCGCCGCGTCCATCCAACCCGAGGCGTAGATGAAGAACGCCGCCGAGCACACGATGCCGAGGACGCCGAGCACCGCCGTCAGCACACCCGCGAACGAAACTTCTTCCGCCTGCGCGCCGGCCTTCGCCTTCAGCGCCGCCGCGAGGCCCGCGCCGGCCGCGGCCGGGGTCGCCCAGTACGCCAGCGGCAAGGCGATGGTCATCCATGCCTGGCGCGCCTCCATCATGTAGGAGTACCCGCACATGAACGGGAAGACGACGGCCACGATCGTCGTGACGACGCCGACGGCCTTCAAGCTCGCGTCGCCGCTCTTGCGCACCAGCATCACGAGGTAGATGGCCATCAGCACCACCAGGATGCCGATGAGCGCCGCTTCCACGAAGATGCCGGAAGTCGGGTGGTTGAGCGCCTCGAAGATGCGCTCAACATGCTTCAGATGCGTCGCCGACGCGATGCCGCCGACGATCAGAAGCACGATCGCAACCACCGTCTCGACCTTCGACGGCATGGCGCCGCGCTTGGCAAGCGCCTGGATCATCGACGACGCGAACAGCCAGGAGCCCACGCCGGAGATGACGGTGAACAGGACCAAGGACCATTGCGCTTCCATTTAATCCACGCTCCCTTCCGTCGTCATGTAGCTGCCGGTGGTCTTCGACAGATCACCGCCGGCCCACTTGCCCCACTTCGGCGAGAGGATATACGCCGAAACGGGCCCGTTGCCCACGTCGGGCAGGTGATGAATGGCCTCGTTAGGGTACTTCGCCAGCTCACGCGACACATCCGAGTTCGGGTCGTCCAGATCCCCGTAGAAGCGCGCCGTGCCGCAGCAGTTCTTCACGCAGGCGGGCTTCTCGCCGGCCGAGGTCAGATGGCTGCACATCGTGCACTTCTCAACCACCTTCTGCTCCTTGTTCCAGCTGCGCACGCCGTAGGGGCAGGCGATCATGCAGTAGCGGCAGCCGATGCACTTCGACTTGTCCACGAGCACCTTGCCGTCATCGCCGCGATAGCTCGCGCCGGTCGGGCACACGTGCACGCACGGAGCGCCCTCGCACTGCTGGCACTGCACGGGCAGCCAATAGGTATGCACGTCGGGAAACTCGCCGGCGGGCTCGACCTGCAGCACCTTGTTCCAGCGCTCGCCCATCGCCACGTCGTTCTCCATCTTGCACGCCACCTCGCAGCTGAAGCAGCCGATGCAGCGGTCAAGGTTCACAATCAAGCAGTTACGCGCCATAGACGGCATTACCTCCTCCAGTGTTCTCGGAAACCTCGGGCAGCCATGCGTTGAACTGCTCGGGCTCGGTCCAAATCCCCTCGGGCGCGCCGTCGGCCTTCTCGATGTTGATCTGAATGCCGCGCAGCACATAGGTGCCGTAGACGTCGTTGAAGGGACACTCGTCGTTGTTCTGCGTCAAGACGTTGATGTTCATGGCCTGCCAGGCGCGGTTCGGGTCGCCCGAGGACATGAGCTCCGGGAACCAGTAACGCTCCTGGTAGATGACCTTCGGCGCCACCGATTTCGTGATGCGGCAGCGTCCCTGGGTGCGCCCGCGCTTCGAGGAAAGCCACAGCCAGTCGCCGTCCTCCACGCCGATCTCGCGCGCCGTCGTCGGGTTGATCCACGTCTCGGGATACGGGTACATCTCGCGGGTGTAGGGGGTGTTGCGCAGCGTGCCATGGTGGAAGTACGGCAGGCGCCCCTGCGTGAGCGTGTACGGATAGTTCGCGTCGTAGCCCGGATCTCCCTCGATGGGACTTTCGTAAGGCTCGATGTAGTACGGCAACGGGTTGTAGTTGTTCGACTTCGGGAACACGTCGGTGGCGGGCTCCATCGACCCCTTTCCGTCGACCGAGCCGGTATTGCCCAGGTTGATCAGGCCGTCGAAATACGGTTCGCAGCGCCGCGAGGTGGTGTTGAAGCCGGCGGGCTTGGTCGGATCGTCGTCATCGGGGAACAGGTGGCTGTCGTAGGACTTCGCCGCATACTCCTCGATCGTCTGGTATTCGGACGGCGCCTGGGCCTCGAAGGTCTTCCAGTCCCAGTCCTCGCGGTTGTAGTAGAAGCTGCCCACGAAGTAGCCGACGTAGTCCTTGTACTCCTCGTAGGTCTTCCAGTACGTGCCGTAGAACTTGCCGGCCACGTCGGGATCGAACGAGTCGATGCAGCGCTTATGCCCGCGCTTGGCCAGCGCCGCCGCCAGCCACGACCAGTGCATGCATTCGTCGACGGCCTCGTAAAGCTGCGTGCAGGGGCGGCGGATCGCGTAGGTGTTCAGGCGATCCTGCGCGTAGGCCGTCTCAAGCCACTCGGCCGTGGGAAGCACGTAGTCGGCCAGGCACACCGAGGTGGTGGTCCAGTGCATGTACATGTGCACGTTCAACTCGTTTTTGAGCATGGCGTTGTACAGGCGCGTCGCGTTGCCGATCATCACGAGCTTGTTGCCGGAACGCTCGATCCAAATACGCGGGCGATACGGCTCGCCGGTCTCGATGGCCTTGAGCACCGTCGGGATATGGCTCGCGAGCCAATGCCCCAGGCCCTTGTGCTCGGTATATCCCAGGCGCGCGTTCGCCTCGGACTCGGGCATGCGCAGCGGATGGTCGGGGTGATGCAGGCCGAAGGGCTGCACCACGTAGTTGCAGGGCTCGACGTAGCAGGGGCGGTTCTGCACGATGGAGCCGGGCTGGCGGATGCAGCCCATGAGGATGTCCAGAATGGCGTCGCCCTGCGCAGCCTGCGCGGAATTGATGGTCTGGTCGGTCGCCACGCCGAGCGACACGCCGGCGTTCGGGCAGCCCTCGACGTAGATCTTGATGGCCTCCTCGATTTTGCCGGCATCGAGCCAGCACACCTCGGCGGCCTTTTCAAGCGTCCATTCGGCAACATGCTCCTTCATGATCTGGAACGCCGTGCGCGCCACCTCGCCGTTGGAAAGCGTGTAGGAGCCGAACATCTCGGGGTCGATCGAGCCATCGGAGGGGAACGGGTAGGGCATCGCCACCGCCGCGTTGGTCTTCTTGTCCCACACGACGTACTCGTCCTCGCCGCCAAGCCCCAGCTCGCTCGCCCGATACGTCAGGCGCGTGTCCTCATGCACGAGGAATGGCAGGTTGGTCCATTCGCGGCAGAAATCCTTCGCCCACAGATTGTGCTCGATGATGTAGTTGATCCAAGCGAGCATGAGTGCCACGTCGGTGCCGGGGCGGATGGGCAGCCACACGTCGGCGCGGGCCGCATCGGGCGTCAAGCGCGGGTCGATGACCACCGTCTTCATGCCGTTGTTGCGCAGCTGCGTCACCACACGGCCCGTCGAGCCGATGCCGTGCTGGGAAGGACCGACGCCCCACATGACGTAGCTCTTCGTCTGGGTGTAGGTGCCCACCTTCATGTTGTCGGGCAGATACACCTCGGTGACCGGGCCGTCGGCCAGGCTGGTGTCGGCGGTGCCGTTCATGGCCGATTCCATATGGTTGCGTGGCAGATAGCACTGCGCGCAGCCCGGCTCGAAGAAGTTGCCGCCGCCCCAGACGGAAAGGAAGCGCGCCGGGCTGAAGAACTGCGGATTACCGCCGCCGCCCGTAGAGGTGACCAGGCACTTCGGACCTTCCTTCTGATACCACTCCCACATGACCGCGGAAATCTCGTCCATGGCCTGGCTCCAGCTGATGCGCTCCCACTCGTTGGAGCCGCGCTCTCCGACGCGCTTCATGGGATACTTGATGCGATTGGGGTTGTACAGCGCCTGAATGCCGGCGAGGCCCTTTGCGCATGCCGCGCCCTTGTTCATGGGGTCGTCGGGGTCGCCCTCGAGCTTGACCACCTTGCCGTCGCGCACGTGCGCGATCATGCCGCAGTTGTTCAGGCACGCACGGCAAATGGTGCGAAGCTTCTGCGTCTCGCCCGCGCTGGCGGCGTGAGCCGGCTCAACCTGCATCAGGTTTCCGGTCGCCTCTCCCGCCATGGCGCAAGCCGCAGCCGCGAATGCGGACAGCTTCACGAAGCTACGCCTGCTAATACTTGTCGTCGCCAAAACAGTCCCGTCCTTTCTTTTTCCTTGTCCTCGTCGTTCGTCCTATGTGCCATCGGCCGCGGCGTGCCTTGCCCGTCGAGCAGCTGCCCCTTGCGCTTGCCGGCGAGGAAGTCCTCGCGCGACGCGGCGACGGACAAGACGCCTGGCCGAATGGAACCGAAATGAAGAAGCCGATGGGAAAGCCGTTGCGCGACGCGCGGTCGCGCCATGCAGGGAGGGGTCTGCAGAGGGTTCGAAGGAGATGCGCGGATGTATGGGGTATCGCGCTTTCAGGAGGGGTTGCACGCCCGTGCGGCGCGCAACGGCTTTCCGGCCTCGATGCCGCGCGCTTAGGCGGCGCCTGAGAATTGCCGGCCGGCGTCGGTTGCGCGCCAGGTCCCATCCCACGCAATGCCGCCGGCGCTTTCAAGCGCGTCTAGGAAGAACTGCGGGTAGACGCGCTCGCCCTCGGGCGATTTCACGGGGCCATTGGCCTCGATGGCCGACTCGAGCGCTTCGCGGGAAGCGCCCTTTTGTGACGAACAGGCGGACAGCACGCGCATGAACGTCTTTTTGTAGTGGGGGCGCGCGTCGAACAGGTCGCGCAAGGTGTTCGCCGAATCGAGCGATGCGGCGAGCTCGCGCCCCGCGTCGGTCAGGACAATCATGTCGGACACCTCGGCCTCGAGCGGAATCGACTCGTCAAGCTGGATATCCTCCAGGCTGCCCCCATACGGCTCGCCATCAATGGCCAGCGATTCCGAAACGGCGCCCGCTCGCACCACTACGTCGATTATGGTTGCCGGCTCCTGCGAATACGACTCGGACCACGCCTCGAGTGCGGCGCGTTCGATGTCGCGGCGCGCATGTGGCGCTCCATCGGAGACGAGCCCCAGCACGCACGCCACGGGCGCCTTCAGCCTCGGATTGCGCTCAATAAGATCGATTGCCATGATTCCCCCTTGGTTGCTACCGCCTTATCGACGCTGCGCACTCTACGCCGAGAGCACAGGTGAGCACCTGACCGCAAAAGGATGAAAACGAGGACGATTTCGAAGGGGCGATAAGAGGACGGGACCAGTCACTCAAAAAGGATTAGTGAGTCTATTTTCCCAGGTGAAAGATGTAGTAGTGCAGTCAATTCAGCACGATTCGGAAACAAAAAGGCCGCCCGGCGCAGGTGCCGGACGGCCTTTGCGGCAGGCGCGCTTGACGCAAAGGCCGCCCGGCGCAGGTGCCGGACGGCCTTTGCGGCAGGCGCGCTTGACGCGACCCGCGGCTGTGTTTACAGGACTATTCCTGCGGCTGCTCGATGGCCTTCATGGCCTCGATGACGCTCGCGAACAGCTCGTCGAGCTCCATGCCGTTGAGCTCGGCGCCGCGCGCGATGTTCTCGCGGCTGCAGCCGGCAGCGAACTTCTTGTCCTTGTACTTCTTCTTCAGGCTCTTCACGCTGAAGTCCTGCACGGACTTGCTCGGGCGCATCAGCACCGCCGCCTGGATAAGGCCGGAAAGCTCGTCACAGGCGAACAGCACCTTCTCCATCTTCGCCTCGGGCTTGGGCAGCGCCTCATTCAAGTCGGAGTTATGCGTCTGGATGCAGCGCGCAACAACGGGATTCACGCCCGCGTCGACGAGCATCTCGGCAGCCTTGACGGTATGGTCGGCAACGGAGGGGAACTCCTCCCAGTCAACGTCATGCAACAGGCCGACGATGCCCCAGAACTCGACGTTTTCCGGGTCGTGCTTCTGCGCGTAGTAGCGCATGAGGGCCTCGAGCGTCTCGCCATGCTTGAGATGGAACTCATCGGCGTTGTGCTTGGCCAGCAGCGCATACGCCGCCTCGCGGGAAATGCCCGCGTCAAGCTTCTCGCCCGCCACCGGGGCCGCAATGCCCGCAACGGGATTGCTTACGGCCTCCGTGGCTCCCCCGGCGGCTTCCACAGCAGCCTCGGGCGCGCAGGCCGGCTCGTCAGCGGCGACCTCGACCTCAGCACCCTCGCCCGCCTCGGCGGCAGCCTTCTTGTTCGGGTTGTTCGTGTTGCGCTCGGGGCGCATGTGCGGGAACAGCAGCACGTCGCGGATGGCGGGCTGGTCGGTCAGCAGCATGACCATGCGGTCGATGCCGATGCCGATGCCGCCAGCCGGCGGCATGCCGTACTGCAGCGCGCGGATGTAGTCGGCGTCGTATTCCATGGCCTCGTCGTCGCCGGCGGCCTTCGCCTCGACCTGCGCGATGAAACGCGACTCCTGGTCAACCGGGTCGTTGAGCTCGGTGAAGGCGTTGGCGTACTCATGCCCGGCGATGACCAGCTCGAAGCGGTCGGTCAGGCGCGGGTCGGCGGGCTTGCGCTTGGCAAGCGGGGAAACCTCGACAGGGTAGTCGCACACGAACGTAGGGTTCATGAGCGTGGATTCGCACAGCTCGTCGTAAAGCGTGAACAGAAGCTTGCCCGCGCCCCACTCCTCGTTCCACTCCAGGTGCTTCTCGTCCAGAATGCGGCGGTACACCTCGACCGGCGTGTCGATGTCGACCGCAACGCCCACGACCTCGCTCACGAGATCGGCCATGGAAACCGAGCGCCACGTGCCCGACAGGTCGATCTCGTGGCCCTGGTACATGATCTTCTCGGTGTCGGAAACGGCATGCAGGCCGGCCTTGATGAAGCCCATCGCCAATTCCTTCATGCCCTCGACGTCGGAAAACGCGCAGTACGCTTCAATGGTGGTGAACTCGGGGTTGTGCGTGGCGTCCATACCCTCGTTGCGGAACTGGCGGCCGATCTCGTAGACGCGGTCCATGCCGCCGACCAGCAGGCGCTTGAGGTGCAGCTCGGTGGCGATGCGCAGGTAGCACTCCTGGTTAAGCGCGTTGAAATGCGTGATGAACGGCCTGGCGTTCGCGCCGCCGAGCGTCTCCTGCAGAATGGGCGTCTCGACCTCGAGATAGCCCTGGGCATTCATATAGGCGCGGCAGGCGGAGACGATTTTCGAGCGCTTGACGAACACGTCCTTGACGTCGGGGTTCATGACCATATCGACGTAGCGCTGGCGATAGCGCGTTTCCTTGTCGGTAAGGCCGTGGAACTTCTCGGGCAAGGGACGGATAGACTTCGACAGCAGCTGATAGGTATCCGCCGCGATGGACAGCTCGCCGCGCTTCGTGCGCATGATGGCGCCCTCGACCCCGATCCAGTCGCCCACGTCGAGGTCCTTCATCTCGGCGAACACATCTTCGCCGAGCGCGTTCACGCGGCAGAACAGCTGGATGTCGCCCTTGCGCTCGCGCAGCACCATGAACATGATCTTGCCCTGATTGCGAATGGCCATGATGCGGCCGGCGATTTTCACGCGCTCCTCGAGCGTCTCGCCTTCGGCCAGGTCGGCGTACTTCGCCTTGATCTCGTCGACGTGCAGATCGTAGTCAAAACGGGTGCCGTAGGGCTGCTCGCCGGCGGCATAGAGCGCCTCGCGCTTGGCCTTGCGAACCTCGATGGGGTCGTCTTCGATAACTTCAGGGGTGTTGCTCATGTCGTTTCCTTTTCTGCAGTGGAAAATGCAGGGTATCGCCGAAAAACTAGTGCTCGATGGAGATGATCTTCATCTTGATGACGCGACCGGTCGGGCCCGTCGTCTCGATCTCGTCACCCTTCTTGTGCGCCAGAAGCGCGGCGCCGACCGGCGACTCGTTGGAGATCTTGCCGGCGGCGGTGTCGGCCTCGGCGCCGCCCACGATGGTGAACACGCGCTCGCGGCCGCCCATGTCGACGGTGACGGTCGAGCCGATGTGCACGGAATTGGAGCGCGTCGGCGCGGACACGACGGTGGCCTCGCTCAGGATGCGGTTGATCTCGGCGATGCGGCCCTCATTCATGGCCTGCTCATTCTTGGCGTCGTCGTACTCGGAGTTCTCGGAAATGTCGCCGAATTCGCGGGCGACCTTGATGCGCTCGCCGATTTCGGCGCGCTTCTCGGTTTCCAGGTAGTGCAGCTCGTCCTCGAGCTGCTGCTTGCCCTCGGAAGTGAGGATGTAGTTATCGTTTGCCATGGTAATCACCTATCTATACGAAAAAGCGGCATGCGGCAGGGCTAGCCTGTCGCATGCCGCGCTGAAACCTATGCAGGAGAGGGCTACTCGCTCTTCTTCTTGGCGGCAACGGTCTTCTTGGCAACCTTCTTCGGCTCCTCGTCGACCTCTTCCTCCTCGACGTCCTCGTCGACTTCCTCGACGGCCTGCTTGTCGTCGCCCATGCCCTCGCGCAGGTTCTTCACGGTCTTGCCCAGTGCGCTACCGAGCTTTGGCAGGTTCTTCGGGCCGAAGATCAGAAGGATCACCACGAGGATGATCAGGAGTTCCGGCACACCCATTCCCAGAAATTTCATGCGTCCTCCAATTACTCGTTTCGTGTATGCGCCACGGCCTTTCGACCGTGCAAGAAATCAACGGGCTGAACTGTAGCACAGTGCCTGTGCGAGCAGCCCTTATTCGATGAAATGCACACGCCGCGGCGCCGCTGCGACCCCCACGGGCACCGATTGCGTCGGCCACCCCTCATGGCATGAAAAAGGCTCGGTGCATTCACCGAGCCTTGACCATTCGAAATGGTCGGGATGACAGGATTTGAACCTGCGACCTCTGCGTCCCGAACGCAGCGCTCTACCAAGCTGAGCCACATCCCGATGCCGCTTTCGCAGCGACGGATATATTACCACAACGAATTCGATTTCGGGAAAATTTTTTCGATTATTTGCGAATCATGGGCAAAGTAAGCTCTTGACCTGCGTCTTCGGGCTTTATATCCCGCACAATGTGCAGGGAAACCGTCGCGGTCAGGCGCAAATCATCCGCCGACACGCCCGTGATGCGCACCTCCGCGACCGACGAGGTGCGCCCCGTGCGCACGTTGCGGCCTTCCACATAGATACGCTCCCCCACCGTGACGCCCTTGAGGAAATGGACGTCGACAGTTTGCGTGACCACGTACTTGCCCAGCGTCCAGGGCACGGCGCACCCGGCAACGTCCACGAGCGACATCAGAAAGCCGCCGAAGGCGTTGCCGTAATAGTTGCCCGCCTTTTCGGGAACGGTGACCGCCGAGCGGACGTATCCGGCTTCGATGATCTCGGGGTCGAAGCTTCCCAACCAGGTGCGGTTCGTGTCGTACATGCCCAACAGGCTTTCCCGCACGAAATCCGCCACGGGCGCGCCTTGGGTCTTGCCGCTTCGGGTATCGCCGCCGGCCATGCTAGCGCTCCTCGCGCTGCTTCTGCTTGCTGGCGAAGTGCTCGAGCGTGACGATCTTCGTGACGAAGGTTCCCTCCGAAACCGTGTCGCCCGCGTCGTCGGTGGCCACCACGTGCCAAAACTGCTTGCGGCCGCCATAGCTTGGATCCTCGTGGTCGAGCTCGGCCAAGCCGTGCAGCAGGCCCGACTTCCCCGGCTTCTTGTGGCGGATGGTCGATTCCAGGCCGAAGGGCAGCTCCTTCTCGAAATCGGTGCGCGCATCCGCGCCGCGGCTCGCGCACGACTCCAGCAGCGCGATGGTGGCGCCCCCGTGCAAAAACCCGTGCGGCTGACGGACCTCGTCGGTGATGGGCATGGTCATCTCCACGCGCTCGGGACTCACGGACAGGGTTTCGATATGCAGGGTGTCGATCAGCGTCATTGCTCACAGCTCCTTACGATTGATCACTTGCGTCGGGCGCTCCTCGTCGGCGGGCAAAGGGCGCGTCACGTCGGCTGCCGGCGGGCGCACCTGCTCGACATGGGCAGACTGTTCGACGAAAACGCCCTCGACATCGGCTTCGGAAGCCCGCTCGGCGCGGGCGCGGGCGCGCTCGGCATCGGCGCGGGCCTCCTGCTCCAGGCGCGCGGCGGTGGCGGCGGTACCGGCGACCGCGCCCATGTCCTGGTCATGCGCGGCCTTCGCCACGTCGCCCTTGAATGCTTTCGTGGTGTTGATGAGCACCGCTCCGATGACGAACGGCATCCAGAACACGATGCCGCGATACACCACGCCGATGGCCGTGCCCGCCGCGGCCAACTCGCCGAAACTGGTGAAGGCGACCACCACGACCGCCTCGACCACGCCCACGCCTTGAGGCGTGATGGAGATCATGGCGAACAGCGTCGCCACCACGTAGCCGCACACGAGCGCCGGCGCGTTATGGACGCCGAACCCCACGCCGACGAGCGCGAAGCACGAAAGCTCGCACAGACTCGCCAGAAGCGAGCAGCCATAGGCCTGCAAGGTCGGCTTGGGGCTATGCCCGATCATATGCGCCGCCTCGGAAAACGCCTTTGCAATGCGCTCGGCCCACGGCTCGAGCGGCTTTTTGCGCACCTTCGCCACCACCTTGCACGAAAGGCGCTCGACCGGGCGCAGCACGCGCAAAAGCGCATCGGACTTGCGCCCGCCGAGCACGAGCAGGCCCACCATGGTTCCCACGAGCAAAACCACGACCATGCCCATGGCAAGCCACACCGGGGACAGCCCCACCGTCACCGCAAGGAATATGAACGCGCAAATCATGATCGTGCAGAACGCGCCGTCGATGGTGATTTGCATGAGCAGCGCCGCGCCGGTCGCCTTGCCGGCGGGGATGCCGCGGCGGCGCGCGTCGTCGACGACGAGCGTCGTGCCGGCGAGGTTCATGGACGGCGCAATGGTGTTCATGAAGAACGTGCCGAACACAAGCGGCAGCGTGGACTTCGGCTCCATGCGCTCGCCGACGGCCGCGAAGCTGCGGGAATAGGCGAAGCTTTGCGCGAAGTACTTCCCCAACTGCGTGAGGATGGCCGCGAACAGAAGCAGCGGGCTTCCCTGCTTCATGGTCTCGCCCAGCTCCACCAGCTGGTCGCCGCGCAGAAACACCACGGCCAACACGATGATGAGCACCAAGCCCATCAACATATTCTTTACGTTGAATTTCATGGCAGCCTACCTATCCGCGCAGTCGTTCGCGACAAGGAACTCGCGCAGGTCGCTATGCAAAAGAAAGTCCATCTCGCGCTCGCCTTGCTCGCCGGACGCGCGCAAAAAAAGGAAGCCGTAGCAGCCGAAGCGCTTTACCTCGAAGCGGCGCAGTTCGAGCACCTGCGAGAAGCGCGCCTCGAGGGCACCGTAGTCGAAGCGCTCGCTGCCTACGGCGTCTTGCGGCGGGCCGATCAGCGACATGACGAACACATCGTCGCCGGCATGGGCGAAAGCCGCATCCCAATCGGGCGCGCGGCCTGTCAAGAACGCCTCGAAGGAACGGAACCCGAACGCATACTCGACGATGTCGGTCCCGCCAAGCCCGGCGAAGCGCAGCGCGTTGAACTCAATGGGGCGGATGCGCCCGTCGGGCGCGACTCTCAGCTCTGCATGCACCGGCACGTTGCGCGCGCCGATGGAGGCGTTCACGTCCGCCAACCACTGCCCGAACGTTTCGGCATGCGTGCGCACGATGTCCGCGGAGGTGACGTACATGCGATCGGACGTGTCGTCGGGACCGGCGAAATCATGCCGCAGCACGTTGAGCACGTGCGCGCGCCCCTCGTCGTCGAAAAACGCATCGAGCGCGAACTCCTGACCCGAGATATAGCCTTCGAGAATGAAATCCCGCCCGGCGACGACCGCGTCGGGATACTTCTCCGCCCAGCCCGCTACCTGCGCCTCGATGCCGGCGAGCGCCGCTTCCCAGTCGGCCTCGCAGGTTACCGTATACACGCCCATGCTGCAGAAGCCGCGCGAGGGCTTGACGACGAAAGGCAGCTGTCCCGCAAGTTCTTCGAAGTCGATTGCGCGCAGCTGCTCGAGCGTCGCGGCGCGGAAGAAGAACTCCGGATCGGCGGCAGCGAGCATCTCGCGCATGGCGACTTTGTCTTTGAACAGGGTGATGGCGCGCAGCAGGCCTTCGTTGGCGACATGGTGCGAAATCCAGGCAAGGGCGTTCTCGGAATTGGTGTAGAGACGCTCGCCCGCCTCGATAGCGGCGACGGCATCATCGGCGCCGATCAGATTCAGCGGCGCGCAGGCGGCAACGCCGCGAGCGAACGCGTTGTCGAGCACCGGATGGCCCGTAGCGGAAAGCCACGCTATGAGCTGGGGAGATGCGTACGGTTCATCCAATATGACCATGTTGTGCAACCTCCCCTTCGCGCCTTCAACATTGCGTCAATTACTCAGCAGCACCGTCAAGTATACCGCGACGCCTCCGCCTTTGAGCCCGAAAGCGGCACGGCGGGGCGCAACCGGGCGCTACAAGCCCACCTTCGCAGCCCTAAAGACGCGGATGCGATCGCGCAGATTCGTGACGTCGAAGCAGACCGACACGAGGAACAGCAAGGTCAACGGAGCGCTCACGAACCCGTTGCGCGGAGCCAGCATCCAGATGAGCGGGGCGCCGAACAAAAGGATGGGCACCAGCAAAAAGACGAGCATGCTGCCCATGCGTTTATACAGGCCGTAGATGATGGATGCCATGACATAGGTGAACAGCCCCGTCGCCGCCGACCCCACGATCGAGAAGATCGCCAGCAGCGCCACTTTCGCGCCAACGACGCCCGCCTCCTGCTGCAGGTTCTTCTTCGTCTTCTCGAAGATCCCCTCGGAGGTTTGCTCGCTTGCGCGGGTGGCGCGCACGCGCACGAAGGGGTCGAACGGGTCGTACTCGACCGTGAAGCCGCCGAAAGGCCACTCGGCGCCCGTGCCGTTCGCGCCCGTACGGCCTTGACCCGCCGAGCCGGCCGAAGTCGACGAGCCGCTGCGCGCAGCCCCGCTGAAGATGTCGTCCCACGAGGTCCACACGTAGGTGGTCTGCCCCGTCGCGGCGCCGGTGAACGGCCAGCCCGCAAACGGGTCGTAGGCGCTGCCGCCCTGGGCGCCGCCGGCCTGCGACGAGCCGGAAGGATGCGCGTAGGGGTTGCCCGCGTAGGGGCGCGGATCGCGACGCGGGTCGAATTCGGGCGTCCAGCTGCGGTTGATCAGGACGTCGCGCGCCTCGTTGATCTGCTTCGTGAGTTCCTCGGCATCCGCGTGCTCTTTCGAGTCGAGGGCGAACTTGTCCGGGTGATGGGCAACGATGAGCTTGCGATGAGCCTTCTTGATCTCATCGTCGGTGGCGCCATCGGCAAGCCCGAGTATTTTGAGTGCTTCTGATTTCTTCATAGACCCGACTATACGGGACGCCTTGGGCACGGGCGGGGGCGCTGGGCCGATGTCACGTTTTCGTTAGATTCCCATCACGCGAAACGCGAAAAGGGGCCGGGCAAACAAGCCCGGCCCCTTCCGGCAAACGCTATCCGCGCGGCCTAGATTTCCCAGCACTTGTCGTGGGTCTTCGAGGGCGTGCGCACGTTGACTTCCTGGTTCTTCAGCGTCACGCGGCTGCCCGCCGGCACCGATGCGATGACGAACGCGCTGCCCGCGATGATCGACCCCTCGCCCACCACGGTCTCGCCGCCGAGCACCGATGCGTTGGAGTAGATGGTGACGTTGTCCTCGATGGTGGGATGGCGCTTGACCCCGGCAAGCGCCTGGCCCGCGCGCGTGGAAAGCGCGCCGAGCGTGACGCCCTGGTAGATCTTCACGTGGCTGCCGATCTTGGTGGTCTCGCCGATAACCACGCCGGTGGCATGGTCGATGAAGAAGTAGTCGCCGATCTCGGCGCCCGAGTTGATGTCGACGCCGGTGCCGGAGTGCGCGTATTCGGACATGATGCGCGGGATGAGCGGCACCTTCTGCATGTAAAGCTCATGGGCGATGCGGTACACGAAGATGGCGAAGAATCCCGGGTAGCTGAAGATGATCTCTTCCTTGCTCTGCGCCGCCGGGTCGCCGTCGAAGGCTGCCTGCACGTCGGTCATGAGCACGCGCTGGATTTCGGGGAGCTTGCCGAAGAATGCGGAGCAGATTTCGTCGAGGCGCGCCTCAAGCTCGTCCTGCGGCAGGGAGTCGTCGCGGAACAGCAGCGCCTCGCGCAGCTGGCGGCGCAGGGAGTCCTCGATGCGCACGAGCGTCTCGCCGATGAAGTATTCCGGGTTGGTGCCGGTCGGGGTTTCGTCGCCGAAGTAGCGTGGGAACATGACGCGCCGCAAATCTTTCACGATGTCGACGATCGCCTTTTTGTTGGGGAAATGCTTGTGCGGGTCGGTGAAGAAGATCTCTTCCTTCTCGCTGTAGTTCTGCGCGATGCCGGAGACCACCGCGTCGAGTTCTTCCTTGTTCAGCATGCGTCCTCGCTCTCTCGTCTGTGAGCGCCAATAGATTATTGCCTATCTTACCACGAGGTCTACTGGATATTAGGCGCGCTCTGTGACGAAACGTAGGTCGGTTCATGTTCTTTTGCGCCCTCATGCCTGCCGGCGGAAGATGCATTCTCTTCGGCGCGCTACAATTACTTAGTTCGAAACGAATATGAATCGAGGGTCGCTCCACCTACCATGACGCAACAACACGCTTCCATTTCACGCATCGCATTGTCGCTGGCACTCGCCGGCAGCCTGACCGCCGCCCCCTTCGCCACGGCGCTTGCCGAGGGCGAGGCCGCCACGGCGAGCACTTCCGAAGCCGCCACCACCTCAGAGGGCGAGGGGCAAACCGTCACCATTGACAAGGAGGCTTGGGCGGCAACCGATGAGCGCAACGCCGAAATCGTCGAAGCCGCCAACGCCGCCGAGCTTGTCGGCTCCTCGACGCTGGAGAAATACCTTACAGGCAAGCAAGTTGGCGTGGAAGCGTTTCTGAAGATCGACGTCGCGGGCCTCGCGCTGATCGACGAGGACCTCGCAAAGCTGATCGAGGCGGAGCAGAAGAAGCTCGCCGCCGATGACGAACCCGTCGTCGGCCCGGTCGTCCCCGATAGCTCGAACGCAACCGATGGCGCCGCGGACAACGGCAACGCAGGCGCCGCCGACACTTCCGCAGCCGATGTCGCGCCGGCTGCGACGGAAACGACGGAAGTTGTCGACGCGCCCGAGGACGCAGCGGCCACCAAGGAGAGCACCGACCAGGAAGCCGACGAGATCGTCTACGTGGCGCGCAACCTCACCACCGAGCAGTTCATCGAGACGATCGGCGAGGACGCGCGGCAGCTGTGCCAGGACAACGACCTGTACGCCTCGGTGATGATCGCCCAGGCCATCGTCGAGTCCGCCTCGGGAAGCTCCGGCCTTTCCTGCGACCCGTACAACAACCTGTTCGGCATCAAGGGAAGCTACCAGGGCAAGAGCGTGCGCATGAAAACGCAGGAGGACGACGGCGAGGGCAACCTGGAAACCGTGGTCGCCGAATTCCGCCGCTATTCCACGCTCAAGGAATCGCTCACCGACTACGTCTCGCTTCTGACGGGCAACAGCCTTTACAGTCCGGTGAAGAGGTCGAACACATCCACGTACGAGGATGCCTGCGACTACCTGCAGGGCCATTACGCCACATCCACCTCGTATTCCAAGACGCTCAAGGCCTATATCGAGGCCTATGACCTCACGACCTACGACGAGGCGAGCAACGAGAACCACGTCGTGCGCGAAGACACCCTCGAATCCGTGTTGGTGCCGGCGGCCGCGCACACGTCCTTCAAGTCGGAGGCGAGCGACCTGGGACTCGACGATGGCGCCGCCGCCGTCAAAGAAACCTCCTCGCAGCTTAACCCCGCGATTGCGGGCGTGCTGGCAGCCGGCGCCGCGGCACTGCTGGGAACAGGCGCGTTCTATCTGCATTGGCGCCGCAAGGCTCAAAGCGAAGGCGCGGCCCGCGGCAAGCATGCCGCCGTCGCCGATGCGCTTTCCGGCGGTGAAACTGCCGCAATCGATACGGAAGCGGTTACTGCGGGGCTTGCGGGCGCCAAGCACGCAGCACATGCCGTAACTTCGCTCGAATCCGCCGAGACCGGCGTGATTGCTACGGACGCTTCTTCGACCGGCGCCCACGCCGGGATCGATCGCACCAAGGGCGACGCTAAGCGCATAAGCGACAGCGCCGAGCAGGTTCTTCCCTTCGAGTAAGGCACTGCGGTCCATAAGCGCCCGCATTTCGAATTCAACCCAACAACTAAGAAGGCCGCGACTCAGTTCGCGGCCTTCTTGCTATTCACTTGAACGCGAGACGCTGAAGCTGTCGCTTCGCTAGATTTCGCGCTCCACCACGTCGGCGATGGCCTTGGCATGCTCTTCGGCCTGGGCCTGATCGGCGGCCTCGACCATCACGCGCACCACCGGCTCAGTGCCGCTCGGGCGCAGAAGCACGCGGCCGTCTTCGCCAAGCGCGGCCTCGGCAGCCGCCACGGCGGCGGCGATGGCCTCGTTGTCGTTGGCGGCATGCTTGTCGTTCACACGCACGTTGATGAGCGTTTGCGGGAAGCGCGTCATGACGCGTGCCGCCTCGCCCGCCGACTTGCCGGCGCGCTTGCAGGCGGCCAGGAACTGCAGAGCGGTGACCAAGCCGTCACCCGTGGAGTTATGCTCGAGGAAGATGGTGTGGCCGGACTGCTCGCCACCGATGACGTAGCCGCCCTCGCGCATGGCCTCGAGCACGTAACGGTCGCCCACCTTCGTTTGAATGAGGTTGATGCCCGCGTCGCGCAGCGCATGGGCGAGGCCCAGATTCGCCATGACGGTCGAGACGGCGGTGTCGCCCGTCAAAAGACCGCGCTGCTTCAGGTCGATGGCGCATACGGCCTCCACCATGTCGCCGTCGATCTCGTTGCCCTCCGCATCCATCAGCATGACGCGATCGGCGTCGCCGTCGTGCGCGATGCCCACATCGGCGCCGCACTGCGCGACCAGCTCGCGCAACGGCTCGAGGTGCGTTGAGCCGCACTTGACGTTGATGTCGGTACCGCAGAAGTCCTCGTTGATGACGGTGACCTCGGCGCCCAAGCGGCGCAGCGCCTCGGCGCTCGTCATGCAGGAAGCGCCGTGTCCCACGTCAAGGGCGACCTTCAAACCGGCGAAATCGATCCCCTGTTCGGCAACGGTGTTCACGGCATGCTGAATATACATTTCGCACGCATCGTCGACCGGAACAGCGACGCCCACTTCGTCACCACGCGGCACCTCCTCGGCCGCCGCGCCGCCGGCTGCCATGAACGCCTCGATTTCGTCCTCGACGGCATCGGGGAGCTTGAAGCCCTGGCCATCGAAGATTTTGATGCCGTTGTACTCCGGGGGGTTGTGAGACGCGGAGATGACGATGCCGCCATCGCAGTGCAGTTTGCGCGTGAGCAGCGCGATCGCGGGCGTGGGGATGATTCCCGCCAAAAGCGCCGTGCCGCCCATGGACATCACGCCCGCGGCCACCGCGGATTCAAGCATGTCGCCGGACAGACGCGTATCCTTGCCGATCAGGATGGTGCGGCCCTTGAACTTCACCGCGGCCTGACCGAGCAGAAACGCCATATTGCACGTGAGCTCCTTGTTCGCAATGCCGCGAACCCCATCCGTGCCGAAGAGTCGTGCCATATTACTTTCCCCTTTTCACGAATTGCGGATGCAGGCGAACGCCGCCAGCGGGGCGCTCGTCGTCCGTCATGCGGTTGTTGAGCTCGGCGGCGAATTCATCGATATCGATGCCGTAGCGCGCAAGCACAACGAGTAAATGGTACACCACGTCGGCGGCCTCGTAGCGCAGGTGGTCGCAGGCGGCGTCGGCCTGCTGTGCGAAAGCGGCGCTCATCGCCGGATGCGACGCCTCATGGCCGGAAATACCGGCGAGCATCGCCTTGGCGGCCTCGATGTCCTTCGCCGCAAGCGCAACCTCGTTCGCCTCCTCGACGACCTTCTTCAGCGGATCGTCGGCCTTGCCGGTAAGCAGGCGGTACGTGTAGCTTTCCTCGCCGGCACCGCGGCGCGCCTCAATAGTGTTCGCCAGAGCCTCGAGCGTGGCGCCGATCTGCGACGCGGGAGGCTGCTCGCCTTCGGTAATGTAGGTTTTGTCTGACATGTCCTCTTCTTTCGCGTGAGTGCAAAGAAAAAGGGGCGCGCTTGCGCGCGCCCCTCGAAGCAAGCGTTACTCCTCGCCGGACTCCTGCGCGGCATTGGAGTTCTCCTCCTGCTCGCGGCTGGTGAAGCCGAAGCCGAGCGCCCCGCTGCCGAGCAGCTCGTCGAGCTCCTCGAGGTTGCGGTGGTAGCTGCGCGGAGGCAGTGCCTCGCCGAGCATATCCTCGCCTTCGGTGTTGAAGGTCGGCGGCTCGTCGCCACCGATGAGGATGGTGTCGTCGGGGCTGAACACCATGTCGAGCAGCTGGCTCATGTCATCGGAGGAAGCGGACAGGTCGTCCTCGATGACATGCTGCAGGTTGTGCTTCTCGAGGCCCTCCTTGAGTTCCTCGATCGCCTTCGCGCCGATGCCCTCGATGCGCAGCAGGTCGTCCTCGTTGTGGCCGACCAGGTCGGCGACGGTCTCGATGCCGGCCTCGCTGAACTTGTTCGCCCAGCGCTGCGCCACGCCCAGGTCGTCGTAGATGTACAGGCGCGCGTCCTCGTCGGACAGCTGCGGGCCGCGATGACCCAGCGACAGGCCGCTGTAGTAGCTGCCGTAGCTGGACCCCATGTTGAGGTAGCCCTCGCCGTCGAGCGACCAATCCTGCGGCTGCGGGAGCAGGTCCTCGATCTTGCGCAGGTCGTCCGGAGCGTACTCGGGCAGCGTGTCGCCGGTAACCGGGGCGGTCGGCTTGCCCTTGTAGGTCAGACCCACCTCGCGGTAGCGCTTCAAGCCCGTGCCGGCCGGAATCGGCTTGCCGATGATGACGTTCTCCTTCAGGCCCGCCAGGTGGTCGACCTTGCCCTCGATGGCAGCGTCGGTGAGCACCTTGGTGGTCTCCTGGAACGAAGCCGCGGACAGGAACGAGTCGGTGGCAAGCGAGGCCTTCGTGATGCCGAGCAGCAGCGGCTGGCCGACCGGCGGGTTCTTGCCCTCGGCGATAAGCTCGTTGGCGACGTTCTCGAACTCGAAGCGGTTGACCTGGCGGCCCGGCAGGAAGTCGGAGTCGCCGGCATCGAGCACGGCCACCTTGCGCAGCATCTGGCGCGCGATGACCTCGATGTGCTTGTCGTTGATGTCCACGCCCTGGGACACATACACGTCCTGGACCTGGGCGACGATGTAGCGCAGCGTCGTGTTCGGATCGGTCAGGCGCAGCAAGTCGTGCGGGTTGACCGAGCCCTTGGTCAGCTGCTGGCCGATGCGGACCTCGCAGCCGTCCTCCACGCCGGGAAGCATGGTGGCGCGGGCGGAAACCGTATACTCGCGGAACTCGCCATCCTGGTTGTGGACGGTAAGCGTCTTGGAGTTCTTGTCGGCAGAGATCTGCAGGGTGCCGGAGATTTCCGCGAGCACCGCCTGGCCCTTGGGCTTGCGGGCTTCGAACAGCTCCTGAACACGCGGCAGGCCGTGCGTGATGTCCTCGCCTGCGACGCCGCCGGCGTGGAACGTACGCATCGTCAGCTGCGTGCCCGGCTCGCCGATGGACTGGGCGGCGATGATGCCGACCGCCGTGCCGATGTTAACCGGACGCGAGGTGGCGAGGTCCCAACCGTAGCACTTCTGGCACACGCCATGCTCGGCATGGCAGGTCATGACCGTGCGGATGACGACCTCGTCGATGCCCGCGGCCTCGAAGGCCTTGAGCTGGTCCATGGAGGTGATGTAGGTGTCACCGGCCATGACGACGGCGCCGTCGGTGCCCTTGGCATCCTCGAGCAGGCAGCGGCCGATCAGGTTCTCGTCGAGCTCGCCCTTCTCGTTGTGCAGCGGGTAGGGAACGCCCATGTTCGTGCCGCAGTCGATCTCGCGCACGATGACGTCCTGCGCGACGTCGACGAGACGACGCGTGAGGTAACCGGAGTCGGCGGTACGCAAAGCGGTGTCGGCCATGCCCTTACGGGTGCCATGCGTGGAGACGAAGTACTCCAACACCGACAGGCCCTCGCGGAAGTTCGACTTAACCGGAATGTCGATCGTGCCGCCCTTGGTGTCGGCCATCAGGCCGCGCATGCCGGCGAGCTGGCGAATCTGCTTGATGTTGCCTCGAGCACCGGAGTCGGCCATCATGAAGATGGGGTTGAAGTGGTCGAAGTTCGCGGCCATGGCCTCGCCGACCTCTTCGTTGGCATCCGTCCAGATGTCGACAACCTGCTTGTGGCGCTCTTCAGGGCTCATGAGGCCCATCTCGTAGTCCTCGTCGATGGCGGCGACCTTCTCGTCGGCCTCGGCCAGGATGTCGCCCTTCGTCGGCGGCACGGTGGCGTCGTACACCGACACGGTGATGCCGGCGCGGGTAGCGTAGTGATAGCCGGTCGCCTTCAGGCCGTCGAGGATGGCGGGCACGTCGGCCAGGTCGTAACGGTTCGTCACGTCCTCGACCAAACGCCCGATCTCCTTCTTGTTCATCTGGTAGTTCAAGAAGGGGTAATCCTCGGGGAACGAGTCGTTGAAGATGATGCGGCCGATGGTCGTGCAGATGCGGTCGCCGGCCTTGCAGTCATCGTACTGGCCAAACGCCGTGGCGACCTGGGTGTCGCCGGTCAGGCGCACCTCGATCTTGGCCTGCAGGTCAACATCAGCGCGGGCGTCGTAGGCGTTGCGGGCGTCGTCGAAGTCGATGAACACGCGGCCCTCGCCCGGGAAGCCGTCACGGGCGGCCGTCAGGTAGTAGGAACCGATGATCATGTCCTGCGTCGGCACGGTCAGCGGGCGGCCATGGGCCGGGGACTTGATGTTGTTGGCGGACAGCATGAGCACGCGGGCCTCGGCCTGGGCCTCGGCGCCGAGCGGCACGTGCACGGCCATCTGGTCGCCGTCGAAGTCGGCGTTGAAGGCGGTGCAGGCCAGCGGATGCAGCTTGATTGCCTTGCCCTCGACGAGCACCGGCTCGAAGGCCTGGATGCCCAGACGGTGCAGGGTTGGTGCGCGGTTAAGCAGCACCGGATGATCGACGATGACCTCTTCCAGCACGTCCCACACATAGGAGGCGCAACGATCCACGGCGCGCTTGGCTGCCTTGATGTTGCCGGCGTACTCGAGCTCGACCAGGCGCTTCATGACGAAGGGCTTGAACAGCTCGAGGGCCATCTGCTGCGGAAGGCCGCACTGATGCAGCTTCAGCGACGGGCCGACGACGATAACCGAACGGCCGGAGTAGTCGACGCGCTTGCCGAGCAGGTTCTGGCGGAAGCGGCCCTGCTTGCCCTT
>CAVCPR010000025.1:0-28094 GCA_963604235.1 Anaerovoracaceae bacterium | reverse complement strand
ATGGTACTACTTTTGAATCCCCGGCGGGTCATGGAAAGGAAAAGGTTTCGCTTGCAAATTGGCCGGCTCTGCCGGCTCGGGCGATTCCGTCGGCCTTCGTGCTCGCCCTCGCTTCGTGCCGTGCGTGTGGAAATCGTCGCGGTGCCTTTTCCCGTGCGGTATACTCCAATGTCACATGCGTTGACGAAGACGAAGACGCGGGCATGTGCGGTCAGCAGAGAAGGAACCCACCGGCTGAAAGGTTCCCGGCGGCATTCGCGTCCGTTCCCTTCCGAGCAGCGTTGCTGAAAACGGGGCGCCCCTGCGGCGCGGACGGTGAAGTAGGCGGCGCCGGCAACCCGCCGTCACAGGGAAACGAAGTGGGCCGCCCTGCGTTTCGCGCGGTGGTCAACCAAGGTGGTACCGCGAGAGCCTTCTCTCGTCCTTGGACTGGGTAATCCCAGGCCACAGGCGAGGAAGGCTCTTTTTTATTAGCCGCGTCAAGCGGATACGACGATACGGAAAGGGATCGGACACATGGCAATCGTGGACGAACTTGCGGCGCTGCGGGAACGCACGCTCGCCGCGATCGAGCAGTCGGCGGACACGTCGGCCCTCGACGAGGTGCGCGTGGCGGTGCTCGGCAAAGCCGGCACGCTGACGGGCTACCTGCGCAGCATGGGCCAGGTGGCGAAGGAGGAGCGCGCCGCCGTCGGCAAGACGGTGAACGAGGTGCGCGGCGTGGTGGAAGCCGCGCTCGAGGAGCGCAAGGCGGCGCTTGCCGCGGCCGAGCTCGAGGCGGCCATCAACGCCGCCGCCGTCGATGTGACGCTGCCGGGCCGCTCCCAGCAGGTGGGCACGCGCCATCTCATCAACGCCATCACCGACGAGGTGTCGGAAATTTTCCTGGGCCTGGGCTATTCCGTGGCGCACGGCCCCGAGGTCGAAACCGACTGGTACAACTTCGAGGCCCTCAACGCCCCGAAGGACCACCCGTCCCGCTCCATGCAGGACACCTTCTACGTGCGCGACCTGTCCGGCGAGGCGTCGGCGGTGCGCGGCGAGTCCGACGTGCTTCTGCGCACGCAGACCTCCGGCGTGCAGGTGCATGCCATGGAGGAGCAACAGCCTCCCATCTACGTGATCGCGCCGGGCAAGGTGTACCGCCGCGACGTGGCCGACCCCTCGCATCTGCCGCAGTTCAATCAGATCGAGGGCCTGGTCGTCGACAAGGGCATCACCTTCGGCGACCTGAAGGGCACGCTCGACTACTTCTGCAAGCAGATGTTCGGGCCCGACCGCAAGACGCGTTTCCGCGCGCACTACTTCCCGTTCACCGAGCCCTCCGCCGAGGCCGACGTCAGCTGCGGCGTGTGCGGGGGCACGGGACACTTGCACGACGGCGAGCGCTGCCGCATGTGCAAGGGCACCGGTTGGCTGGAAATTTTGGGCTGCGGCATGGTGGACCCCAACGTGCTGCGCATGTCCGGCATCGACCCGGAGGTGTACTCGGGCTTCGCGTTCGGCGTGGGCGTCGAGCGTGTCGCGTGCTTGAAGTACAACGTTCCCGACCTGCGTATGCTGCTGGAAGGCGACATGCGCTTCCTGCGCCAGTTCTAGAAAGGGAATGTCATGAAAGTATCTTTGAAGTGGCTGAACGAATACGTTGAGGTCCCCGAGGACATCAAGGCGTTCTGCGATAAATTGGACCTGACGGGAACCGGCGTCGAGGGCGTCGAGAAGCTCGGCGCGACGCTTGACGGCGTGGTCGTCGGCTATGTGGAAACCTGCGAGGACCACCCCGACAGCGACCACATGCATGTGACCACGGTCAACGTCGGAGGCGCGGAGCCGGTGCAGATCGTGTGCGGCGCGCCGAACATCGCGGCCGGCATCAAGGTCCCGGTGGCCACGGTCGGCGCGATCCTTCCCGGCGACGTGAAGATCAAGAAGTCGAAGCTGCGCGGCGTGACCAGCTGCGGCATGTGCTGCTCGCAGCGCGAGCTCGGATTCGGCGCCGATCACGAGGGCATCTGGGTGCTTCCCGAGGATGCGCAGGTGGGCCAGCCCATCGCCGACTACCTGGGCCTTACCGACACGGTGCTCGACCTGGAGATCACGCCGAACCGCCCCGATAGCCTCTCCATCGCCGGCCTTGCGCGCGAAGTGGGCGCGATGTACCAGCGCGACTGGTCCGACCCGCTGCCCGATATGGCCGCCAAGCTGGAACTTTCCGCCGACGGTGCCGACGACGCCACCGTCGCCATCGACGATGCCGCCCGCTGCCCTCGCTATTCCGCCCGCGTCATCCGCGGCGTGAAGGTGGGCCCGAGCCCCGACTGGATGGTCGAGCGCCTCGCCGCCATCGGGCAGCGCTCCATCAACAACGTCGTCGACGTGACGAACTACATCCTGTTCCTGTTCGGCCAGCCCCTGCATGCGTTCGACCTGAACAAGCTCAAGGGCGCCGACGGCGTGGCCCACGTGGTGGTGCGCGCCGCCGAAGAGGGCGAGAAGCTCACCACGCTCGACGGCGAGGACCGCACGCTCACTTCCGACATGACCGTCATCGCCACGCCCGAGGCCGGCGCCGTTGCGCTTGCCGGCGTCATGGGCGGGCTCGACACCGAGGTCACCGAGGAGACGACCGACATCCTGCTGGAAACGGCAACCTTCGAGGCCGGCCGTACCTCGCGCACCTCGCGCAACCTGAACCTCATCTCCGAAAGCTCCATGCGCTACGAGCGCGGCGTGGACGACCACGGCATCGACGTTCGCTCGGCTGCGGCTGCGGCGCTCATCGTCGAGGTCGCCGGCGGTCAAGTTTGCGGCGCCATTGGCGCTGGCGCGGGCATCATCGACGTTTGGCCTGCTCCTTCGCCGGAAAGCAAGCTGAAGTTCCGCATCGATCGCTTCCAGGGCATGATGGGCGACGCGATCCCGCGCGAGTTCATCGTCGACACGCTTTCCCGCCTGGGTTGCGCGGTCGCCGACTCCGACGAGGCCGACGTGCTCGACGTGACGGCACCGACGTACCGTCCCGACCTGCCGCGCGAGATCGACCTGTACGAGGAAGTGCTGCGCCTGTACGGCATGGACCGCATCCCGGCGACGCTGCCCGGCGGCCGCGGTCGCTTCGGCACGCGCACGCACATGGCGCACGTGATCGACACCATCAACCGCACCATGACGGCTTCGGGTCTAAACGAGACTATGACGTACTCGTTCGCCGAGCCGACCGAGCTTGAGCGCCTGCGCATGTCTGGCGAGGGCCTCGGCCAGCCGGTCGAGCTGATCAACCCCATGAACGCCGATCAGTCCGTCATGCGCCAGAGCATCATCCCCGGGCTTCTGCGCTCCGTTGCGCACAACCAGGCGCGCGGCGTGAAGAACATCCAACTCTACGAGCATGGCATGGTGTTCTTCGCCCACGAGGGCAAGAAGCAGCCCAAGGAGCGCCGTCGTCTGGCCGGCGTTTTGGCCGGCGGCATGACCGATGCGGGATGGAACAGCAAGCCCGCGCCGTTCGATTTCTTCGACGGCAAGGGCGTGGTGGAGAACCTGCTGCGCGAGCTGGCCACGCCGAAGGTCCGCTTCAAGGCGCTTTCCGCCGAAGACGCCCCGCATCTGCAGCCCGGCCGTGCGGCCGAGGTGCTTTCCGGCGGCACGACGCTCGGCTGGATCGGCGAGCTGCATCCGCTGGCCGTGGCCGCCTACGACGCCGAGGCTCCCGTCGTGGCCTTCGAGTTGGATGTTGAGGCGCTCGAGAAGAGCTCGCGCCCGGCCCGTGACTACGTCGACGTGCCGCAGTTCCCGGCGGTTTCCATCGACCAGGCCTTCGTGGTGGGCGAGGACGTGACCCACGAGCGCCTCGTGCAGTGCATGACGTCGGCGGGCGGCAAGCTGCTCGAGAGCGTGCGCCTGTTCGACGTGTACCGCGATGCGCTGCGCGTCGGCGCGGGCAAGAAATCGATGGCCTACGCGCTCACGTATCGCGCGGCCGACCGCACGCTCACGAGCGAAGAGGTCGACAAGGCCCACGCGAAGCTCGTGAAGAAGGTCTGCGGCGCCACCGGCGCCGAGGTTCGCGGGTAGCCTGCAGCCGCACGAGGGAGCTCCCGCATTCCCGAAGATAACGCGAAAGCCGTCGGCCTGCGTGCCGGCGGCTTTCGCGTCTGAGTGCGATTCCGCGTACTTAACCTTGGCTAACAGCGGTACAATGGCTGCAAAAACTGAAAGGACATGCATATGTATGACGACCTGATAAGCCCTGGCCGCAACGATGAATGCTGGTGCGGCAGCGGGCGGAAGTACAAGAAGTGCCACCTTGCAAGCGACGAGCGCCTGCAGGAGCTCTACGAGCAGGGCTTCGAGGTTCCGCAGCGCACCCTGCTGAAAACGGCGGAGGACATCGAGGGCATCAAGAAGAGCGCCGCCATCAACATCGGCGTGCTCGATTACGTGGCCGAGCGCATCGGCCCCGGCGTTTCCACCGAGGAAATCGACCAGTGGATTTACGACTACACGGTCGCGCACGGCGGCATTCCCGCCGACCTGAACTACGAGGGCTATCCGAAAAGCGTATGCACCTCCATCAACGAGGTGGTTTGCCACGGCATACCCTCGCCTGACGACGTGCTGCGCGACGGGGATATCGTCAACGTCGACTGCTCGACTATCTTGGACGGGTACTTCTCGGATTCTTCCCGCATGTTCTGCATCGGCAACGTGTCCGACGAGAAGCGCCGCCTGGTCGAGGAAACGAAGAAGGCGCTCGAAGCGGGCCTTGCCGCGGTGAAGCCGTGGGGGCTGCTCGGCGACGTGGGCGCGGCGGTTCGCGACTACGCGCATGCGCAGGGTTATTCCGTGGTGCGCGAGTTCGGCGGGCACGGCATTGGCCTGGAGTTCCATGAGGATCCGTTCGTGAGCCATGTCTCCGACCCTGGGACCGGCATGGTGCTTGCGCCCGGCAGCTGCTTCACCATCGAGCCCATGATCAACATGGGTGCCCACGACATCGACATGACCGACCCCAATGGCTGGACGGTTCGCACTGCCGATCGCAAGCCCTCGGCGCAGTGGGAGGTTCAGCTCGTTGTGACCGAGACCGGCTACGAATTGCTTAGCTGGTAAATCGTTGCTCCTGGCGGGAAGCCGTTTTCGGCAGCCCGCCATTTTTCTTCCCATAATACCGAACAAACGTACGATATATGTGCTATACTCCAACTCGTAAAGAACAGAGCCAGTGCAGGCGCTCCCCAGCTCGGGTTGTCCATAGTTTGCGACGGTGTTCCTCGTCGCACGTACCACGCCTGCAAGATCCTCTCCCAACTATGGAACGCTCGAAGTGGGTGTATGCATATGCATGGGAATCAGTCTGCCTTCAATTGCAGCGTGTCGGAATCGCTGGTCGTCATCATGGCATTTCCGCTGTGCGACGTCGATCACGACCAGGGCGACGCCGAAGCGCTTCTTTCGCTGGACATAACCCTGAACGAGGAATCGAGTGCAATCGATAGGTATGCCGATGTTTTGCAGGAGGGGTGCGTGCTGCCGCTTCGCTGCGCATGCCTTATGGAGTGCCCCGACGCAATCGCGTTGATGCAGGAGGTGGGAGATGTCGTCTTCTAGCTTGCTGTGGGATTGCGACACCATTGCTCGCAAGCAG
This sequence comes from Anaerovoracaceae bacterium, assembly GCA_963604235.1. Taxonomy (GTDB): domain Bacteria; phylum Actinomycetota; class Coriobacteriia; order Coriobacteriales; family Eggerthellaceae; genus Senegalimassilia. The sequence continues at coordinate 22,447 of CAVCPR010000025.1, read as the reverse complement.
GTTCCAACGGTTCAAGACGCCCTGCTCTGCTGCGACGAGGGCACGCTGCTCGCGGTGATAGAGCGGCTGTTTGCCGCCGACCTGCCTGGCTGGTCGTGCGCAACGCCCCAGCAGCGGCTTGTGGCGCGCAAAAGGATGCGCACCTCGCTGCGCATCATGAAGGAAAGCCCCGTCCATAGGAAGGAAGGGAAGCAGCTAGGCGTGTTTCCCGTCGAGAGGTTCGTCGTGTTGGCGCAGGGGCGTTCGTGCCTTATCGATCGCCGCATTCAGGCGACGCTCGTTTCGCTGGAAGAGCCGCGGGACGAAGCGGGCGAGGGCGATTCCGGGACTTCGCTTGCGTGCTTGCAATGGTCGCGGGCGCTTGCCAGCCGCATATGGCTTGAGGGGCCTTGGGATTGCCAGGAACGCTACATGGTTCTCGCCAGCTTGTATTGGCAGTTGACGCATCAGGGGTTCGGGCGTGCGCGTGCGCAGAAACGAGGATCCTCGGGGTCGGGGTTTTCTGATCCCCGGAAGGGGGTTTGCCGCGACGACGCTGCATCCGTTTCGGAAGAAGTATCTCAACGCGCTGCGGCTATGGGGCTTTTGGTGGCCGACGCCCTTGAAGAAACCTATCGGCAGCGTATGGTCGAGCGCGTTGAAGCGCTCAACGTCTCCGCGGAGGAGGATTTGGCGTCTCGAGTCTGTCGCTTCCGGGAACGATTGCAGGTTGCTTAGCAGGTGAGGCGTGCATGCTGCGCGCGGCGCTGCCTCCATCTCCAATAAAAAGGGGTCGCCCTTGTGAGCGACCCCAATCCTTGCACCTTGAAAAACCGATACAGGATGCTTATTCTGCAACCTCAACGAGCGTGATTTCGAAGTTCAGGTCCTTGCCGGCAAGCTCGTGGTTCATGTCGAAGGTGACAATGCCCTCTTCGATCGACTTCACGAACACGGGGAAAGGCTGGCCACCGGGGCCCTGCATGTAAACGGTTTGACCGACGGGCAGCTGGTCGGCGTTGGGGATCTGGTCGACGGGAACGCGCTGAACCAGTTCCTCGTTGCGCTCTCCGTACGCGTCCGCGGCGGGGATGTGCACGGTCTTCGTCTCTCCCTGCTCCATCGTCTCGACGGCTGCGTCGAAGCCGGGAATCATCTGGCCGGCCATGCAGGTGAACTCGAGCGGCTCGCCGCGATCGAGGGAGGAATCGAACTTCGTGCCGTCGTCGAGGGTGCCCGTGTAGTGGACCTTAACCTTCTTGCCTTTATTGCTCATGCATAACTCCAATCATGTAGGACTGCGTGGTGCAAAGTCTACCCGACATCGCGCGTACCGCGAGCGAAAAAGCGCGGATGCGCGAACAGCGGTGACGATTTCGTTACTTGCGCAGGCTATTCTGCTCCGCCAAGTCCGCGAGCGTGACGCGTTCATGGACGAGGTTTGCGAGGGGGGCGAGCAGCGCGACGTCGTCGGCGGAAAGAGCCTCTTGCGCTATGGCGATCACCTCGTCGCACAAAAGGCTTGCCTTGTTTCCGTATACGACGGCGTCGTAGCCCTGCTTCATAAGCTCATCCTTCGCCGCCTCGAAGGAGGTTTCGCTTACATCGCTGAAAAGCCGCTCAAGCCTCTGCAGGCTGGCCTCGTTATAGAACAGCCCCTTGATAAGCGCGGCGTAGGCGATGACGTAGGGGACGGGCATGGCGTCCGCAGGTCGAATCTCCAGGTACGTCTTCAGGCGAACGTCGGGGAACTGCATGGAGACGGCGTGCTCGACGTCGTGTTGCGTCATGGTGGCGTCGGCGTACAGCTCGCCGAAGGATTTCTCGCTGTAGGCCCAGGCGCCGGGACCGTCCGGCACGACGATGGCGGGCGTATCCAAAACGAATTCGGCATAGTCCTCAAGCGAGAAGTTCTCGTCGAACACGCCACAGACAAGCCCGCAGCGATCGTTGTCGACGTGCCGCCAAATGTCGGTGCGAACAAGCTTGTGACTTCTGGGCGCCCCTTCGAAGACGGGGGAGTTGTCGCACATGAGGCTGAGCAGGGGGACGAGCGCGTAGGCAATCTTCATCTTCCTCAAGCAGTCGGCTTCGCTTGTGTAGTCGATCGACACCTGCGTCGAGGCGCTTCCCCGCATCATGCAAGGCCCGTACGTATCCTTCTTGCCAAGATATGCGTTCATGTACTCATAGCGTTGCTTCGGAATGAGCTCGAGGGTTCGTGCTGCAGCGGTGGGGTGGTAGCCGTAGGAAACAAGGTGTTTGCCGAACGGGGAAAGCAGGTCGGACACCTTTTTTTGGAATCCCTCGAAGGTTTTGTAGGCGGCGGAGAGGTCGTCGTAGGGTCCGGCGGAAAGCTCGATCTGAGCCGCCGGCTCGATGGTCACCGACTCTCCCGGGCGCGCCACTCCGAGCAAGTCCCCATCGTTGTCCGTCGCCTTGGTGGGGTAGTCGACTGCGAGCGCGTCTAAAAGCCAGGCGACTCCGTGCTCCTCGCTGTAGGATACGGGCGATCCGTCCTCCTGAACAATGATATGCTCAAGTTCCAAACCGAGCTTTCCGTGGCTTCCTTGAGGCTTGATGCCGCTTTTGAAAAACGCCACGAGGGCTTCGATGTTCGATTGTCGGGCTGGTTGGTTGCTGGCGCCATCGGTGCAGGTAGCAGTGCTTTCACTGGCTGTAGTATTCATGAAACAAGCTCCTCGGCCGGTAATATCGCTGCAATCATACGACACTTTGGATACAATAACCCTCTGTTTAACGGTCTTTGTGCGCAATCTGCAATCGTGCGCCAGGCTGTTCGATTTGAGAATGAAGACGAGGTCCCAAGCTTGGACGTGCATATCACAAAGAGAACGGCCCTGCTGCTGCTACTCGATATCGTGGCAACGTATGTGTCGTATTGGCTCGCTTCCGTTTTGACAAACGTGAAGGGCGAGGTTTTCGTTAATAACGAGATTTACTTCATCCTGGGTATTCTCGCGTTTATCAACGTGTTGATGCTCGCGGCATTTAGGCTCTACAACAATCTTTGGGAGTACGCGAGTGTCGACGAGGTCATCCAAATCGTGCTGGCCACGGTACTTGGCACCCTCGGCGGCGCCGTGTTCCTCTGGATTATCGGAACACGGCTTCCCATCAGGGTCTTCGCCGTATCTTGTTTCCTAAATATCTTCTTCATGGGAGGCATGCGCTTCGCGTTTCGCATCATGAGGCAAAAGGGCAGGGCGTTCGCCTCGAAGCAACGCATGGGAGACCGCCCGCGGACGCTGGTGGTAGGCGCCGGCGAGACGGGCTCGCTCGCCATCGGACGCATGGCGTCGAAGGATCCCCTGATGCCCGGCATTCCCATTGTCGCGACGGACGACGACCCGGCTAAGCGCGGGCAGCGAATCCACGGCGTCAAGGTGTGCGGAACGACCGACGACATCTCGGAGTTGGTTGACCGTTACGACATTCAGCAGATCGTCGTGGCCATTCCGTCTTCGACGCCTGAAGAGCGCAAGCGCATTTACGGGGAGTGCACGAAAACTGATTGCCGCCTGCGCACGCTTCCCAACGTGCGCGCCTTGTCGCTCGACGAGATCGGCGACGTGAGCCTTCGCGACGTCGACGTGGCCGACTTGCTTGGTCGCGAGGAAATTGTTCTGAACACGCGCGCCGTTTCCGGCTACATCGCCGGGGAGACGGTTTTGGTAACCGGCGGCGGTGGGTCCATCGGCAGCGAGCTGTGCCGTCAGCTGTGCACGGTCGCTCCCGCGAGGATCGTCATTTTCGACATCTACGAAAACGACGCATACATGCTGCGCAACGAGCTGCTGTCCGAGTACGACGACATCGACATCGTCATAGAAATCGGCAACGTCTGCGATCTCGACCGCATCAACGAGGTGTTCGCGAAGTACCGCCCGGGCGCGGTATTCCATGCCGCAGCACACAAGCATGTGCCCCTCATGGAGCATTGCCCCCGCGAGGCCGTCCACAACAACGTGTTCGGAACGCTCAACGCGGTACGGGCGGCCGATGCATACGGCGCCGCGCGCTTCATCTTCATTTCCACGGATAAGGCGGTCAACCCCACCAGCGTGATGGGTGCGACCAAGCGTATGGGTGAAATGGTCGTGCAGTACTACGCGCGCACGTCAAAAACCATCTTCTCCGCGGTTCGCTTCGGCAACGTGCTCGGTTCGAACGGCAGCGTCATCCCCGTGTTCCAGAGGCAGATTGCTGCCGGGGGACCGGTTACGGTGACCCATCCCGATATCGAGCGCTTCTTCATGACCATCCCGGAAGCTTCCCGCCTGGTCATTCAAGCCGGTGGCATGGCAAACGGCGGTGAGATCTTCATTCTCGATATGGGCGAGCCGGTTAAGATCGTTGACTTGGCCAAGGGCTTGATCCAGCTGCAGGGGCTCACTCCCGACGTCGATATCAAAATCGCTTTTACCGGTCTGCGCGAAGGCGAGAAGATGTACGAAGAACTGTTGATGGACGAGGAAAGCACGCTGCCGACCGACAATCAGTCCATCATGATCTCGACGGGTCAGGAAATCAGCTACGACCAGGTTGCGGCGAAGCTCGACGAGCTCGAGCATGCGCTGCAAGCTTCCGATGAAGAGGCTATACATTTGCTCGAGCAGGCGGTGCCGACGTACCGCTACACGTCGAATGGGAGGGGCATCCTATGAGCATCAAATGCGGAATCGTTGGGGCTGCCGGGTTTGCCGGCATCGAGTTGGTCCGTGCGGTACTGAAGCATCCTGAGTTTGAATTGGCGGCCGCAACGTCTAACGAGCTTGCCGGCACGCCCATCGCAAGCGAGTACCCTGGCTTCACCGGGTCGACCGACCTGTCGTTCACCACGCATGATGACCCTGCGCTTGAGGCGTGCGATCTCGTGTTCCTTGCCGTGCCGCATACGGCTGCCTTGAAGACGGCCCCGAAATTGGTCGAGCGCGGTGCGGTGGTCGTCGATCTTTCCGCCGATTTCCGCCTGAAGGATCCTGCGGTGTACGAGCAGTGGTACAAGGTTCAGCACACGCAGGTCGACTTGCTGGGTCGCGCGGCGTTCGGCTTGCCCGAGCTGTTCCCGGAGGCGCTGCAGCAGGCTGCGGCCGAGCGGGTTCGTGGCGAAGGCGTCCTGGTTGCATGTGCGGGATGCTATCCCACGGCAACGTCGTTGGCGGCGGCTCCCGCCGTTCGCCTGGGGTACGCGGATAAGAGCATGCCAGTTGTTGTCGACGCCATTTCGGGCGTGACGGGTGCGGGCAAGAAGGCCTCCTCTCGCACGCATTTCTGCTTCGCCGACGAAAACGTTGAAGCGTACGGCGTGGCGACGCATCGTCATACGCCCGAGATCGAGCAAATCCTCGATTTGCCGGGGAGGGTCGTGTTCACGCCCCATCTTGCGCCCCTGAATCGCGGACTGCTCTCGACGGTCAACATCAAGCTTTCCGACGACGCCCCGCGCGATGCGGGCCGAATCATCGATCAGTACCGATCTTTCTACGAGGGGCGCCCGTTCGTTCATGTTCTCGACGCGGGGGTCATGCCAAAAACCTCGTCGGTCGTCGGCACCAATTGCGCTCACATCGGTCTTGCCGTGAACGAGCGCGCGGGTATGCTCATCGCCGTCGGGGCGATTGACAATTTGGGTAAGGGGGCGGCCGACCAAGCGGTTCAATGCGCGAACATCGTTTGGGGCTTGCCTGAGAACACCGGTCTTGATACGGTAGCGGTTCCCGTGTAGGACCAAAATCCGCATCGGGGCTTGCAGCATCGAGAGGGAGTAGCGATGGATTCATGCGTATCTCCGTCGTCTGAGATGGGCGACGTCGAGCCTTTGCACAACGAAAGCGTCTCAAGGCGCTATGCCCGCCTGCCGCTGATTCCAGGCGGTGGCGTGTGCTCGCCGCGCGGTTTTTCTGCGGCGGGAATCCATGCGGGCTTCCGTGCCGACCCCGAGCGCTTGGATTTCGCGCTCGTCGTTGCCGATGAACCTGCATCCTGCGCAGCCGTGTTCACCCAGAACGTTTTCTGCTCGGCTCCCGTTATCGTTTCGCGGGAACATCTCGATGGCGTGTCCTACGGTGTCGCGCGTGCGGTCGCCATTAACTCCGGAATCGCGAATGCGGCGACGGGGCAGAGGGGCCTCGATACCGCAAAGCGCTCCGCATCCATCGTGGCGGAAGTGGTTGGCTGCACCGACGAAGAGGTGATGCTCGCGTCGACGGGCGTCATCGGGCAGCATCTTCAGATGGAGCCGTTTGAAAGCGGCGTTCCCGAGGCATTCAGTCGCCTGTCCGCTGCGGGCGGCGCTGATGCCGCCCGTGCCATCATGACGACCGACACCCATCCGAAAGAGCGCGCGGTTTCGTTTAGCGGCAATGGCATTGGTTACGAGGGCTGCACATTCACGGTCGGCGGCATGTGCAAGGGTTCGGGTATGATCATGCCGAACATGGCAACCATGATCGCCGTCATTACCACGGACGCGCCCATCTCCCCTGACGCGCTGCATACTGCGCTCATCTCCGCAGTGAACGTGAGCTTCAACAAGGTCACGGTCGACTCCGACACGTCAACAAACGACACCTGCTTCCTGTTGGCAAGCGGGGCTGCCGCGCCTAAGGGCTCACCCCTGATGCAACCGGGCACCCCTGCTTTCGACGCATTCGAGGAAGCTTTGCGCACGGTTTGCATCTCCTTGGCGCGGGAAATGGCCACCGACGGCGAAGGCGCCACGCGTCTGGTCACCGTCAACGTTTCCGGTGCCGCATCGGCGGCGGACGCCGACGCGGCCGCGCGAACCGTGGCTAATTCCCCGCTGGTGAAAACGGCAATCTACGGCCACGATGCCAATTGGGGCCGCATTGCCGGCGCGCTCGGCCGTTCGGGCGCAGCGTTTGCCCAGGAAGATGTCGCCATCGACATCATGGGCATTCCCGTATGCCGAAGCGGGCTGACCGTGCCATTCGACGAGGACGAGGCCCTGCGACGATTCGAGTCGCCCGAAGTGGTCGTGAATATCGACCTCGGCGCTGGCGACGAAACTGCAACCATTTGGACATGCGACTTCTCGCATGAGTACGTGACGATTAACGGAGATTACCGATCATGAAATATGCAAAGGACACGCGCCCTGAGGGTGCACCGACCGATTCCGCCGAGATCCTCGTCGAGGCGCTGCCGTGGATCAAAAACATCACGGGCAAGACCGTGGTTATCAAATATGGCGGGTCTGCTATGGTTGACGAGCAGCTGCGCGCCGACGTGATGAGCGACATCGTCCTCATGAAAATCGTCGGCGTCAACCCGGTCATCGTGCACGGCGGTGGCAAGGCCATCACCGAGGCCATGGCGCAGCGCAATCTTCCCGTCGAATTCAAGGACGGCCAGCGTGTCACCACGCCCGAGGCTATGGACGTCGTGCGCACGGTATTGATGGGCAAGGTCAACCAGGAACTCGTCGAGGCGCTCAACCGCCACGGAAATTTCGCGGTCGGCGTTTCGGGAGCCGATGCCGGCGTGATCGTCGCCGAGCAGGCAAGCCCCGATCTTGGCCGTGTCGGTCGCATCACGCGCATTAACCGCCCTCTGCTCGATGACCTCGTCGCTGCCGATTACATCCCGGTGATTGCGTCGGTCGCGCTTGGCGAGGACGGCGGCTTCTACAACGTTAATGCAGACATGGTTGCGGGCCACATCGCCGCGGCCATCGGCGCCCATAAGGCTGTGTTCCTCACTGACGTCGACGGTCTATACGAGGACTTCGAAAACAAGGACTCGCTCATTTCTAACCTGACGGTTTTCGAGGCCCGCTACATGGTTGAGAACAACGTGGTGTCCACTGGCATGATCCCGAAGCTCAAGTCGTGCATCCATGCACTTGAGGCGGGTGTGCAGCGAGCCCACATCATCAACGGCACGACGCCCCATGCGCTGCTTCTCGAGCTTTTGACCAGCACGGGCGTCGGCACCACCATGCATTCGACCGAAGAGGCGTACCGCTTTGACAACCACCCGCTCGGCAAGTTCGCCTCGAAGCTGCTCGAGAACAGGCAAGAGGCCGAGCATTCCGCCTAAGGCGTTAGACGGGCAATTGGGCGGTCCCGAATATATTCGAAAACGTGCAAAGGAGCACTGATCATATGTCGCTGCAGGAACAGCAGGAATTGGAATCCAAATACGTGATGCATACGTTCGGCCGCAAGCCGGTGGAACTCGTCTCCGGGCAGGGGATGACCGTCACGGATGCTCAGGGTCGTGAATACCTCGACTTCATTGCGGGGATCGGCGTGTGCGGGCTCGGCCATTGCCACCCGGCTGTCGTCTCCGCCTTGCAACAGCAGGCTGAAAAGCTCATCCATGTGAGCAACTACTACTACATCGAGGGCCGTGGGGAGCTTGCGCAGCAGCTTTCCGATCTGCTTAACGCGTCCCAGGACGACTCCGCCGAGCCGTGGCAGACGTTCTTCGCCAATTCGGGCGCTGAGGCGAACGAGTGCGCCATTAAGCTCGCCCGCCTGTACGCTCGCAAGCAGGCCGAAGAATCCGCTCGCGAAGCTGGGGCTACGGAAGCCGAGGTAACGGCAGCTGTCGAAGCCGCCCCTCGGACCGTAGTGGTTCTCGACCGCAGCTTCCATGGTCGTACGCTCGCGACGCTTGCCGCAACGGCCCAGCCTGCCAAGCAGGAGGCGTTCCAGCCGCTGCCGGGAGGATTTACCAGCACGCCCATCAACGACATCGCGGCGCTCGAGCGCCTGTTCGAGCAGCGTGGCGGGGAAATCTGCGCTGTCATGCTTGAGTGTGTTCAGGGCGAAAGCGGCGTGCATCCCTGCACGCAGGAGTTCCTCCGGGCCGTGCGCAGCCTGACCGAAAAGCAGGGCGCCGTGATGATTTGCGACGAGGTGCAGACGGGCATCTATCGTTGCGGCACCCCGTTTTCGTTCCAGCACTTCGGCGTTGTTCCCGATATCGTCTCCATGGCGAAAGGCATCGCCTCCGGCATGCCGATGGGCGCCTGCGCCGCCACGCAGCAGGTTGCCGAGGCGTTTCAGCCGGGCGATCACGGCTCGACGTTCGGCGGCAGCTGCCTGGCCATCGCCGCCGCGCGCGCAACGCTTGCGGAATACGAAAACGGTTATTCCGAGCAGATCGACCGCGTCGGCGCCTATATGCGCGAGGCGCTCTCCAAGTTGCCGAAGGCTGTGGAGGTTCGCGGCATCGGCCTGATGAACGCGGTCGAGCTTGAAGGCGACGTCGACGCGCCCGCTCTCGTCACCCGCGCGCTTGATGAGGGTCTGCTTCTGAATGCGACCGGCGCGCATACGTTGCGCTTCCTTCCGCCGCTCATCTGCCAGGAGTCGGATATCGACACCATGGTTGATCGCCTGTCAAAGCTGATCGACAACGCGTAAGCGCATATGGCGGCGCGCGGGCCTGGGTAATCGCTTCCGGCCCGCGCGCCGCCTCTTTTCGCCCGCACCCGATTGCCTTGCCGTTGTCGGCCTGGCTCCGCTTGGTGATGCGCAAGCCGCTCCTTTAAGCCACGTACGGCCGCCGCGACAACCGGCAACCGCAACCACTCGATTGCGAACTCGACACGGTTTTTTCCAATCCTGACCGCAATCCAGCAATGTTGCGGTATTATCCACTGCATATTCTTGTTTACTTGATTCGGTTTTCCGCATATCGAGGCAAGGATGTTGGAAACGCTATCGCATAGACGCCCATGACGGGCAGAGGGTTCGAGGGCATGAGGAAACGGCAACAGAGGCACGACGTCATTCGCGACATCATTCGCGAGCGCAACGTCAAGACCCAGAGAGATCTTGCGGCTCAGCTGCAGGATGCCGGTTACGAATGCACGCAGGCAACCATCTCCCGCGACATCATGGATATGGGGCTCGTTAAATCCCGCGAGGGTTATTACGTTCTGCCCGAGGAAATGCGTCTGCAGCGCATGGTTTCCGAATTGGTTGAAGAGGTGCACGTGGCAGGCAACATGGTGGTTGTGAAAACGTTCTCCGGCGGTGCTGCCGGCGTTTCCGCTGCCCTGGACAAAGCTGCCCTTCGTGGAGCGCTCGGCACGGTTGCCGGCGACAACACCATCATGATCGCGGCCGAAAGCCCCGAGGCGGCGATCGAGGTCGAACGAGCCATCGACCGTCTGCGACGACGATAATCGTCGAAGTTCCGTAGCGGGACGGCATATTCCCGCATATTCACGTTTTGTTACAAGCTGTTACGGTGTCGTCTTACGGCTGATGGTTGCCGTAGACTGTCGCGAAGCTGCATCCAAGGGCGTTCTGTCCGCAACGTGGGGCATATTCGCAAAATTGCATCGTCGAGCCAGGCATTTCGGGGCGTGTCCGTGTGTATCGAACGTGAAATCCCTTGTTGTATGCAGGCAAAGAACTTGAAAGGATAAAAACAATGGCCGAGCAGAAAGAAAAGGTAATCCTGGCGTATTCCGGAGGTCTCGACACCTCGTGCTGCGTGAAGTGGCTGCAGGACGAGAAGAACCTCGACGTCATCGCGGTGGTCGGTGACGTGGGACAGGAGCACGACGGCCTCGAGAAAATCAAGGAGAAGGCGCTGCGCGTCGGCGCCCTGGACTGCCTCGTGGTCGACATGCGCCAGATGTTCTCGCAGGAGTATTTGACGAAGGCGCTCGCCGCGAACGCCGCGTACGAGAACAAATACCCGCTCGTCTCCGCCCTGTCCCGCCCCCTGATCTCCAAGCACCTCGTCGACGCCGCCCATAAGTACGGCGCGAAGTACGTGGCACATGGCTGCACGGGCAAGGGCAACGATCAGGTTCGTTTCGAGTCGAGCATCACCATGCTCGACCCCTCGCTGGAAATCCTCGCGCCGGTGCGCGAGTGGGATCTGCTCACGCGTCCCGACGAGATCGCCTGGGCTAAGGAGCACGGCGTCGAGGTCGGCGCGACGGTCGACTCCCCCTACTCGATCGACGACAACCTGTGGGGTCGCGCCATCGAGTGCGGCGTGCTCGAGGATCCCTGGGCGGAGCCCCCTTCGGACGTGTTCACCATGACGGTCGATCCCGAGAAGGCGCCCGACGCTCCCGAATACGTCGAGCTGACGTTCGCGCGCGGCGTTCCCTACATGATCAACGGCAACCAGAAGAGCTTCCTGGGCATCATCGAAGATCTCAACAAGATTGCCGGCGCTCACGGCTACGGCCGCATCGACATGGTTGAGAACCGCCTGGTGGGCGTAAAGAGCCGCGAGTGCTACGAGGCTCCCGCTGCGATGGCGCTCGTCCAGGCGCACAAGGCGCTGGAGGATTTGGTGCTCGAGCGCGAGGTGCTGCACTACAAGCTCAATCTCGAGCAGACTTGGGCCACGTGCGTGTACAACGGCCAGTGGTTCTCGCCGCTCAAGGAGGCGCTCGACGCGTTCATGGCTTCCACGCAGCGCTGCCTCTACGGCACGGTTCGCTTGAAGTTCTATAAGGGTTCCTGCACGGTGGTCGGCCGCAAGAGCGCCTACTCGCTGTACGATCATGCGCTTGCAACCTACGATAAGGGCGACGCTTTCGATCGCAGCGCGGCCGAGGGCTTCATCCAAATCCAGACGCTGTCCTGCCGCACGTGGGCGGTCAACCGTCGTCGCGAGGGCGCGCCGGCCGAGCTGTTTGAGGCTCAGAACCAGCAGGGTCCGCTCAAGCGCGGCCGCTACGAGGACGTGACGCCGCTGTGGCGTCAGGCCGATCAGCAGGCGAACAAGGAAACGGAGTAGCGTCATGGCGTTGTGGTCGGGTCGGTTCACGGAAAACGTTAGCGAATTCACGCAGCGCTTCGGCGCGTCGCTTCCCGTCGATAAGGCTTTGTATGCGCAGGACGTCGCGGGCTCAAAAGCCCATGCGCATATGCTGGCGAAGGTGGGCGTCATCTCTGACGAGGACGCAACGGCCATCGTCGAGGGCCTTGATCTCGTGAAGTCGCGCATCGACGAGGGCGATTTCACCTTCGACATCAACGACGAGGACATCCATATGTCCATCGAGCGTGCGCTCACGGCCGATATCGGCGATGCCGGCGCCCGGTTGCACACCGGCCGCAGCCGCAACGACCAGGTGGCTACCGACACGCGCCTGTTCGCCAAAAAGCGCGCGGGCGATTTGATGCATGCCAACATCGCTCTGCGTCAGGCGCTTATCAAGCAGGCGGAGGAGAACTTCGACGTCATCCTGCCGGGCTACACGCATTTGCAGCATGCGCAGCCGGTTCTTTTCTCGCATCATATGCTTGCTTATGTGTGGATGCTCGGCCGCGATTTCGACCGCCTCGCCGCAGCGCGCAAGGCGGCCGACGTCTGTCCGCTTGGCTCGGCTGCCCTTGCCGGCACTACGTACCCCCTGGATAGGCAGATGACGGCAAGCGAGCTGGGTTTCTCGGGCGTCATCCCCAATTCGCTCGATGCGGTTTCCGATCGTGATTTCCTGCTCGACCTCGACTACGCCTGCGCCGTGTCGTGCATGCACCTGTCCCGCCTTTGCGAGGAACTGGTTCTTTGGTCGACGTCGGAATTCGGCTTCGTCGAGCTTTCCGATGCGTTCTCCACGGGTTCATCGATCATGCCCCAGAAGAAGAACCCCGATTTCGCGGAGCTGATCCGCGGGAAGACGGGGCGCGTCGTGGGCGATCTCGTCGCGCTGCTCGTGACCATGAAGGCCCTGCCGTTGGCATACAACAAGGACCTGCAGGAGGACAAGGAAGGAGCCATCGACGCGGCGAAAACGCTCGAAGACTGCCTGCAATGCGCTGCCGGCATGATCGAGACCATGAAGATCAAGCCCGAAAACATGATGGCCCAGGCGAAGCGCGGCCATCTAGCGGCAACCGACGTCGCGGACTATCTTGCGAAGCGCGGCATGCCGTTCCGCCGGGCGCATGAGGTCGTGGGGCATCTCGTTTTGCTGTGCGAGCAGCGCGGATGCAACCTGAACGACCTGTCCATCGAAGACTTCAAGGCGGAAAGCTCCCTGTTTGAGGACGACATAGTCGAGGAGCTGGATATCCCGGCCATCGTGGCGGCTCGCACGACGGAGGGCGGCACCGGGAATGCCGCCGTTCGCGAGCAGCTTGCGCTGGCGAAGGGGTGCCTGTCTCGGGACGAGGCTGCGCTCTAAAGAGCCATAGCAATCCTTTGGGGAAGGGGAAGGAAGGGCGCCCCGCCTGCGGTGATCAGCCGCGGGCGGGGCGCCCTGTCGTACTTCACTTTTTTCCTACGAACTTGTGTGCTTTGAAGGCCGTTTAGGCCCCGATGGTACAATGACCCAAGTTTACGGAGGTGGTTCGTGGCTTCACGTTCGATCAAAAACAGGCCAAGCACCAAGAAGAAGCATCCTTTCTACGGCCTGCTCGTTTTTCTCACCGCTTGCATCGCAATATGCGTTGCGGGCTATTTCGGCATATCCGCGCTTTGCGATGAATGGATCGGCGACGTAAAGAATTACGACGTCACCAGCGTTTCCGAGTTGAATTCGTCCATGCCGACGACCGTGTACGCGTCGGACGAGACGACGCAGCTCGCCCGCTTCCAAATCGAGAATCGCGACCCGGTCGAACTCGACAAGATCAGCCCCTACGTTTTGCAGGGCACGGTCGCAACCGAGGACGAGCGCTACTACGAGCATGGCGGCTTCGATATCGTCGGCATCGCCCGCGCGGCGGTGGTTACCCTGACCGGCTCCGGCAGGGAAGGCGCGTCGACCATCACCCAGCAGTTCATCCGCAACACCATCTTGTCCGACGAGATGAACGACATCTCCTTAAAGCGCAAGGTGCGCGAGATGTATTTGTCGGTGAAGCTCGAGGAGGCGTACTCCAAAGACGAGATCCTTCTCATGTACCTGAACACCGTCAATTACGGCAATGGCGCGTACGGCATTCAGGCGGCATCGCAGCGTTATTTCTCGAAGAACGCCTCGGATTTGACGCTCGCGGAAGCTGCGACGCTGATTGGCATTCCCCAGTCGCCGACCTACAACAATCCGATCGACTATCCCGACAATTGCTACGCACGTCGCAATCTCGTGCTCGATCGCATGCTGAAAAACGGTTACATAACCAACGAGCAGCATGACGCGGCGCAGGCCGAGGAGCTCGTTTTGAACCCGTCCGTGCCCACTACCGACGGCATCGAGAAGTACCCGTACTTCACCAGCTACGTGAAGAACCAGCTTTCCGAGAAGTATTCGCAGCTTGATATCTTCAAGGGCGGCCTTACCGTCATCACCTCGCTCGACGTGAGCACGCAGGAAGCTGCCGAAGAGGCGGTTCGTACCAAGGAGGAGTCGCTGTCGGACTCCATCAGCGGCTCGCTTGTCGCGATCGATCCCTCGAATGGCTTCATCCGCGCGCTGGTCGGCGGCAAGGACTGGGAGACGCAGAAGACCAACCTTGCAACCGGCGAAGGCACCAACGGCGGTCGTCCCTGCGGTTCGGCGTTCAAGACCTTCACGCTTATCACGGCGCTTGAAGAGGGCATAGACCCGCAGACCCTCGTCGACTGCAGCTCCCCGGCGGTCATTCCAGACTCGGGTTACACCAGCTCTAATGCGCTGCAGAACATCGACAACATAAATTACGGCACGCGCACCATCGCGAGAGCGTTCGCCGTCTCCTCGAACACGGGCTTCGTGCGCCTGCAGATGGCGATGGGCACGCAGAAGGTTATCGACACCGCGCAGAAGATGGGGATCACCTCCACGCTCGGCGCGAACCCGTCGCTGTCCCTCGGTCAGTCGAACGTCACCATGCTCGACATGTCCTCGGCGTATGCGGTCATCGCCAACGGTGGCAAGAAGTACGATGCCGAGCCCATCATGAAGATCTACGACAAGGACGGCAACCTTATCGTCGATAACACGAACCCTGAGGGGACCCAGGTCATCTCGGCCGAAGTGGCTCATGCCGCCGTCGAGGTCATGAAGGGCGTCGTGAACACCTCCGAGGGCACGGGCCAGGAGGCGAAGCTCTCCAGTGGGCAAGAGGTCGCTGCGAAGACCGGCACTTCGAGCGAGTACCATGACATCACCTTCTGCGGCATAACCCCGCAGCTTTCGGTGGCCATCTGGTTCGGCGACCCGTCCAACGAGGAAACGCTTCCGACGCACCTGAGCGCGGCGGACGTGTTCTCCAACTTCATGAACGTGGTGCTTGACGGCCAGGAGACCAAGAGCTTCCCCGAGGCGTCGAACCCGACGTACAAGGCGTTCCAGAATTCCGTCTACCATGTCTATGCGGCAGGAACCTCGTCAAGCTCAAGCAGCTCGACGGGCTCGTCCTCGACGTCCGGAACCACGACGAATTCCGGGACCTCATCGACCTACGGAAACGGCACGGGCACGGGCACGGGTGCCACCGGCACGAATTCCGCCACTGGAACGACCGGCACCGGCGCAACCGGCGCGGGCGCGGGCACTGGCACTGGCACAACCACATCCGACGGGTCTGGAATGGCAACGGGCGGCACGGGTTCCGCAACTGGCACCGGCACGGGCACGTCCACGTCGACTGGAACCGGCACGGGCACGGGCACAGCGTCGGGCTAGCGGAAACGGTAAGGCACGAAATCGAGCTTTGCTCGTATCGATAAGGATAAGGACAACGCAATGAATCGAACTATGGTAAGCAAGCTGGCGGCACTCGCGTGCGCTTCCGTTCTCGGGGTGTCGGTGCTCGGTGGATGCACTCAGCAGCAAAGCACGCAGGCGTCGCAGGAGATTTCCGATAACCGCGCCTATATGTCCCAGGTCAATCAGACGATGGACGACCTGAAAACGCGTATGGATTCCTTCACCGACGCCGTTTCCCGCAAGGATGTCGTGTCGATGCGCACGCAGGCGGACAACGCGTTCAAGGTGCTCGAGACGCTGCGCACGCAAGACGCCCCTGATGCGTTGAAGACGATCAAGGCCGACTACGTCGAAGGTTGCGACAACCTGGAAGCCGCGCTCAACGCCTACATCGCCCTGTATACGGAAATCGACACGGCGACCGAGGCTCAGCCGTTTGACTGGTCCACCTATGATCAGCGCCTTTCCGATATCAAGGCCACCTATGACCAGGGTATTGCGAAGCTGCAGGAAGGCGACAAGACCGCAGCTGACATGAACAGCAACTAAAGCCGCAAGCCAAATTCAAAGCTCATATGCAAGAACAAAGAAGAGGGGGCACAAAGGCTCCCTCTTCTTTGTTCTTCGCGTTGGTCCTTGCGTCCCGCACGCTGCTAAGCTCTAGTTGGTTTTCGGTCCCGTCGACAACACCACGACGACCGACCCGTCGCTTCCAACGTATTGCCGGATAACGCTGTCCTTCGCTACCGTCGACGAATACTCGGTCACCGAAGAGGCTTTCCAGTCCTTCAGCAGGGTTTTCGCCTCGGAAAGCGTCTTTCCGGTCACGTCGGGCGGGGTGGTGGTGTTCGAAGAGCTCACCACGGTCGTTCCCGAGGTGATCGAGGTGGGAGTCTGGTTGCTGCTCGTGGTGCTTTCCTCCGCACCGAGCGCGGCCTTCTGCTTGTCATTGAATTCGTTCGTGTAGCTCGGCGCCTTGGTTTCCGCGAACTGCTTAACCTCTTTGCCGGCGGTCGCTCGATCCATGAAGTCTTTCCAAAGCGCATTGCAAGTGAGGCTATGGTCGGTCGAAATGCTGCCCTCGGGATTCCCGATCCACGTCGCCACAGACAGCGTGGGCGTGTAGCCGACAAGCCAGTGGTCGGCGAAGTCGGTCGAGGTTCCCGTTTTGCCCGCAACCGGCTGCCCGTTTGCCAGCTTGGCCGTCTGTGCCGTTCCGTCGGAGGCCTCGAATACCTGCTTCAGCACCGAGGTCGTCGCTCCCGAGACTTCCTCGCTCAACACGCGCTGCCCTTGTTCGTCAGCCTCGTAAATGACGTTGCCGTCCTTGTCCTCGATTTTCGTCACCACGACAGGGCTGTGCTTGACGCCGCCTGCCGCAAGCGTCGCGTAGGCACTCGCCATGTCGAGCGGCGTGGTGCTCGCGACGCCGAGCGTGGAGGTGTACACCGTGGTCATATCCGACGTCACGCCAAGGCGGCGCGCCATCTCGGTGGTGGACGCCTGGCCGATCGCCTCGGAAAGGCGAAGGTATCCCGTGTTGGCCGACACGGCGGTTGCGCTTTGGATGGTGCGGACGCCGTAGTCGATGTTGTCGAAGTTCTCGAACGATTGCTCCTTGCCGTCGATCTCCTTCGTCATGGGGGAGGAGCAGTCGATGCGCGTCTGAGGGTCGATGCCCTTCTCGATCGCCGCGGCAAGGGTGAAGGCCTTGAACGTCGAGCCTGCCTGCCTGCCCGACCCGCCGGTTCCGGTAGCGAGGTTCACCTGGTTCTGTCGGTAATCGCTGCCGCCGACCATGGCCTTGACCTCGCCGGATGCGGGGTCAATGGCAACAAGCGAGCAGTCGAGGTCGCTGCTCATACGTGCCCGCTGCGCATCGCAGGCGCTCTCCGCAGCATCCTGCATCGTCGTATCGAGCGTCGTGTAAATGGTCAGCCCGCCCTCGAACAGGCTCGCGTAATTGCAGCCGTAGGGATTGTTCGTCTCCATCAGTTGGTTGCGCACGTAGCTGGTGAAGTAGGGGTATGCGTAGATGCCGTCCTCCGGCGCGTCGGGCGCGGGGTTGAGGCCAAGCGGCTCGGCCTTCGCGGCGTCGTGCTCCTCCTGCGTGATGTCGCCCGCGGAAAGCATGCGATCCAGTACCAGGTTTCTCCTGGTCAAGCAGGCGTCAGGATACGTTTTCGGGTTCAGGAACGTCGGGGACTGGGGGATGCCGGCAATGGTCGCCGCCTGCGCCAGCGTCAAATCGGCGGCGCTTACCTGGAAATAGTTCTGCGCCGCCGCCTCCACGCCGTAGCAGCCGTCGCCGTAGTTGACGGTGTTTAGGTACATGAGGAGAATCTCGTCTTTACTGTAGCGTTTCTCCAGCTCAAGTGCCAGTTCGGCCTCGCGAACCTTGCGCTTGGCCGATATCTCGTTCGCCTCTTGGGTAAGCAGCGTGTTGCGCACCAGCTGCTGCGTGATAGTGGACGCGCCCTCCAGGCTGCCGCCGGCCATGTTGTTCACGAAAGCGCGGAGGATGCCCGCAAGGTCCACGCCCGAATGCTCGTTGAAGCGAACGTCCTCGGTGTCGACCGTCGCCTTCTTCACCAAGTCCGAAACGTCCTTGCTCTCGACCGGGTCGCGCTTTTCAAGCTGGAATTCGGCCAGCACCGTCGTGCCGTCGGCGGCGTACATGACCGATTCCTGCGCGTGCGTGGTGAAGTCGGTGTCCTCGATGCTCGGCAGATCCTCCGTCCAGGAGTCCATGACGCGCATCGCGCCCTGGACGCCCCAGTAGCCGACGAATACGAGGCAAATGAGTGCAACTAAAGCCACCCACGCGACGGCGTGGGTGCGCATTTCCCGCTGTTTTCTCCTGTTTTTCATGGCTGCGATTATACTACCAACACCTATTTATACGATCGCGCGCGTAAGGCTTCCATAGGCTCTAAATGCCCGCCCTGGCCGCCTCGCGCTTGGGGGTGTTTCCACGATGCTCATGCAGAATGTTGAGCTGCTCGCGCCGGCGGGCGGCGTTGCCGCGTTCCATGCCGCCGTTCTCGGCGGCGCCGATGCGGTGTATCTCGGCCTGCAATCGTTCAATGCTCGCCGCGGTGCGGACAATTTCACGCTGGAGACGTTCGGCCAGGCATGTGATTTCGCGCACCTGCGCGGGGTGCATGTGTACGTGACGCTCAACACCGCAATTCTTCCGGAAGAAGTCGACGAGGCGATGGAGACGGCGCGTCAAGCGTATCGCGCGGGAGCAGACGCGTTCATCGTGCAGGATATCGGCATCGCTTCCGAGCTTACTCGCACGCTTCCGCAAGCGCGCCTGCATATTTCCACGCAGATGAACACGCATAACGAAGCCGGCATGCGCGCCGCTGCCAAGCTTGGAGCCTCCCGCGTCACGCTCGCGCGCGAGCTTTCGCTTCCCGAAATAGCCAACCTCGCGCGCTTGGGCCGCGAGCTCGGCGTGGAAGTCGAGGCGTTCGCGCACGGCGCGCTCTGCATCTGCTATTCGGGGCAGTGCCTCATGTCGTCCCTTATCGGCGGGCGTTCGGCGAATCGCGGCATGTGTGCCCAGGCGTGCCGTCTGCCTTACGAGCTGCGCAACGCCGCGCAAAGGAAGCCGCTCGATGCCCCCGGCGAGCACCTGCTGTCTCCGAAAGACCTTTGCTCCATCGACCTGCTTTCCGACCTCGTCGCTGCGGGCGTCGCGTCGCTCAAAATCGAGGGCCGCATGAAATCGCCTGAATATGTCCGCGCCGTCACGGGCGTGTACCGCTCCGTGCTCGATCGCGTACTTGCCGCGCGTACGCAGGCGGCCGCCGAGGGAGCCGATTCCTTCGTCGCGCAAGGGTCGACCGAGGACGAGCGGCGTATTTTGGCCGAAGCGTTCTCGCGCGGATTTACCACCGCCTACCTCGAAGGCCATCGCGGCAACGACATCATGAGCTACGGCCGCCCGAACAACCGCGGCGTCTGCGTCGGCCGCGTCCAGGGCGTGCAGGCTGCCCAGGCGGTCGTGGGCTTCACGCGCGAAATCAACGCGGGCGACGTGCTTGAATTCTGGACGAAGCGGGGCCACGCCGCATGCACGGTCGTCTCCCTTGAGCAAGCGGGGCGGGGCGAGGTGCGCCTTACCCTGGACAGGCCGCCGCGCGGCGCGCGCGCCGGCGACAGGGTGTTCCGCGTCCGTCAGGCCTCCGCGTCCGCTTCGGAAAACCCCTTCGAGCCCCGTATCGCCGTGGAGGGCCTTGTCAGGCTGCGCCTCGGCGCCCCTCTGTATGCAGAATTCCACCTTGCCGACGTTCCCGGAAATGTCCGAATTCTCGCCTCGGCCGGCGCGCAAGGCGAGGGCGCCATCATCGGCGAAGCTACGGGACCCGTGGTCGAGGCGGCGCGAACCAAGGCGGTCTTGGAAGCGGATGTCCGCTCGCACGTGGATCGCCTGGGGCAGACGCCGTTTGCGCTCGCCAAATTGACGGTCGAGATGGACGAAGGCGTCGGCATCGGGTTTTCCCAGCTGCACCACGTCCGCGCGGAGGCGCTCGACAACCTTTCCGATGCGCTGCTGTCCGGCAAGCGCGATCGCGCGCTGTCCCGCTCGGAGGAGCGGTCGTGGCGCCACGGCACGCCTTCCGGCGGCGTTCGCATCGCCGTGCTCGCATCGAATCCGGCGTGCGCGCGCGCGGCGAAGCGCGCCGGCGCCGACACCATTTACGTAAACGCGCTCAATCTGGCGCACGGCCAGGCGACCGTCGCGGGCCAGGTGTCCGAAACCGTCGAGCAGGCAAGTTATCCGAAGCAGTGCGCCGTCGTGCTTCCCGCCATCGACCACGACGCGGTAGGCTCCTCGCGCGAGGCTGCATGTGCCTTCGACCCCTGGAGGTCGGTACACGAGGGCGCCCCCGTTGTGGCCGACAGCCTGGCGTCCCTGGTACGTGCGGTTGATGCGGGCGCGGAGGTAGAGGTCGGCTCCCATGTCCCCATCACGAACGCGACCTCGCTCGACGAGGCGGCCGCTCTCGGCGCCAAGCGCGTGTGGCTCTCTCCGGAGCTGCGCCTTTCCCAAATTAAGGAGCTAGCCGAATCATCTCCCGTTGAACTGGGGCTTACCGTGATCGGTCGTCAAGAGCTCATGGTCACCGAGCACTGCCTACTCATGAGTCAGGGTCCCTGCAATCAGAAATGCACGTCCTGCGCACGACGCAAAAGCCCGCATTTCCTGAGGGATCGCAAGGGCTACGAATTCCCGGTGGTGACCGACCAGCTCGGTCGCAGCCGCCTGTTCAACAGCGTCGAGCTCGATGTCGCGCACGCCGTGCCGGAAATCGTTCAAGCGGGGGTGACGTGGCTGATGGTGGACGCGACGCTCATGAACGTCGACGAAACCGTGCAGGCCGTGACGCGCGTCGTCAAGGCGCGCAACGTGGCCCACGCCCACGGGGAGGCGCTGCCGAAGAAGGAAGGCGCCACCAGCGGTCATCTGTTTAGGGGCGTCGCGTAGGCAAAAGCCCATTCGCTCGCTGCTGCTATGGTAGAATCCCGAGCAATCGTGTTTTAGGAAGAGGAAATCATGCTATCCGCGGAAGAACAACTTCACATCATCAAGTCGGGTGCCGCGCAAATCGTGCCCGAGAATGCCCTGCTCGAAAAGCTCAAGCGGGGCAAGCCGCTGAACATCAAGCTCGGCGTCGACCCCACAAGCCCCGACCTGCACCTCGGCCACGCGGTGCCCCTGCGCAAGATGCGCCAGTTCCAGGACCTCGGACACAAGGTGACGCTCATCATCGGCAACGGCACGGCGCTCATCGGCGACCCCTCGGGCAAGAACACCACGCGCCCCCAGCTCTCGCAGGAACAGGTTCAGCAGAACGCCGAAACCTACGTCAATCAGGCCATGAAGATCCTGGACCCGGAAAAGACGAACATCGTCTACAACGCGGACTGGATTCTCTCCCTCGACCTGAAGGGTCTGCTCGAGCTGTGCAGCAAGTTCACGGTCGCCCGCATCCTCGAGCGCGACGACTTCACGAAGCGCTATAAGTCGCAAACCCCCATCGCCCTGCACGAATTCCTCTACCCGGTCATGCAGGCCTTCGACTCGGTAAAGATCGAGGCCGACGTGGAAATGGGCGGCACCGACCAGCTGTTCAACCTGCTCGCGGGTCGCGACCTCATGGAGAAGATGGACATGGAGCCGCAGATCGCGATGACCATGCCGCTTCTGGAGGGCACCGATGGCGTTCGCAAGATGTCGAAGAGCTACGGCAACTACGTGGGCTTGACCGACGAGGCGGACGACATGTTCGGCAAGGTCATGTCCATCCCCGACGAGCTCATGGTCAAGTACTACCGCCTGGCCTCCACGCTTTCCGTGGACGAGATCGACAAGATCGAGGAGGGCCTCGCCAACGATTCCCTGCATCCTAATAAGGTGAAGCGCGCATTGGCCCGAAACATCGTCGCCGCCTATCACGACGAAGCGGCGGCAAAGGAAGCGGAGGAAGCTTTCGATCGCGTGTTCAAGCAGCATGAGATGCCCGAGGACATCCCCGAGTTCAAGGCAGACCTCACGCCGAACGACGAGGGCAAGGTGTATTTGGCGAAGCTTCTGGCTGAGGCGGGTTTGTGCTCGAGCGTCGGCGATGCCCGTCGCATGATCGACGGCGGCGGCGTGAAGATCAACGGCGAAGCGGTGCCCGCAAAGTCCTATAACGTCGATCCGGCAGGACTTGAGGGAGCGGTCGTGCAGGTCGGTAAGCGCAAGTTCGTGAAACTGGTCTAGCCGCACGCTACTAGTGGGGAATGAGGTCTAAACGCCCCGGCAATCGATAAGGTTGCCGGGGCGTTTTGCGTTAC
>CAVCPR010000024.1:0-28353 GCA_963604235.1 Anaerovoracaceae bacterium | reverse complement strand
GCGGCTTGGCAGAGTCCTGTGTTTTTGGTAAACAGTCGCTTGGGCCGTTTCGCTGCGGCCGCCCCGGGCTTGCGGGCGCGTGGCCCTCCACCCGAGGCGGCGCTCCTTCTCCCGAAGTTACGGAGCGATTATGCCGAGTTCCTTGACCATGGTTCCCCCGATCGCCTCGGTATGCTCTACCCGCCCACCTGTGTCGGTTTTGGTACGGGCGCCCGCGGGCCTGCCTAGGGGTTTTTCCGGGGAGCATGGGCTCTGCGGCTTCGGCTTAGCGCCTTCGTCTCGCGTCTCGGGCTTCGTGCCGGCCGGATTTGCCTGGCCGGCGCCCTACGCGCTTTCACGGGGACGTCCAGAACCCCGCCCGCATACCCTTCTCCGTCGCCCCGTCGGTCATAGCGGCCCGCAGGCGGTACAGGAATGTCCGCCTGTTGCGCATCGGCTACGCCTTCCGGCCTCGCCTTAGCTCCCGACTGACCCTGGGAGGATTAGCCTTGCCCAGGAAACCTTGGGCTTACGGCGGCGGCGTTTCCCGCGCCGCTCTCGTTACTCATGCCAGCATCCTCGCTCCCCTGCGCTCCACCGTCGGTCGCCCTCCGGCTTCGCCGCGCAGGGGACGCTCCCCTACCGATGAAAATATCATCCCGCCGCTTCGGCGCCATGCTTAGCCCCGTTAATTGTCGGCGCATGTCCACTCGACCAGTGAGCTGTTACGCACTCTTTGAATGCATGGCTGCTTCTAAGCCAACATCCTGGTTGTCTGGGCGGACGCACATCCTTTGCCACTCAACATGGAATTGGGGGCCTTAGCGGGCGGTCTGGGCTGTTTCCCTCTCGAGCACACGGCTTAGCCCACATGCTCTGACTCCCGGCCTTCAGGTCCGCGCGGCATTCGGAGTTTGGTCGGCATCGGTAGGCGGTGAGGCCCCCTCCTCCGTCCAGTGCTCTACCGCCGCGGGAAAACGGCCGGGGCTAGCCCTAAAGCTATTTCGGGGAGAACGAGATATCTCCGGGTTTGATTGGCCTTTCACCCCTATCCACAGGTCATCCCCTCCGTTTTCAACCGAAGTGGGTTCGGCCCTCCACGGGGTCTTACCCCCGCTTCAGCCTGCCCATGGGTAGCTCACCCGGCTTCGCGTCCGCGCAGCGCGACTGAATAGTCGCCCGTTTAAAGACTCGCTTTCGCTGCGGCTCGCTTGACTAGCTTAACCTCGCCGCGCTGCGCGACTCGCTGGCTCATTCTACAAAAGGCACGCCGTCACACCGCTCTAGGGTGCTCCGACTGCTCGTGGGCGCACGGTTTCAGGCGCTCTTTCACTCCCCTCTCGGGGTGCTTTTCACCTTTCCCTCACGGTACTGGTTCGCTATCGGTCGCGGGAGAGTGTTCAGCCTTGGAGGGTGGTCCCCCCTGCTTCGCGCCGGGTTTCACGTGCCCGGCGCTACTCTGGGTGTCGGGGATCGGCGGCCGGAGGGGCTTCGCGTACGGGGCTCTCACCCTGTTCCGCCGGCCTTCCCAGGCCGTTCCGCTGCCCTTCCGGTTTCTGACCGCCGCCGGGGGATGCAGCCCCCGGGCTCCCCGCCCAGCAACCCCACCGCGGAAACGCCTGCACGCTTTGACACGCGCGGTGGTTTGGGCTGGCCCGGTTTCGCTCGCCGCTACTCCCGGGATCTCGGTTGATTTCTCTTCCTCGGGGTACTTAGATGTTTCAGTTCCCCCGGTTGCCTCCTCGCACCCTATTTGATTCAGGTGCGGGTACGCGGGCATGGCCCCGCGTGGGTTCCCCCATTCGGGAATCTGCGGATCGGTGGCCGTTTGCGCCTCCCCGCAGCTTATCGCAGCTTGCCGCGCCCTTCTTCGACTTCCCGCGCCAAGGCATCCGCCGTGCGCCTTTGGTATCTTCGCCGTAAAATGGTTTCCCCGGCCCCGCTTGGGGGCCGGTTATCCGTTCCGAGTCATAATTCATTGCGATCGTGAAGATCCGGGCCGGGCGGCGAGGACGCCGCCCGGCCTGTTTCGTTCTCGGGGGCCGGGTAGGTTCCCGGCCCCGCGTCTTGTCATGTCATGCAACGCTATGCAGCTGTCAAGGTGCCTCGGGGCGGGAGCCCCGGGAGCCGGATGCTGGATGTCTGGAACTTTTCACTAGCCTGGCAGGCCGATTCTTGAATGATCTCCCTAGAAAGGAGGTGATCCAGCCGCACCTTCCGGTACGGCTACCTTGTTACGACTTCACCCCCCTCACCCTCCACACCTTCGGCACCTCCCTCAAATGTTGGGCCGGCGACTTCGGGTGCAGACGACTCGGGTGGTGTGACGGGCGGTGTGTACAAGGCCCGGGAACGTATTCACCGCGGCGTGCTGATCCGCGATTACTAGCAACTCCGGCTTCACGGAGGCGGGTTGCAGCCTCCGATCCGAACTGGGGCCGGCTTTGGGGATCCGCTCCCCCTCGCGGGGTGGCAACCCTCTGTGCCGGCCATTGTAGCACGTGTGCGGCCCAGGGCATAAGGGGCATGATGACTTGACGTCGTCCCCGCCTTCCTCCGGCTTGACGCCGGCGGTCCCCCGCGAGTCCCCAACCTAATGCTGGCAACGCGGGGCAGGGGTTGCGCTCGTTGCGGGACTTAACCCAACATCTCACGACACGAGCTGACGACAGCCATGCACCACCTGTGCGGGCTCCTCGCGGCCACCGGGTCTCCCCGGCTTCACCCGCATGTCAAGCCCTGGTAAGGTTCTTCGCGTTGCTTCGAATTAAGCCACATGCTCCGCTGCTTGTGCGGGCCCCCGTCAATTCCTTTGAGTTTTAGCCTTGCGGCCGTACTCCCCAGGCGGGGCGCTTAATGCGTTGGCTGCGGCACGGGGGATGGACTCCCCCACACCTAGCGCCCATCGTTTACGGCTGGGACTACCAGGGTATCTAATCCTGTTCGCTCCCCCAGCTTTCGCGCCTCAGCGTCAGTTTCGGCCCAGAGAGCTGCCTTCGCCGTCGGTGTTCCTCCCGATATCTGCGCATTCCACCGCTACACCGGGAATTCCGCTCTCCCCTACCGCACTCGAGCGCGCCAGTTCGGGACCCGGCCCGAGGTTGAGCCCCGGGGTTAGAGGTCCCGCTTAGCGTGCCGCCTACGCGCGCTTTACGCCCAATGAATCCGGATAACGCTCGCCCCATACGTATTACCGCGGCTGCTGGCACGTATTTAGCCGGGGCTTCTTCTGCGGGTACCCTCGCTAGGTGTTCCCCGCTGAAAGCGGTTTACGACGCGGACGCCTTCGTCCCGCACGCGGCGTTGCTGCGTCAGGGTTTCCCCCATTGCGCAATATTCCCCACTGCTGCCTCCCGTAGGAGTCTGGGCCGTATCTCAGTCCCAATGTGGCCGGTCGGTCTCTCAACCCGGCTACCCGTCGCCGGCACGGTGGGCCTCTACCCCGCCGTCTACCTGATGGGCCGCGACCCCATCCCCCGCCGCCGGAGCTTCGCCCGGGAGGGCATGCGCCTTCCCGGGATCGTCAGGTATCAATCCCCCTTTCGGGGGGCTGTCCCTGTGCGGGGGGCAGGTCGGTCACGTGTTACTCACCCGTTCGCCACTTTATGTCCGCCCGAGGGCGGTTTAACCGTTCGACTTGCATGTGTTAGGCACGCCGCCAGCGTTCATCCTGAGCCAGGATCAAACTCTCCGTTGAAAGAGAGCCGGGAGGCCCGAGGGCCCCCGGCGATCTTGGTTTGAAAAAAGAAATTGTGATTTTCCGGGGGGACGGGCTGCTCTTCCGAGCGCCCCTCCCGCCTGCTTCACTGGCTAAAGTGTTAAAAAGAAAAGTATCTGTTCCGTCTGTCCAGTATCCGGTTCTCAAGGTTCCCGCCTGCCCTTCCGGGCCGGCCGCCGTTCGCTTCCGCGTTCGGCGCGAGGAAGTACTTTACGCTCCTCCCCCTCCCTTGGCAAGGGGTATGGGCGGAAAAGGCGTTTCCTTCACAAGGTGTACACATTTACGTTGAATATCGCTTCTTTAGGGCTCTTTTCCGCTGATCTATTTCGTGTCACATGCTGGCTTCCCTGCACTAAAGCGCAATTAGCGACGCGACTACTGCTTCTATCTATCCGACTTGATGCAGTCACCCGTCTCTTATGATCGTCTTAAAACATGGTCACGTCTCCCCCATGGCATCACATTTTATGCATACCTTGCCCCCGTGCTAAGCTAATGGATCCAGCACTGATACTCCAATATACGGATTTGCCTTTATCTAGAAGATAGCTAGCACGACGCACACTTCTTTGAGCTGTACATCTTTTGTCCCTTCAGTGGGCCTAAAGATTCTTCGAGGCTGCAGCATAGTCGGAACCTTGAGAAGGATGAGATATTTTTTTCGCACCTTGTTGCGAAGCCATCCCCCTACACCGGAATCCTCCGAGAGTCAGGCAAGTCCTTGCTCAGTATATATAGATGCAAAAACTTGAGAGCGCGTATGCTGCGATTGGATGCGGCGAGATGTCCCTCACTTCTTACGTCTACAGTCGAGTGCCCTTTCCTTCTTACATAGCATTCATTAGGCTTTGTTAGACCAGAATGACATACGGCTGGCATTATTCGAAAAGCCAACTACATACCGCATGTGCGAGCTATCGAATTCAGCCTCACGAAGGTGGTTCAGAACCTCCATGTCAATCTTGGTCTAACAGAGCCATTCATTGTTCCCGACGCATTGGACAATGCTGTCTCAAAGATGAGACCCTCCAGGTTTCCGATCGTCTTTTCGATCTGACTAAGATCTCCATTCACTGTTAGGGGAGAGGGGTCGGCACGCTTTCAGGCGACCCGCTGTATCAATCGGGGCTCTGTTGACCTATATGTTTAGATGACTATTATAGTCATCTATATACCTTCAGCCTAGCTGGGCTCGGTATCGACAAGAGCTAGAGTTACATAATATTGTCGTTTCATCACTGTGCAGGTTCTGCACAGTGATGAAACGACAGATTCGAATCTGAGTCCCACTGCTTGCATACCGACAACTAATTACTGTGCAGAACCTGCACAGTAGCATTTATCACAAACCATATCGCCTCAGAGATATACCTAGAATGCGATGAGGCAGTCACCTCAAATTAAAACGTGACATTTAGCAACGCGGCAAGGCAACCTAATAGAGCCTCTACAAATACAATGCTGAGTGGAGAGATCTCGTCTAGACACGTTCCGGAAGCGTAGAGAACAACAACCTAATGGGCGAAAGCTTCGTTAGGAATATCAAAGTAAGCGATGGATTTAGCAACATATAACAAGAGATTAGTCCGATAGAAATTGATGCAGTCTTCCTGAAATGGTAAAATTTGCAGTGTGCAGAAGCTGCACAGTAGCAGCAATCCTCAATCTAATCCAACCAATCAGAAGGGTGCAGAATGGCCGGAAGGACGAAGAGTCGTGGCGGCGAGAAGCAGCAGCAATCGCTGTCCTTGGGAAGGGAAACCGTCGAAGAGCTTGAGAGGGAAGCGGAAAGGCGCGGACTCAACAAGTCTCAGCTTGCTGACTTGTTGCTGAATGGCCAGCTTACGCAAGCGGCGGACAAGCCGACAATCATCTCGGTAATGAGCTACAAAGGCGGCGTCGCCAAAACAACTACGAGTGCATGCCTGGCTGTAAGCTTCTCGGAGCTTGGATATAAGGTGCTGGTCATCGACATGGACGGCCAGGGAAATGTAAGCCAGAGCCTTCAGGTGTACGATCCGCGTTCCGAAGAGCCTTGCATAGCCGACGTTCTGTACCAGACCACGCCGAACTCGCCGAGGCTTTCCCTGCATGAGGTAATGCAAACGACACAATACGAAAACCTGTATTGCGTACCGTCGAACTTCAGATTTGCCGATGCAGACACCCGTCTGAAAGCGGAAATCGCTGGCGGCGTCGATATGCGCCTTGAGTACGCAATCGAAGACTTGATTGAAGAAGTGGCAAAGAACAAAGAGAAGCCGTTCGATTACATCATCATCGACTGCGGCCCCCGTTTGGATATGACCACCACGAACGCGATCGTTGCACTGGAAGCCGGCAATAACGCTTCGCATATCATTATCCCGATCAAAGTGGACGGCTTTGCAATTGCGGGCCTTTCGCAAACGATAGACACCATCAACAGGACGGCAAAAGAGCGCCGGCGCCTTCCGCAGCACTGGAAGATTCTGCAAACGATGATTGAGCGCAATACGACTACCTATAAATATGGTTGCCAGATGCTTAAGGAAGCAATCCCGAATGCGGAGTACTTCAACACCAAAATCGAGAAATCAACGGTGGTTCCTGAAGCGAGTTTGGCCATGGAGCCTCTTATTACCTATGCACCCGATAGCAAGCCTGCGATCTCGTACCGCTTGCTCGCGCAGGAAATCGAGGAAATGAATGCCTAGAAAGAAGCTGCAGGATGCGCTGAAAAACAACGCCGGCGCAGTTGCAAATGTCATACCTCGCCATAAGGAAATGTCCGATGAGGAAATGCGCCTGGAAGCATTCCGCAAGCGCGACAACCAGGACGTTTCCGTAACGGACAAAATGTCCAACCAGAACGTCCGAAATACGCTGCTCAGTGAAATGGGTTTCGACTGGTTCGATATTGATAGCCTGAAACCAAACCCCAACAATAGCTACACCATTACCGACGAAGACGTTAAGAACCTCGCGGGCCTTATTTGGAACAGTAAGGAAATTGAGCCGCTGATTCTTCGCGAAACAGAGGACGGAACCGAGATTATCGACGGCGAGCGCCGGTGGCGTGCCTGCAAGCTACTTGCCGAAAAATACGGTGACGCATGGAGAATGGTGCCTGGAAGGTGCCATAAACTTGGGTCGATTACCGACGAGCAAGCTAATTTCATCATGCATTCGTCCAATATCGGCCAGCGCAACATAAAACCGTCTGAGCGCGCGCAAGGCTTCAAAGTACTTGCCGATAAGCTTGTGGAATGGCGCAAGGACGACCCATCCCTCAAGGGCGTTAACACGAAGACGTACCTTGCAGAACATTTTGGAGTTTCAGAACGAACCGCGCAGGTATTACTCAACATCGCTCGCAACCTTTCGAAGGAAGGCAACGACCTGCTTGACTCGAACGTAATCACGCAGGCGCAAGCTGAGTCACTCTCGAAGCTACCAAGCAACAAGCAAAGCGAGGTTGTTGCAAGCATCACGGGCAGCAATATGGACGCTATGGAAATAACCGAGGCAATCGAAAACGCCAAGGGATCTAAAGCCGACGTCAATTCACCCATAGTGGAGTCCTCCATGGTCAAAACGGGTGCAAAAACACCTAAGGAACGAACAGGGAAAGACGTGAATGGGTATCTGAAAACAGCCAAGAACGCCCTGAAAAACGCTGAAAAGGCTGAAGGAGAAGCGGATTTCAAGCTTATTGGAGAGATCAAGGCAATGATTCGAGAAATCGAACGCATGCAAGACTAGATTTGAACTCAGAGCCTTGGCCTCGCCAGGGCTCTCTTTGACAGGAACCCTCGAAGGAAGGACTTCTGTCAAAGAGATCGCATGAGATTGCCGTGGGAGAGACTGTGGAAGACCGGGAGCCCCGCAGCACTCCATAGACACGTAAGGCAAAAAATTGCATGTTTTAGGTTTCGAAACGTCGTTGTGTACGTAGTTATTCACCGTCATAGGATTATCTATGACTTGGCTAGTCATCTTATAAGCCTTCAATACACTTGCGACGGTTCTAAGGGAACAGCCTACCTGTTCTGCTATCTCCTTTTGCGTGAGCTTAGTTGTTTGACGAAGCTCGATAATTCTAGTGTTGCGGGCTTCTTTCTTTGCTTTTGTTTGCTGTTTTGCCTGTTTGCGTTGCAGTGTCTTGGCTGTTTCGAAGAAGTCTATTGCTTGGACCTCGTCTTCAGTGAGGCCGAGCATCTCGATGAGGCGGATCACGCCGATAAGGTAGTAGCCCTGTTCGCCTTTCAGGTTGACGACGTTATCGACTGACGACTGTACGCCGGCGAGCTCCTTGTTGTTGAGCGGTTTGGTGAAGCGGGCGTTGAATTGCGCCAATCGTTGCGCTGCATCCTCCCGGTTGTAGATTTGAACTGCGGTGTTGTAGAACACGAAGCACATGAGCTCACGATTGCCCTCGCAGTCAAAGTTCCGGAACGCCTGCAGATCGACAACCTTGGTAAGGCGACGGAGCATCAACGGCTTATAGCGAAGCATCGATGCGCTTGATGCAGTTCGGCGAGGTAGCTGTTTTGCGGGGTTGTTTTTTGAGTAGTTTGGCAGGGCGGCGCGCAGCGTCTGCAGGGAATGGAAAACTTCCGAGGCTGCGACCAGGCGTGCGCTGCGATGCGCTTTTCGGTTGTACGTACCCGGGATTCGCGAAACACGAGCGTGATCAAACGTCGCTCTATCGACGGAAATACCGTTTATGGGCGCGATAACCGCATCGATCGCATTCGCGAGCTGCTGCTGTACCGATGAGAAGAGCTGCAATCCTTTTTCATTGCTTGCATTTTTGCACCGCACGGGAATGGAGCGGTTGAGCACGTAAAACAGCTGCAAACCGCGTCCGGAATCGATGATCATGGTCGGTTCCGGCAACGTGGATTGCTGCACCGCCAAATTGATGGCGGAAAAAGCGTTTTTCACGATCGACCTGGTGTCGGATTCGGATGAACCGTGGCAGTCGAGGTCGAAAAAGAGCGCATTGAGCTGCCGAAGCGCTTCGGTTTTACGGGTACGCGAAGTAAACCCGTTGTGAGTTATGTAGTAGCTGGCGTTCGGTTGGAAGCCGACTGCCAGCAAGCCGTTATGTTTAACCGCCGTTTCGCGCCACTCGCCGCCGGCGTCGGTGGCGAGGACGTAGTAACTGTTGCGGTCGTCGTGTGTGAGCAGGCGACGGAACGTTTCCCATTCGCTTTCGCGATGTTGGGAATGCGCCACCGCCAATGCCGGTTGAGGCATACTGCACCCTGTCCGCAGCCTCCCCAAAAGGGGAGCCGCTCGAGTCGAAGGTATTCGGTTTTCGACTAAGAAAAAAGAAGAGTGCAAAAACGATGACGCCTTGCCGGCGCTCGTTATAAGTGATAAAATAACGACTGTGAGTGAGTGGTCGATACCTGATCACTTATGCAACCCCCTAGTTGGCGCTAGGGGGTTCTTTTTTTCTTGGTCGCCGGGCTGCTGCCCGAACACCGCAAGTCTATAACAAGAAACACTGCGATGTCCATTAATATTTGTTGCATGATGTTGCAGGTGGCGGGAAAAGCTCTAACAAAAGAGTGCTTCCAGGGGTTGTTTCTTGTTATAGAGTTGCTGTGTAGTATGCCTGCTGACCTGCAGAAACATCGGATCAGTGGGCTATAGTGTGCAGTGAAAAATAGCCAGATATGGTTTTCTTGTGATGAGCATCCTTTCGCGTCGTTGTTGTGGGTGGATGCACTGGGGAAGCCTGCAGTTTGAAGCCGACACGGCGGGAGAAGGGTATGCAGAGCGCGAGTAGACGCATCGATATCGATTACATCGCAGCGCGGGCGCTAGGCGAGGCGCGCCCCGTTATCGGCGTCGTCCCGACGCTCGACCCGAACGAGGGCATCCTGCGCATGAACAACCATTATGCGCAGGCGATCGTTGCCGCCGGTGGTGCGCCGGTCATCATCCCTTTCACGAATGACGTGAGCGTTTATGAGTCGCTGCTTCCGCGTATTGACGGGTTCGTGCTGTCGGGCGGGCAGGACATCAGCCCGGTCCGCTATGGCGGGGATATCACGTACGGCAAGCTGTCCGAGCTGACGCCGGAGCGTGAAGAGGTGGAGTATCTGCTGCTGAGCTACGCGTATCAGTATGATTACCCGCTGTTGGGGATTTGCCGCGGCATGCAGATGATCAACGTGTTCTTCGGGGGCACGTTGTATTTGGATTTGGAGGAGCAGTTCGACGGGGTGGCGTCGCTCGACGACGTTCCGATGGCCGACGAGGTCGCCGCGACGCCGGCGGGTGGCAGGGTGAATCATTGGCAAACCTGCGACTACGGGCGTCCCACGCACACGGTTTCCATCATGCGCTCAAGCAAGATGGGCGAAATCCTGCAATGCGACCACGCGTCGGTTAACTCCATGCATCATCAGGGCGTTCGCACGCTGCCGCCCAATTTGTCGGCCACGGCGTACGGGCCTGATGGGCTGGTCGAGGGCGTCGAGGCGCGTGACTGCCGCTTTCTGATGGGCGTGCAGTGGCATCCGGAATATTTTGCGCAGGACGGTCAGCATATGGCTCCGCTGTGGAAGGCGCTCGTCGACGCCGCGATGGCTTCGCGTTGCCGCGAGGGGCGCTGCCACGGATGCTTGCGTATCGATCGCGAGGATTGCGGTTCCGAGGCCGTGTGGCCGGCCGTGAGCTTCGCCGATTATATTTAGAGGGTGCGTATGGAGGCGGAAAGCTCGCGGCGCAAGGTGCTGGTCGCCATGAGCGGCGGCGTGGACAGCTCGGTGGCGGCGCTTTTGCTGCGCGATGCCGGCTACGATGCGGCGGGCGTCACCATGAAGCTGTTCGATAACGAGGTTGCCGGCGCGGGCGGCGCCTGTGTGGTGGGGGAGAGCACCTGCTGCAGCCAGAGCGATGTCGAGGACGCGCGGCAGGTGGCGTTTGGCCTGGGCCTGGAGCATTTCACGTTCAATTACACCGGGACGTTCGGACGCGATGTGATCGACCGCTTCTGCGATTCGTATCTGCACGGCCGCACGCCGAACCCTTGCATCGACTGCAACCGTTATCTCAAGTTCGCCGCCTTGCAGAAGCGGCGCGCACAGCTGGGTTTCGACTACGTGGCCACGGGGCATTACGCGCGGCGCGCCTACAATGAGCGCACGGGTCGCTATGAGCTGCTGCGGGGGCTGGACGCGTCGAAGGACCAGAGCTACGTGCTGTATCACCTCACGCAAGACGATTTGGCGCATATGCTCTTCCCCCTGGGGGAGTTGACGAAGCCCGAGGTGCGCCGTCTTGCCCAGGAGCATTCGTTCGGCAATGCGGACAAGGCGGAAAGCCAGGATATCTGCTTCGTGCCCGATGGCGATTACGTGTCGTTCATTGCGCGGTATTTGGGAATCGCGGACGAGGGCGGCGAGGTTGCGCCCGCGGCCGGAGCGATTGGTGCATCCGGTACGTCGGCTTCGGGCGAAGAGGCTGCGCGGGGTTGCAGTTCGAACGCGGGCGGCTGCGCGCTCAAGGACGTTCCGGCGGCATTCTCGCCTGGGGATATCGTGGATACGGGCGGCAAGGTGCTCGGGCAGCACTGCGGGCTGGTGCATTACACCATCGGGCAGCGCAAGGGGATCGGCGTGGCCGCGAGCGAGCCGCTTTACGTGGTGGCGAAGGATTGCGCGGCGAATGCGCTCGTGGTCGGCCCGCGCAGCGAGCTCGGCGTGCGCGAGGTTCGCGCGGGCGACGTCAATCTCATTTCAGTGGCGAATCTGGACGTGCCTATGCGCGTGAGCGCGAAAACGCACTATCGTCAGCGCGCGCAGGCGGGCGAGGCGGTACTGCAAGACGGGCAGCTGGTGGTGCGCTTCGACGAGCCGGTGGCGCGTCCGGCGGCGGGGCAGTCGCTCGTGCTCTACGACGGGGATGCCGTCGTGGGCGGCGGAACCATCGAAGGGTAGCCCATCGGGCCTTGGAAACGACGGCATGAGCAGAAAACGGGCGGGGCTTCTCGTAATCGAGGAGGCCCGCCCGTTCGTTATAGCCGAGAGATTGAGTTCGCCGGAAAGTTATTTCACCACACGCACGCGGTGGACGCCCTCGATGGCGCTGAGCTTCGCCACGAGCTCGTCGGGTGCGGCGGCGGAGAGGTCGAGCATCGTGTAGGCCGACGTACCGCGCGCCTTGTTCGTGAGGTTGTCGATGTTGGCGCCCACCTCGCCGAACACGCCGGTGATCTTGCTGAGCATGTCCGGGACGTTGGCGTGCAGCACCGCGACGCGCCCGCCCTGGGCGGGAACCGGGCCCATATCGCAGGCGGGGTAGTTCACGGAGTTCTTGATGTTGCCGGCCTCGAGGTAATCGACGATCTCGTTGACCGCCATGATGGCGCAATTGTCCTCGGCTTCGGCGGTCGACGCGCCCAGATGCGGCAGCACGATGGTGTTCGGCAGCTTCATGACCTGCGGCGTTGCGAAATCGGTGACGTAGTGTGCGACGCGCCCGGCCTCGAGGGCGCAGGCCATCGCGGGAACGTCGACGAGGGTGTCGCGCGAGAAGTTGAGCACGGTGCAGCCGGGTTTGGCGACCTCGAGCTCGTGCGCGCCGATCATGCCGCGCGTGGATTCCAGCGCCGGCACGTGGATGGTGACGAAGTCGCTGCGATGGAGGATGTCGTCGAGGTTGCGCACGTGCTCGACGGCGGGGGAGAGGCGCCAAGCGGCCTCGGTGGAGACGTAGGGGTCGTAGCCGAGGACGTTCATCCCCAGGTCGATCGCCGCGTTGGCCACAAGCGCCCCGATGGCGCCGAGTCCGATGACGCCGAGCGTCTTGCCGGCGATCTCATGGCCGGCAAACGCCTTTTTCGCCTTTTCCGCGTCCTTGGCGATGGTGGGGGAGTCGGCCGCCTCCCTGCACCAGGCGGCTCCGCCGATGATGTCGCGGCTTGCGAGCAGCATGCCGCACAGGACGAGCTCCTTGACGGCGTTGGCGTTGGCGCCGGGGGTGTTGAACACGACGATGCCGGCCTGCGCGCACGCATCGAGCGGGATATTGTTGACGCCCGCGCCCGCGCGCGCGATGGCGAGCAGGCTTTCGGGAAGTTCCAGCTCGTGCATGGCGGCGCTGCGCACGAGGATGCCGGACGCCTGCGCGATGTCGTCGGTGAGTTCGTAGTTTGCGGGAAGCTTGTCGGTGCCCTGGGCCGAGATGTTGTTTAGGCAGTGGATGCGGTGCATGGTACCCCCTTTGGGATTCGGCTGAGCGGTGAGGTGCGCAAGGGGCACGGGCGTTTGCGAGGGGGCGCCCCTGCGCGTGGGGCGGACTGCTCGCGGCGCTTCGTGTCTGCGCATTTCACTACTATTTCGAGGTATATGGTGGACTTTTATGCGGAGGCGGTCAACAGGCGCTCGGGCGGTCGGTCGATTTGGGGAGAGGACGGCTTGCGGGCTGCGGAAAGCTGGCGGGCTGCGGGATGCTTGCGAAAGGCTTGCGGGGTTGCTGCTTCGACGGCGGTCGGATTGCGGAGCCTTGCGCGAATCTTGCAGGTTGGCAACGTATGTCGAATTTCTCCCCCAACTCATGGGGCAAATGTACGATAATGGACATATGGGGAGAATTACAAACATGTTCCAATCAAACGCTTCAGACACCACGTCACGCCAATTGACGGGAGGCGGCTCGTGCGCGCAAGGCGTGCGTACCGCGCATGTCCAGGGTGCCGACGAGGCGCGTTCGGCGTCCTTTCCGATCGATGCCTACCATCTCGTGTGGGTCTTCACCGCGTGCTGCGTCATGGGCCTTATCGGGGAAACGGTGGTCAGCTACTTCATTGACGGGCGCTGGGAGAACCGCGCCGGCTTTTTGTGGGGGCCGTTCAGCCCGATTTACGGCGTCGGCGGGGTGCTGATGACCGTGGCGCTTGCGCATCTAGCTGACGAGCGCCCCGCCGTCTTGTTCGGTACCGCGGCGGTGATAGGGGCCGCGTTCGAGTGGTTCGCGGGATGGTTTTGGGAGAACGCGTTCGGCATTGTGGCCTGGGATTATTCCGATCAGCCATTCAATGTAGGCGGACACACGTGCCTGGGGATCGCGCTTGTATGGGGCGCGGCCGGGCTTGCATGGGTGCGCCTTGCGCTCCCGGTGCTTTTGCGCGCCAGCGAAAGCGTGCCGGTTGCGTGGCGGGCGACGATAACCTGGGGCTTGCTCGCGTTCTTCCTGATAGACGCCGCGATGACGTTCGTTGCCTTCGACTGCTGGATGAATCGGCTTGCGGGCGCGGAACCGGCCGGGCCGATTCAGGAGTATTTCGCTGAACGTTACGGCGACGAGTTCATGCGCGAGCGGTTCCAGACGATGTCGCTGTACCCGAGCATAGCGGACTTTCGCAGGTAGACGGGTCGGCCGGCACGTTTGATCTCGAGCGGAATTTCCCTATGAGGAGGCTCCGCTCGAGGGCTTTTTAGGCGTCTGCCGGCGGAGGGGCCTGGCGCCTGTCGGCTGACGGCGCTGCCTAGGCGCCCGCCGGTGGAAGTGTCTAGCGCTTGTCGGCAAGCGCCCCGCACCGGGAAAAGCGCCGGGCTGCGTCGAGATTGCGCCGCGCCTGTTCGGGCGAGGTTCCCTGCGCTTCGCAAATGCGCTCGAGCAAAAACACCGCGTTCTGCTTCACGAACGAATCGAAGAAGTCCTGCGGCGGCTGCTCCTCTCCGTACAGCTCGCTGCGCGACACGATGCCGATAATGCCGCTCGTGGCGTACTCGATGATCAGGCGGGCGCCGGGCTTAAGCTCCTCGCCGGGCTCGCAGAGGATGGAGCGCCACATGTCGGTGATGACGGCCTTCACGTTCGTCGAGAGGGCGTCGTCGCCGCCTTGACGGATGAGCAGCGCCGCCTTGTGCGTGCGGGAGAGAAGGACTTCGTGGGCGGGCACGGCGCCCGAAGCTCCCGCGATGAGGTCGAAAATGCTTTGCAGAAACACTTCGTTGCCGACAAGCTCCCGCTTGATCGCCTGATCGGCCAGCTGCTCGATGCTGGCGAAATGGTAGTAGAACGTGGTGCGGTTGAGCTGGGCTTGTTCGGTGACGAGCCCCACCGTGATGTTTTGCAGCCGCGTCGTTTCCAGCAGCTCCCAGAATGCGTCGATCAGGCGTGCGTCGGCGCGGTTCGCTTCGTTTTTCCTCGGTCTTGCCATGTCGATCACTCCTGTTGGGCCGCCATGCCGGCGGTTTGCGGCGCTTCGGCGGCGTCGGTGCCTTGCGCGCGGCTCTGCTTTGGTTTGCCATCGTGCGGGTGTTCGGATTCGCCGGCGGCGCCTGCGGAACCCTTGGCGTTGTTGCCCGATCCCTTGGCATTCATGATAAGCATTTGCAGGCGGTTCTCCACGTTGGCGAAGCTGACGTCGGGGTCGTAGTCGAGCGGCAGGATGTTCGCGTCGGGGTAGCGTTCCTTGAGCTGCTTGACGATGCCGCGCCCGACCACGTGGTTGGGCAGGCAACCGAAGGGCTGCAGGATGACGAACGCGCGGCAGCCGTGCGCGGCGTGGTGCAGGATCTCGCCGGGGATGAGAACGCCCTCGCCGGCGTCGAAGGTGTGGTGGATGATGGGGTCGCTCTCGACGACGAGCTCGGGCATGCGGCAGGCGGGCTGGTAGAGCGGGTGAGCTGCCGCGATGCGGTCGCAGACGTCGTGGGCATGCTCGAACAGCTTGTTCGCCACGCGGTTGAAGCCCTTTTTCGCCAGGGGCATGGTGACGTGGAACTCGCGCGCCTGCGCGTCCTGGTAGAAGTATGTCTTGCGAATGACGTCGGTCATGCGCGCCTCGATGACCTCCATGCCGTTGCGCTCGAGGTAGGCCTCGATGTCGCGGTTGGCGCCGGGATGGAAGTTCAGCAGGTATTCGCCGACGATGAGCACCGTCGGGCGCGGGTTGCTGCGGTCGTAGCGCACCTTCGCCATGATGTCGATGGCCTGCTTGAAGCCGCGCTCGGCCCCGAGGGTGCCGTGGGCCTCGATGCCCTCCATGACGCAGTCGAGCGCCGCCTCGAATGCGGCGTCGGCGCTGCCGGGCTCAAGCTCATAGGGGCGAATCTTGCGCAGCAGCTCCTCGAGCACGTCGATCATGGGCAGGCCCATGGCGATGCGGATGGCGCTGCCGAGGCTCATGCGGAAGCCTGGATGCATGTCGTGGGCGTCGACGTCGTCGTTGGTGATGATGGGCACGTAGTCGTAGCCGGCGTCGTCGAGTGCCTTGCGCAAAAGCGCCGCGTAGTGGGTCAGGCGGCAGTCGCCGATGTACTTGCCGGTGCCGATGGCGACGGAATGCGGGTCCCACTGCCCGCTCTCAAGCGCCGCGAGCGACTCGCCGATGGTCATTTGGGCGGGAAAGCAGATGTCGTTGTGGACATAGCGTTTCCCCAGTTCGATGGCGTGTTCGCGACCGATTTCGAGCGGCACGGCCTTGACGCCTTGGCGCGAGAAGGTCGCGGACATGAGGCGGCAGAAGGCGTGCGAGGTGTTCGGCACCAGGATGGTTTTGATCTTGCGGTCGGCCTTCGTGAACTTCACGGGGTAGGGGTCGGGAAGCTCTTGCGGGGCGGGCGTTGCCGGTCGCGTGCCGCCGCGCACGCTTGAGGCTTGCCGCGCGCGGCGTTCGTCGACCGTTTCCAAAAACGACCGGACACGGATGCGCAGCGGCCCCGCGACATCGGATTCGTCGAGCTTCAAGATAAGCGGCGCCTTGTCGGAACGTTCGCGCATAAGGCGCACGATCTCGTCGGAAAGGTAGGCGTCGTGGCCGCAGCCGAAGCTGACGAGCTGCACGTATTCGAGCGCTGGGTTGTCGGCGGCGAGGATGGCGCACGCGAGCATGCGCTCGTGGAAGTTGTTGACGATGTCGAGCCTGCTGGCGGACAGGTCGACCCGGTCGTGGCCAGGCACGGCGTCGGGCGGCAGCACGGCGTGGCCGAGCTCGGCGAGCATGCGCGGCAGGTCGTGGTTGACGAGCGGGTCGTTGTGGTAGGGGCGGCTTGCCAGCACGATGGCGTAGGTGCCGGCGGCCTGCGCGGCGCTGATGGCGCGCCCGCCCGCCTCGATGAGCAGCGACTTGAACGCCCGTTGGGCGCCGTCGGCCTGTTCGATCGCTTGTTTCACCTGCTCGGCCGGGATATTGAACGTGTCGGCGAAGTACCCCTGCAGCTGACGGTCGCGGTCGGTGGTGGAGTACCAGTGGAACAGCGGCGTGTCGAAGGGGATGTTCCAGCGCCGCGCCGGGTCGTCGGAGCTTTTCACCACCATGGGGTAGCCCTTCACCACGGCGCACATGGAGATGCTGGTTTCCGCGGCGTTCTCGGTGGGCACGGTGGTGACGATGGGCATGAAGATGCGGTCGACCTTCGCGCGCGCGAGTTCGCGGATGTGTCCGTGCACGAGCTTCGCGGGGAAGCAGATGGTGTCGGAAGTGACCTGGGGCAGTCCCTGTTCGAACATGGCGCGGGTGGACGGGCGGCTGACCTGCAGCGTGAAGCCCAGCGAGCGCAGCAGCGCGTTCCAGAACGGCATGGTGTCCCAAAACGCCAGCACCCGCGGGATGCCGATGGTGACGTTGCGCTCGGGGCAAACGGGCTTGACGGGCCAGTTTTGGAACAGGAGCTTCTCGCGCGCGTCGAAGAGGTTCTCCCCGCGCGTCGCCTGGGCGCTTGCGTCTTTGAGCGCCGCTTTCGTCTCGGCGTCGCCTGGGTTGCCGGTGACCTCGCCGCGCGGGCAGCGGTTGCCGGTGACGAAGGTGGAGCCGTCGGCGAACGTGACGATGGTGCGGTTGCAGCGGTTCGCGCAGAACGGGCAGATGCAGTTCGATTCCTGGCGGTAGGTGAAGGCGTCGAGCGCGTCAAGGCCGATGAAAGAACTGGGGGCTGCGGGCGCGGGGGCTGGCTGTGCGGCCGTCGTGGCGGCGCTGGTTTCACACGCCCCGGTCGTCCCAGCCGCCCCGGTCGCCGCGGTCGCTGCGGCGTCCCCGTCCTTCGCCATTTGCTCGTGCGTGAGCATGGCCACGCCGATGGCGCCCATAAGCCCGGGGTAGGGCGCGCGCACGACGGTTTTCCCGAGGTGTTGTTCCAAGGCTCGCAGCACCGCGTCGTTTTTGAACGTGCCGCCCTGCACGACGATGTGCTCGCCGAGGCAGTCGAGGTTGGGCACGCGCACCACCTTGGTGAAGACGTTCGCGATGATGGATCGGCACAGCCCGGCCATGATGTCGTCGGGCGTGCGGCCGTTTTTCTGCTCGCTGACGATGCTGGAGTTCATGAAGACCGTGCAGCGGCTGCCGAGCACCGCCGGCTGGGTGCTCGCGAACGCGGCGTCGGCGATGTCGGCGGTGGGGATGCCCAGCGCGTGCGCGAAGTTCTCGAGGAACGACCCGCAGCCGCTCGAGCAGGCTTCGTTGACCACGATGTCGCAGATGACGCCGTCGGAAAGCCACATCGCCTTCATGTCTTGCCCGCCGATGTCGAGGATGAAGCTGACGTTTGGGGCGTACTTCGCCGCCGCGTGGGCGTGGGCGACGGTTTCGACGGTATGGTAGTCGGCGTGGAAGGCGCGGTTGAATAGCAGCTCCCCGTAGCCGGTGGTTCCCAGGCCGGCAACCTCGAGCGCGATGCCCGCCGCCGCGTAGTCCTCGCGCAGGTCGATGAGCGCGCGGCGCGCCACCTCGAGCGGCTCGCCCTCGTTGTTGGCGTAGAAGCTGTCCACGAGCTCGCCGTCGTCGGCGAGCAGGGCGAGTTTGGTGGTGGTGCTGCCCGAGTCGATGCCCACCCAGACGCGCAGCTTGCCGTCGCGCACATGGGAGCGCGCCGTGGGGCTTTCGGGGCCGTGGGATTCGGCCGGCAGCTGGTGGCGCTGCTTGAAGGCGCGCAGCTCGTCGGCGTCCGCGAACAGGGGGGTGCCCGGCGCGTGGTCGTCGGCATCCCCGGTGAACCCTTCCAGGCATGCTGCGGCTTCAAGTGCGTCGACAGTGGCGTCGGTATCGGCGAACATGCCGGAAAGCGACAGCGCCGCGCCGCGGGCGACCATGGTTTCGGGGTGGTCGGGCACGATGGCGTCGTGCGGGCGCAGCTCCAAGCGCTCGCTGAACACGTCGATGAGCACGGGGTTGAAGGTGAGCGGGCCGCCCTCGAAGATGACGGGGGCTTCGACGTCGATTCCCTGGGCAAGGCCGCCGAGCGTTTGCTTGGCGATGGCGTGGAAGGCCGAAAGCGCGAGGTCATCGCAGGAAACGCCCTGGTTGAGCAGAGGCTGGATGTCGGTTTTCGCATACACGCCGCAGCGCCCGGATATGTCGTGGACGCGCGTGCCGCGGCGGGCGGCGTCGTTGAAGTGCTCGATGGGCAGGTTGAGCACCGAGGCGATCTCGTCGATGAAGGCGCCCGTGCCGCCCGCGCAGCTGCCGTTCATGCGCATGTCGGCGACTTCGAGCGCGCCGGTGGTGGGATTGGGGCGGAAGAAGATCATCTTCGCGTCCTGGCCGCCCAGCTCGATGGCGCAGCGGGCGCGCGGGTAGAGCTCCTGCACGGCGGCGGCGTTTGCTACCACCTCCTGCACGAAGGGCACGCCGAGCTTGGTGGCGATGGCCTTGCTGCCCGAGCCCGTGAGCGCGAGGCGCAGCGTGCGGCGGGGCAGGTCCTTCGCGAGGCGCTCGAGCGCGTTCTGCACGCTTTTTACCTGGTGGGCGCCGTGCCGTTCGTAGGACGTGAGTAGAAGTTCGTGCGTGCGCGCGTCGATGGCGCAGATTTTCGTGGTTGTCGAGCCCACGTCGATGCCGACGTTGACGGTGCTGTTTTCTCCCATGCTTCACCTCGGTGCTGCTGCCGCGGCGGTTCGGCCCGGTGCGCGCCGGGGCCGTGCGTCTTGCAAGCTCTTGCGCCCGCTGCGGCTTCCTCTTGCGAGAGGCGAGTATACCCGACACAGTGTCGGAATAAAACCGACAAATTATCGGAATATGTGGGGAAGGGGTTGGGGTGGGGTCTGCAAACTATTAGTAGCTACCACTTTGCTCTACTATATGCATGCGCTCCGCGGTGGAAAACCCGTCGATTGTGCGGGCGCGCCGTTTGCCGTGGCTTTGCGCATTCGCGATTCCTTTGTGGGAATGGTGCCTGTTCGCGGTCGGTATTGACGGATGTGCTACCATAGGCGGCTAGTATTGCTGTATTTCGAAGGGACGTGTTATGTCAGGGCATTCAAAGTGGGCAACCACGAAACACCGCAAGGCCGCGCAGGACGCTAAGCGCTCCGCCTTGTTCTCCAAGCTGTCGCGCAACATCACCGTTGCAGCCAAGGAGGGTGGCGACCCGAACCCCGACAACAACGCGTCGCTCGCCGCCGCCATTGAAAAGGCAAAGGGCTACTCGCTGCCCAAGGACAAGATCAAGACCGCTATCGACAAGGCGTTCGGTTCGGGCAAGGATGCCGCGAACTACGAAACCGTCGTGTACGAGGGCTATGGCCCCTGCGGCATCGCCATTTACTGCGAGGCCCTGACCGACAACCGCAACCGCACCGCCGCCGACGTGCGCGCGGCATTCACGCATGCGGGCGGCAACCTGGGCACGTCCGGTTCGGTTTCCTACATGTTCGAGCGCAAGGGCCAGATCATGGTTCAGAAGGAAATCGAGACGGGCGACAAGAAGCACCCCGTGGGCCCGAACGGCGCCGCCGCTGATGAGGAAGAGTTCGAGATGGCGGTCATCGAGGCCGGCGCCGACGATTACGAGGACGCCGACGACGAGTGGATCGTCTACACGCAGCCGTCCGACCTTATGGCCGTGAAGAAGGCTCTCGAGGAGCAGGGCGTGCAGGTCAAGGGCGCTGAAATGACGATGGAGGCCACCACGCCCGCCGAGGTGACCGCCAACGACGCGAAGAAGGTCATGCGCCTGGTCGACCGCCTGGAGGAGCTCGAGGACCTGCAGAACGTTTACCACACCATGGACATCACCGAGGAGATCGCCGCCGCCCTCGACGAGGAGTAGCGGCAGCGCGCTTGCGGGCGCGTGCTTGAGTGACTAGGGAGCCCCTTGGCCGTTTGGCTGAGGGGCTTTTTGCGTGCTGGGGGTCGCGAGGTGTCTCGGCGGGCATTCTTGGTGGCGTGCGGGCGGGTGCTCTTCGGGAATGGGTTCGCACGGACTGAGAGGGGGGTTCCGCAACGTTTGTTCGTGTGCTAGACTGTGCGAACAAACGTTTGGGTAGTGGCGAAAGGGCGGCATGGCGCAGGAGCGCATCATATTGGGTATCGACCCGGGGCTGGCGAACACCGGCTGGGGCGTCGTGTCGCAGCGGGGTTCGCGCTTGGCGTGCGTGGCGTACGGATGCGTGTCGACGCCGGCTTCGATGGAGCTGTCGTTGCGTTTGGCGAAGATTCACGAGCAGATAGGTGCGGTGATCAGCCGTTTCGCGCCGACATGCGTCGGCATTGAGACGGTGTGGTTTGGACAGAATATCTCGGCGGCGTTCGCCACGGGGCAGGCGCGCGGCGCGGCATTGGTGGCGTGCGCACAGCAGGGGCTTTCGGTAGGCGAGTTCACGCCTCGTCAGATCAAGATGGCCGTCGTGGGCACGGGGTCGGCCGACAAGGCGCAGGTGCAGTACATGGTGAAGAAGCTGCTTGCGCTTGATGTTGAGCCGAAGCCCGATCACGCCTCTGACGCGCTGGCGGCCGCTATTTGCTACACCACCCACGAAGGATTCGGGGGCGTCGGCGGCGCCGACGCGCTGCGCAAACTTGAAGAGCGCGGCCGCGTGATGGCGGGTGCGGGAACGGGCGGCGCGGCCGGAGCTGCCGCGCGCAAGATTTTGGAGGAAGGTGCGCGATGATCGCGTTTCTGAAAGGCATCTTGGCGGGTAAAACGGCTGATTGCGCGCTGGTTGATGTGCAGGGCGTCGGCTACGCGGTGGGCATGTCCCAGGGTGCGCTGGCGAAGCTTCCGACCGTTGGCGAGCCGGTGGTGGTGCACACATATTTGCAGGTTTCGGACAACGGCATTGCCTTGTATGGGTTTTTAAAGCTTGAGGAAAAGGCGTTGTTCGAGCGCCTGATCACCGTGAGCGGCGTTGGGCCGAAGGTCGCGCTGGCGGCGCTTTCGGCGTTTGAACCCGAGGCGTTGGTCGCGGCTGTGCAGGCGCAGGACGTCGCGGCCGTGCAGAAAATCCCCGGCGTGGGAAAGAAGACGGCATCCCGCATCATTTTGGAGCTGAAAGGCTCGTTCGACCAGGGGATGGCAAGTCTATTCGACGGGCAAGGGCAGCCGGCCGGTGCCGCTTCCGCGGCGGCAGAGCGCCTGAAGGGGGCGCGCGAGGCTTTGCTGGCGCTCGGGTTCGCCTCTGCTGAAGCTGATGTTGCGTTGAAGGGCGCGCCCGAGGGTTCCGACGAAAACGCGCTGATAAAATATGCGTTGAAACGACTGGGCAAGTAGTGCTTCGCGCATGGGATTCATGCGCGGCGAGCGATGATTGATGGGGCATGGCGACGTGGCTGACGGTGTGAGAATAGAGGGCATGGTGTTCGAGGCGGGCAGTAATGCGCCTGCGGCATCGAAGGGCATGCCGACAGAGGTTGACGCGAGCCAGCGTGCGGTGTCTCCCGAGCTGCTGGAGGACGACCTGGCACTTGATCGCAGTTTGCGACCGAAGCGCTTGGGGGATTACCTCGGGCAGACGAAAATCAAGGAGTCGCTGGCTATTCTGATCCAGGCGGCGCAGGAACGCGGGGACGTTGCGGACCATATCTTGTTTTCGGGCCCTCCGGGCTTGGGCAAGACTACGCTGGCGA
Organism: Anaerovoracaceae bacterium; assembly: GCA_963604235.1. Classification (GTDB taxonomy): domain Bacteria; phylum Actinomycetota; class Coriobacteriia; order Coriobacteriales; family Eggerthellaceae; genus Senegalimassilia. The sequence goes on along the minus strand of CAVCPR010000024.1, from coordinate 5,863 downwards.
CGGTGGTGGCCAACGAGCTGGGGGCGAGCATCAAGACGACGAGCGGCCCGGCAATCGAGCGCACGGGCGATCTTGCCGCGATACTGACGAACCTCGAAGAGGGCGATGTGCTGTTTATCGACGAGATTCATCGCTTGAACCGCATGGTCGAAGAGGTGCTTTACCCCGCGCTTGAGGACTTCGCGCTCGATATCGTGGTGGGGAAGGGGCCGGCTGCCCGGTCGATTCGTCTTGACCTGCCGCGTTTCACGCTCATTGGGGCCACCACGCGCACGGGGCTTTTGACCGGCCCGCTGCGCGATCGCTTCGGGATTGCGTTTCGCCTGCAGTACTACACGCCGGAGGAGCTTGCCTCCATCGTGCAGCGTTCGGCGTCGATTTTGGATGTGCCCATATCGTACGACGGCGCGTTGGAGATTGCCCGCCGCAGCCGCGGAACGCCGCGTTTGGCGAACCGCATGCTCAAGCGCGTGCGCGATTGGGCGCAGGTGCGGGGCGACGGCGCTATCGATGAGGATGTTGCGGCGCAGGCACTGAGCTTCTTCGAGGTCGACCCGCTGGGACTCGATGCGGTGGACAACCGCATTCTCGAGCTGCTGTGCGTGCAGTTCGGTGGTCGTCCGGTTGGGCTTACCACGCTGGCGTCGGCGCTTGCCGAGGATCCGGACACGCTGGAAGACGTGTACGAACCGTACTTGATGCAGCAAGGGCTGCTTATCCGCACGCCGAAGGGCCGGCAGGCGACTGAGCGCGCCTACGAGCACCTGGGTATCGTGCATACCGTTGACGCGTAAGGCGCGTTGCACGGCGCGCGGTATACTTGCGTGCGAAATGAAGCGAAATACGAAGGCGGAAAGGGGCCGGCGTGTTCGAGCAGGATTATCTTATGAAGCTGTTGATGGCGTTTTACCAGGCGCTCTTTCGAAGCTTGCAGAAAGTTGAGGACGAGGACGAGGATCCGAAGGAGGCGGCCGACACGCTCGACGAGGTGGTCGGCAACGCCGTGGGCATGGACGGGTCGAGCTTGCTTGCTCTGTCTCCCGAGTCCATTCCGGCGGTGCTGCAGGTCTCGGGGACCGATCCGCGCGTGACGGAATTCGTGGCCCGCAGCCTGATGCTGTCGTCGGAGTATTTGACGCAGGCCGGCCACACCCAGCTGGCGAGCCTGCGCGCCGAACAGGCTCGCGCGATTGCGAGCGCATATGGGTTCGAGTTGCCGGACGATTTGCATGACCTCTCCGATTTGAAGGAGATCGCCGAGCAGGCGAACGCCTAGCGAATTTCGGCCGCGAAACGGCATTGTGCGATTGCGTGGACGCACACGCAAATTCGGCGATGACGGGCTCGCGCGTGCGCAGGCGTGGAAGGCGCTAGGTCGGATGCGGGCCGGGAAAGGTCGCTTCACCGGAAGGTGCGGCCGGAAAGCCGGTCGCTGCGCTACCATGGCCGGGAGCAATTGACGGAGAGGAGTATGCATCATGCCGAAAATCGTAGCGGTCGATACCGATTTCGAGGACAACGCGATTGAGGAGCGGATGGCCGCCGATGCGGGCATCGAATTTGAGGCGACGAGCGGGCGCGATGTCGAGTCGGTCATTCGCGGCATCTTGGAGACCGGGGCCGACGGCGCCATCACGTCGTATTCGCTGTTCCCTCGCGAGGTGTTCGAGGCATGCCCGAATTTGAAGGTCGTCAGCCGCACCGGCGTCGGCTATGACGAGATCGACGTGGAGGCGGCGACCGACCATGGCTGCGCGGTATGCAACGTGCCCGGTTACGGCACCGAGGTCGTGTCCGACCACGCCATCACGTTGGCGCTTTCGGTCTTGCGCCGCATCAACGAGCTGGATGCCGACATGCGCAAGGGCATTTGGGACTACGCACGCACCCGTCCGTTGGGCCAGTGCCGCGGCCGCACGTTCGGCGTGGTGGGCATGGGCGAGATCGGGCGCGCGACGGCCAAGAAGGCGTCGGGCCTTGGGTTCGAGGTCATCTGCTGGTCGCGCAGCCTGAAGCCGGGCCGTCGCACGCCGGAAGGGTATCCGATTCTGCCGCTCGACGAGCTGCTTGCAAAGGCCGACGTCGTGAGCGTCCATACGGCGCTGACTCCCGATACGTATCATCTGATCGATGCCCGTCGCCTGGACCTGATGAAGGACGACGCCGTCATCGTGAACACGGCTCGCGGCGCTGTTATCGACACGGTCGCGCTCGCTGATGCGCTCAAGGCCGATAAGCTGTGGGGCGCCGGCTTGGACGTGTTCGAGGAAGAGCAGCCGTTCGACTTCAGCCATCCCATCATGGGCGCCCCGCATACCGTGCTTTCCGCGCATGCGGCGTACTGGTCGGAGGAGTCGGGCCGCGAGCTGCGCGAGCGCACCATGCAGGCGGCAATCGACGCGGTCAGCGGCCGCGTTCCCGTCGATTGCCTGAACCCGCAGGTGTTTTCGAGCTAGGGTAGGCCCAGCGAGGCGTCGATGGATACCGGATGCTGCGGTCGTTGTGCAGAGAGCTTTCCTCACCCGATCTGCTCGCTTGCTTCCTGCGTTATGCCATCTCGGGCGTTTTCCCGGTGATCGACTCGACCGTTTTCGCGTCAATCTTGCGCTTCATCGCCAGGCCGGCCGGATAGGTGAGCAGGGTGAGCGCAACTGCTCCCGCCGCGTACAGCAGCAGCACGCCCATGTCGCCTGCTGCGACGTTCATCGCGCCGCCGCTCAAGATCTCGCGGAATGCGTCGATCGAGTAGTAGAACGGCAGCGCGGGGCCGAGGGTTTGCGCGAAGTCGGAGCCCAGCTGCGCGGGGAGCGTGCCCGAACAGCATACGATTTGCAGGATGACCAGCAGCATCGCCACGGCCTTGCCGGCTATGCCGAACATGTTCAGGAACTGCATGATGCACATGAAGGCGAAGGCATCGACGGCGAACAGCGCCACCAACATTCCCAGATTGGTGCAGGGGACGCCGAGTGCCAAAGCTCCCGCGCAGATGACGGCTGCGTTCAGCGCGGCCAGCACGGCGAACAGGGGCCAGCGCCCGAACACCACGGCGAATCGGCTGCGGCCAAGGTGTTCGCGTGAGGGGAACACGTCGAAGATAAAGAAGATGAGAAGGGACCCGAGCCAAAGACCCAGCGAGAGGAACAGCGGGGCGAAGCCGTAGCCGAACTTGCCGAGGTCGCCATAGGTTTCGTCTTCGACGCTCACGGGATCGGTAATGTAGCTGGCAATCTCGTCGGTCGATGCCGTGAGGGCATCGTCGATGGTTTGCTTGCCTTCGGAGAGGCTGGTCGAAAGCGTGTCGGAACCGTCTTTCGCTTCGCTGATGCCGTCCGTCAAGGTGCTTGCGCCCGATTCGAGCTTGCTCGAACCGCTTGCCAGCGACGAGACCCCCGATTGCGCGCTTGTCGCGCCACTGGAGAGCTTGGCGACTGCGGCGGTGTATGATCCGATGCCGCTGTCGAGCGACGAATAGCTGCTGTTCAGGGTTGAAATGCCGGCATCGATATCGCTGTAACCGCTTTCGGCGGCCGCCAGTGCTTGATAGGCTCCGGCTTGCGCGCTTGCGTTGGCCAGGGCGCTGGCGGCTTCTTGCACCGCCGACGCGTCGACGGCGGCAGGATCCTGCCCAGTTTTTGCTGCGATGACCACGTCGGTGGCGTACTCCTGCAGTGCTTGGGCAAGTTGCTGCTTGAGCGCGGGCGCGGCGTTGGCCGGGTTACCTCCGTAGGCCGCGGCGATTTGCGCTTCCTGTGCCTGGAGAGTGCCCAAATAGGTAGAGCTGCCGGCGCTGAGCTGGCTGAGGCCGCCGCTCACCTGCTCCGAGCCGGCGGTAAGCGTTGCGCTCTGGCTGTTCAAGGCGGCGAGCCCGCTTGCCAGCGTGTCAACGCCGCTTTGCAGCGAGGTCGCCCCATTGGTGAGCGTCGAGAGGTTGCTGGCGACTTCGCTGCTGCCGCTTGCGGCGCTCGACAGGCCGCCGGATAGCGCCTCGGCGCCTTCTGCCGCGTCTCCGAATCCCGTTGCGGCGCTTTGGAGCCCCTCCAGGTAAGCGCTTGCGTACTGTTCGCCGATCTTGCTGGAAACGCTTTCCTTCAGCGCGGTCTCTATCTTCGACGACATGACCGACAGGGTGTAATTCTTCCGCGCATTTTTGTAGAACGTGATGTTCGCTTGCTCGGGATTACTTGTTTGGCCTGCGGCGACATGTTCCGAGAAGTCACTGGGGATGATAACGGCAAGGAAGTAGTCGCTCGTCTCAAGCCCCGCGTCGAGCAGGCTTGCATCCTCGCGCGTCCAGGCGACGCTGTCGGTTTCCGTGATGGCGTCGACCAGTTCGTTTCCGAAGTTGCGGCCCTCGCCGTCGAATGTGCAGCCCGCGTCCTCGTTGATGATGGCGACGGGCATGTCCTTCATGCGCTCGTAGGGATCCGCGAACGTGCCGACATACAGCAGGCCGAAGCAGGCGATGAGCGCCGGTATGCCGATAAGCGCCGCCCAGGTGATGGGCTTTCTGAATGCGGTGCAGAATGCGTCCTTGATGATTTCCAGCATAGGGTCTTTCCTTATTGAATCCTTGTTGTGATACACTTGTCGAATAGAAACCATACAGACGTATGAAAAAGTCGACAATAGACAATCCCATACAAGTGTATGAAAACGAGTGTCGCGACAGAGGAAAATGCCTGAGAGGCAAACGAAAAGCCTGGTCATGAGGAAAGTGGAGCGAGGAAGTCGAATGGCGGTGCGGGTGAGGAAAGCCGAACGGACGAAGCAAGCGCTTGCCATGGCGCTTGAGGAAATGTTGCAGGAACTGCCGCTGTCGAAAGTGACGGTGCGGGCGCTCACCGAGCGGGCGGGCGTCGATCGGCAGACGTTTTACTACCATTTCGACACGATGAACGATTTGGTCGTGTATCTGGCGCAGGACCGCATGTCGCTTTTGACGAAGCCGATGTTGTCGGTAGCTCTTGACGAGCAGCATCCGCGCGAGGTGTTCGTTCGCCTGATCGAGCAGGCGGGCGAGTCGCGCGGCGTGCTGGTGTCCTTGCTCGAAAGCACGGCGGCGGGCAGGCCCTTGCTGCGCAGCGTGTTCTATGAGGGTGTACATCAGGTGATCTCGTCGTACATTTCGGCTGCCGTGGATGAGGCCGGGGTGTTCGTGCCGTCGAAGGTCGTTGAGGAAACGACGCTGTACTGTCAGTTTGCGAGCGTTTCCATCGTCATCGACTGGATGTGCGAAAGCGGCATTTGCAACTCGCATGTTGAGCCGTATGATTTAGCCGATATGCTCTACGGGCAGCTTGAGCAGCAGGTGGCGGGCCTGATTTTTCGCGCCCGAAAAAACGTTGGATAGCGGGCGCGTGCAGTAGCGGGATTTGGCTGCCAGGATCTCTTCCCCACAGCATTACGGCGGCATTCGATTGGTGCTCTGGTCAGGTTTTTCGAGCTGGTAACGTTCAATTCGCGGGCACATCATTTGGGGTACTATGTCTTGATAGGTGTTTGCGGGCACGACCGGGGGCTTGCGCGGTGTTGGCGGGGCTTGGCGCGGTTGTTGCCTGCGTTTGGACAACGTTCTCGTTGAAGGAGAATCCCATGCAAAGCAGCTCGAACTTCCCGTCCGGCAGTTCTTCCGCCCGCTCGCGTTCCCGGGAAGAAGCGCAGCTTGCGCCCGGTGCCTGCGCTTCGGCGGCATCCGGCGACGACGCGCCCGCACCCCGCCCGCTCGTCAGGCGCGGCTGCAATTTCGTACTCACCGCCACGCTCACCGCGGCGCTCGCTTGCATGACGCCCGCCGCGGCCTTCGCTTCCGACGCCGACGTCGCCGCCGACTGGGCCGGCGCCGCAGCCCAGCTCGACGACG
>CAVCPR010000023.1:0-28381 GCA_963604235.1 Anaerovoracaceae bacterium | reverse complement strand
GGTGTCGTTTATGAAAGATAACGGCGACCTAATTTGAGCGACGGCCGGATCTCTTTGCTTCCCGCAGTGTAAGTAGCGCGAGTATTAAATGGGGACCATTGGTTCACATGGAAAAGGCGGGCTAAGAGCTCGTGTTGAAGTAAAAAAGCCTTTGACCAGCGGCTCATGGTGTCGAGCGGGGATGCTATCCCTATGCGCCAAGAACGCACCCTGGCAAAAAACGTCGGGGCGCGTTCTTGTTCTTGGGAAAAACTGACGCGCGCATGATACGGCGCGAAATGCTCGCCACGTATCCGCAGGTGCGAACGTTTGAATCCCGGCTCGCGCAACTAAGTTAATCCTCTATGTGACTGCTCCCACCACTTGACGCGAAGCGTCTGAAGTGGGGGCTTCCCAGGGCGCAAACCCTGGTCTCTTTTCCTGCTCGAGGGGAGCAACCTCCCCAGCATAGACAGGCTATCCCCGCAAGCCCTGCGGTTCGCCGGCCAGCATGCCGGCTTTGCCCAGCCCGCTGAAGATTCGCAACCCCTCGAGGCGTATGGTCTCCGCGGCGTAGGCGTCCCTTATATGGTGCGCGCCGCACTCGGGGCAATCCCATTCCCCGACGCCGAGCTTGAGTCCGGCGAACGTACACCCGCAGTCACGGCACAATTTGCTCGAGGGAAACCATTTGTCGATATAGACGACATGCTTTCCCCGCGCGGACATCTTCTGCTCCAACCTGCTCCTGAAGGCGCCGAAGGCGTTGTCGCCGACGCGCTTGCCGAAACTCAATCCCCGTGCCTGCTCCTTCATGTTCAGGGACTCGAGCGAGACGAGGTCGAACGAGTTGGCTATCCTCGTCGACTCCTTCTCCACCCAGTCTCGTCGCACGTCGGCTATCCTCTGGTGGATGCGCCCGATCTTGAGTTTCTGCCTGCGCCAGTTCGCCGACCCGCGCTGCATGCGCGAGAGCCTGCGCTGCTCGATGGCGAGCCTCTTCTGCGCGGCCGCGTACGGGTGCGGCGGGTCGGCGACGGCCCCGTTCGACCCGACATAAAAATGGGGGGAGCTGTAGTCGAGCCCGAGGGAGCTCCCCACTTCGACGGCGACAGGATCGGGCGCCGCATATTCCACGAGGATGCTCGCGAAGTAGCGCCCCGCGCCGTTGCGCGAGACCGTCACGGATTTAATGCGGAAGCTCGAGGGGATGCGCCGGTGCGCCTTGCATCGGACGAGCCCAAGCTTGGGGAGGCGCAGCGCCCTGCCCTCGAGCCGGATATTCCCGTTGACCAACGAGGTCGTGTAGCTCTGCTTCGGCCTCTTGCGCGACTTCCACCTCGGGAAACCGACGGACTTGTCGCGCCAGAAGTTGCGGAAGGCCTGCTGAAGATGCATCTGCTCGTTGCAAAGCGCCATGGAGTCGACTTCCCTCAGGAAGGGGAACTCTCCCTTGTACATGGCCGGGGAGTACGGCTCGTTCCTGCCCGTCGCCTCGTAGGCCGCGATTTTGTCCGCGAGCATGAGGTTCCAAACCTTGCGGCAGCAGCCGAAGGTCTGCCCGATCAGCTCTTTTTGGGCGGCGTCGGGGTACAGGCGGAATTTGTAGGCCAGGTTTGCCATCAGCGCGAGCCCTGCCCCTCTATGTAGCGCCGCACGACCTCGAGCGGCGCGCCTCCGGTCGTCAGCAGGCAGAAGCTCCTCGACCAGAACATCTCTTTCCACAGCTTCTTGCGGATTGCGGGGAATTCCTTCTTCAGCAGGCGGGAGGACGCCGATTTGTAGGCGTTCACGAATTTGCTGAGCTCGGAGTTTGGATGAGCCCGAAACAGCACATGCACATGATCGGCGTCGTGGTTCCATTCCTCAAGGACAATATTGTAAGCCGGAGCAATGCGCTCGAAAATCTCCCTCGCCCGCGCGGACACGGCGTCGTCAAAGACGCGCCGACGATACTTCACCACGAGGACAAGATGGTAATGGAGAAGGAACACCGAATGATTGTTGCTGTCTAGTTTGCGCTGCATAACGGCATTTTAGCACACCTACGACCGAATGTCTATTTTGCGGAATTCATCTCCCAGCTATAGAGCAGGGAGAATCCTTCCGCGGCCAGTTGAATCTCCTGTTCCACACAGCTTCGAGTTCGGCATTTACGGCTTTAGCTAAATCTGATTTTGAAACAGCTGGCGTCAATTTCCTCTTCTTAACCCAATCACGCCCTGGATGAAGTGTATCCCATTTAGACATTTTTCCGCCTACTCGGCCACGGCCGGGATCATGATTTCCAAATCCGTCGAGGAGGGAATTCCATACAGGCGTGAATCTTGCTATCAAGGCCGTTTCGACCATAGGTACCCACATATAGGAGCAAACCATTAATCGAATCTGAAAATCTTTAACATCAAGATTCTCAACGACGTTTACTGATTTCTTATGGTCTTGAGACCGATCGAACAGGGCTGATCCCGCTTTTTCAGTATCGACAATTGAAGTATCTAAATCGCCTTTTCTATTGCTCGGCGCGGCTTTGCCAATATAAATCGGCCAACTTCCTGGCACCTTTCTATTCTGAACGGAAAGCCTTTTATAGGGGATGTAATCTCCTGTATAGAATAAGGCATAAACGCCATTGCCGTAAAACGAATCTACGTCATCCAGTGCAACTAGCTCGCAAGACATGAGAGCATCTGCCATCGATTCTGAAATAGTCTCGTAGTCCAGAGGGTTATACGTTTTTGGCTTAAAAGGTTTACTCATGCTTGGACAACCTTTTCGAGCTTCAATTCTGATTCGTTGACTAGAGTTTCATAGCCGTTATCGATTTTCAGTCCTAAGGCTTTGCGCATGGAATCTTCTCGCAATGCGATGGCAACGGAGGATGCGACAATTCTACCCAGTTCAACGGGCACCGCGTTGCCGATTTGTCTCATCGCCTCTGTCCATGATCCGCAGATTTCGTAATGGTCGGGGAAGCACTGAATACGAGCGGCTTCGCGCACTGTCATGTAGCGATATTCACCGTTTTTGAGGTTGAACATGTTCTCGCCGCCAGGTACTCCATGCACGCCAGCTTTGATCGCTTTTGCGGGTTCGTCCATCACCGATCCCGTGTGGCCTGGATAGGGTTTTGCTCCGGGCTGGAAGACGTGGCCTTTTGGCCATTTGCGGCGTTTGTTGGAGTCGAGGTATGGCTTGGGCAAATCATGTATCGCTTCTCCAACAGTAAGCCAAGGTCTCGTTCCTAAAGCTTCATTGGGGGTTTTTGCATGGGTCTTCTTAGGAAATGCCCAACTTGCATTAACGTCTGAGCGGAACCCGACAATAAAAACCCTGTGCCTATGCTGGGGAACGCCATAATCCGCTGCATCTACGACGGTTGGAGTGACGACATATCGAAGAGAATCATCGAAACCGTTGGTGTGCGTTCGTTCGAGCCTAATTAAATGGTCGCGCCAGGACTCGCCGTCGTGAGCCTGGACAAGCGGATGCTGCAATCTGAATAAAATATAATTGTAGTAGTCGGTAAACGCCTGACGAGTTAAGCCCTTAACATTCTCAACTATGAATGCTCTGGGTTTTAAGGTTGCCAAAACATTAGTAAAGGCAGGAAACATGTCCCTGTCATCAAGAGCTGCTCTAGCCAGTCCACCAAGAGAGAAAGGCTGACATGGCGGTCCTCCGGCGAGCAGGTCGATATCCTGATCGATGAAGGACCAGTCTATGTCTCTAACATCGCCTTCGAGAATAGAGGTTCCGTCAAAAAAACCGTATCCAGATGATTGATTGCATCGCAAGGTTTCGCAGGAATCATGATTCCATTCAGCGGCGGCAATGTGCTTGAACCCAGCATATTCCGAGCCAAGTAAAAGGCCACCGCAGCCGGCAAAGAGCTCAACAGCAGTCAAAGCCCTGTCGTTATCTGGCATTGATTTCACCTCGATGTTCCTGCCTGTTCATAAATCAAACTAGAGCTCTAAAAGAAGATATTCTAGCATGCAGCATCTGCTCTAATCGAATGGTTATTCCGAGAGAGCGATGAGTTGCATGTTACTAAAGTATACCAGTGACAGCACATTTCCGTGCTGTCTAAGTCGCCCAAGATACACATCGCCGCGCCTTCGGGGACGCCCTCGTATATCACGCCGCCCAAAACTCCGCGCATCCTCGCTGATAGCCCCCGCGCCGCCCCGGTCATGCTAGAATGCAAGGCGAGGGCGCCCCGGCGCGCTGGGCGGCGTTCTAGTCAATCGAAGCCGGGCTGCTTTCCAGGGTGTCCCGGCTTCTTCCTTGGTTCTGACCGCAATCCAGGGTTCGAAGCTCGAAGCCCGCGCTGCTCGGTCGCAACCCCGTGATTAACGACCGACGCATGCCCAAAGTCTCTTGCCGTGCAGATGAAAATGCGGGATAGTGGACGTGGTCTTTTCGCAGGAAAGGGCTTCCAGGAGCCGGGGGTTGTCCCCCGGCATCCTTTAGGCTCCGTTAGGCCATATTCATCCCCTGTTTTCATCTAGGCTCGCCCCGTTTAGTCCCTTTAGTCGAGTTGGTCGAGCGCCGCGAACGCTGCGAAGGGGGGGGGAGCGCCGAGACGCAGGCCCCCGGCAGGTCTCCCGGCAGCGGATACCGTATATTGGATATTGGAGACTGGGACACCGGAAGAGCCGGGCTGCAGCCCGGCTCCCTGAATCGTTGGCACCGGGCTGCACGCCAACCCTGAAGCCTGGAGGCCCGGGGCGGGCTTGCTCATCGTAAGAAAAGGCCCCGCCGCCAGGCGAGGCCTTTCCCTTTCCCTTTCTCTTTCCGCTGTCCGCTCCCGGCGCTCTACTTCCCGAAGCCCATGTTCATGAGCATCGTGGCGGCCCTCTCGCGCGACAGCGCCTCGTAGGGCTTCAGCTCGCGCGTGCCGTCGGCGTTCTCGTAGCCGCCGAACCATCCCTCGTCCGTGCCGTACGCGACCGACGCGAGCGCCCAATTGGAGATACTGGACGCGTCCGCGTAGCGCGCGCCGAGCCCGGACGCGTCGTAGCCATCGGCCCCGCCGGCCGTGAGGTTGGCCATGATGCAGGCGAACTGCTCCATGGTCACCGGCTCGTTGGGGCGGAACTCGCGGTGGCCGTCGATGTCGAAGCCGTTGACGACCCCGTTTTCCACCGCCCAGTTCGCGGCGGCGGTGTAGTACTTGCCGCCCTCGACGTCGGCCATGCCGGTCTCGTTCACGGCCGCCGCCGCGTCGTAGGACGCCGCCGCGCCGGGGCGCGACGCGCGCCACAGGATGGTGGCGAGCTGCCCGCGCGTGAGCACGTCGCCCACGCCGAAGTACCCGTCGCGCGCCCCGCCGGAGTATCCGCTCATCAGCCCCTGCGCCGCGGCGTAGGAGGCGCCGTCGGCGTAGTACTGCGACCAGTCCACGTCGGGGAAGGGGTGCGCCGCGTAGTACAGGGCGCGCTCGGCGGACGCCGCCGCGTGCGCCTCGGCGTAGGCCGCCTGCGCCTGCTCGAGCGCGGCCTTGGCCTGCTCGAGCGCCTCGGCGTTGGCCTCCTTCTCGGCGAGCGCCTGCTCGAGCGCCTGCTGCGCCTTCTCCCTGGCGGCCTCGGCCTCCGCATACGACTTTTCGGCGGAGGTGACCTTCGCGTCGGCGGCGTCCTTCGCCGCCTCGGCGGAGCCGTATTCCGCCCGCGCGGCGGCGAGCGCGCCCGCGGCGGCCTCCTTGGCCGAGGCGGCGTTCATGAGCCCGTCGTAGTACGCCATGAAGCGCGCGTAGTACTCCGCGGGCGTGTACTCGGTCTCCCAGAAATAATTCTCTTCCCCGAAGCTCTGCTCGTCGGTGAACCCCTGCGTGCCCTGCGCCGCGGCGCACCCGTAGAAGTGGTTGTAGTCCGAGACGATGTTCTTGTAATGCCCCGGCATGCTCCCGGTGCGCTCGTAGTAGGCCTTCTCGGCGTCGTACCAGCCCGTGAAGGGGTCGTCGTAATCCCATGCCAGGTTTTCGCCTGCGTAATAATTATTGAGTCCGATGCTTATGCCGGTAGAATTCTCGCTGGAATCGAACTCCTCGCGAGCATTCATAACATAACCCATGTGCCCGTAAACCTCACTCGAATAGTTTGCGAGCACCTGGGAGCGCGCCATGGCCGAGTCGATGATCTTGAGCTCGTCAAGGCCCTCCGCCCGGCGCAGGTCGTCGACCTTCGCCATGCGCTCGAGCGCGAGCTTCATGTTGGGGAGCGACGTCGCGTCGCCCTCCTCGCCGATATGCGTGTAGTCCTTGTAGGGCGAGCCGAGCTTCTCGAGCCGGTATGTGAGCAGGCTCACGGCGTACTCGCCCGCGCCGCACGACTCGAAGAAGCCGAGGGAGCCCTTGGCTATCTGCTCCTCGCTGTTCCCGGCGGCGTCCGACGCCTCGTCGTAGGCCCCCTGCGCCGCGTCGAGGGCGGACTTGGCCGCGTCGAGGGAGGCGGCGGCGGAGTCGGCCTCGGCCTGCGCCGCCGCTCGGGCCTGCTCGGCGGCGTCCATGGCGGCCTCGGCCTGCGCGACCTCCTTTTCCGCCTGCGCCGCGGCGCGGGAGGGCGCCTCGAGCGCGTCCGCCCCGTCGCGCGCCGCGTCGAGCTCGGCGGCCGCCCCGGACTCGGCCGCCTCGGCGGCCTCAAGGCCGGCGGACGGGGCGCCGGCCTCCCCCGCGAGCATGCCGTCGGCCAACGGTGCGCTCGTCTCGGCGGCGAGGGCGGGGCCGGCCGCCGGAACGGACGCCGCGGCCAGCGAGGCCGCGAGCGCGACCTTGGCCAGTGCTGGGCAGGTTGCTCTCATCATCGTCATCTTCCTTCCGTCCCCCGTGGGGAGATGTTGTGCGTAAGCTAAGTTACCCTAGAGGTAATATAACCCCTAGGGTAACCCGTGTCAAGCCGGTTGTGCGGGCTCCCGCGCGCCTAGTTGGAGTCGAACCCGTCGTAGGTCGGGCGCTTCCAGACCACGTAGAGCGTCGCCGAGGCCTTGACCTTGGTCGAGGAGGCCACCGGCCTGCTCGCCTCGGTGGCGGAGGACTCCCCGAACACCGACTGGACGGCGATCGCCTTCATCGCCCCGCCCGCGTCGGTGCGCGCCACGTAGCCCGCCGTCCTGTGCCACGCGAGCGTCCCGAGCGCGTCGCCGTGCCAGCGCTCGACGGCGCTCGGCACCATGATCAGGCCCTCGTCTGCGGCCGACTCGTAGATGCGCGTCGAGAGCGCCTCCTCGGCGTAGGGGGCGTGCTCGCCGAAGTAGGCGCGGGTGTCGTCGGCGAACGCGAACCTGACCGTGTATTTATTGCGGCAATAGATGTAGTAGTCGCGCTTGTTAACGTCGCTCGGCGTGAAGGAGTCCTCCGTGAAATGGCCCGAGGCCGAGTAGGAGGCGTCCGTGTACCACTTGTCGAGCGTGCCCGTGGGGCGGGTGCACTTCTCGATGATGGAGCTAGAAATGGTGTACGGCGTCCCCAGGGGCCAGGCCGGCTCCTTGTACACTTCCTCGCCGTCGGCGATGAAGTGGATGGCGACGGGGACGATGGGTTTCACCTCGGTGGTCCTCACGTAGCCGAGGTAGGTCGGGTTGTCGTAGGCGTCGGAGTCGGGGACCACGGCGCGGGCCACGCCCACGACCTTCTTCCCGAGCTCCATGTCGGAGACCGTGCAGAACAGCCCGTCGGCCGAGAACGGGCCCTTGTTGTTCTCCGCCCAGGACGTCGCCTTGATGCTCGAGACGTCGCCCTTGGACCTTACGGCCTTGTCCAGCGGCTTTGCACGGGGCACGACCTCTATGCGGATCGCCTGGATGAAGCGGTCGGCGATCGCTCCCTGCTGCGGGGCGATGCAGATGTACCCCTCGTCGCGCCATCCGCTCCAGCCGTGGACGTCCGATGCGGCGTAGCGCAGCGTGAAGTACTTGGTGACCTCTCCGTACAGGACCGCCTGGAAGGCCGAGTTCTTCCAGTTCGCGTTGTTCGTGCTGCCGGCGAACTGGTCAGAGGTCTTCCAGGTTTCCCAGTGCCCGTTGGCCTCCGTCCAGTCCTCCGAGCCGGTGACGATGTCGCCGCCGCTGTAGTCCTCGCCGCGGAAGCGGTACGCGATGCCGCCGCTTATGTTGTTCGGGACGCCGGCGAGGCGCAGTTTCATGCCCTCGAGGAACTTGAGGCCGTGCGCGCCGAGCATGTTGTTCGCCGGCTTGTACCTCATGGTGTTCCCGTAGTCGCGCAGGTACGCGAGGCCCTCGACGTGGATGCTGCTCGACAGGTACGTCGAGTCCGCGGTCTCGTCCAGGGTCACCCACATGCCCTCGTAGCGCAGCTGCGTCGAGTTGAGGGTGTAGCCGCCGGAGGTGTCGACGAAGGGGTAGGTGTTGCTCTCGAGGAGCAGGTCGTTGTCGTTGACCTCGTCCCTTTTCATGCTGAAGTTCACGGTCTCCCTCGGGTCGACCTCGGTGAACGGCAGCGGGACGGCCCCGCCGGTCCGATGCTTGAATATCACGTCCACCAGCTGCCATCTGTGGTTGGCGTTGTCGAGGTCGGCCTGCAGCCCGCAGCCCTCGGTGTGCCATCCTGCGTCGCCGACTTCGTTTCCGGCCCCGTATCCCTCGTCGACCCACTTGGCGTGCTCGAGCATGAACCCGGAGGCGTCGCAGATGATGTACTGGTACTCCGTGCCGCCGACGGTGGCCGTGTGGATCCAGAACGCCTGGTTCGACGCGCCGTTCGACCAATAATTCTCCGCGGTGAAGCCGGTCCCGTACGAGTTGGTGTGGTCGTATCCGTTCGTGTTCTGGTCGATGAACGCGGATTTTCCCCGGGTCCACTGCATGACGTTCAGGAACGACATCGTGCCGAGCCATTTGTTGCCCTCGCCGTTCCTGACGTCATACGCCACCCAGCTCGCCGGGTCCGTCTTGCCGCTGGTGTTCAGGTGCACGTACCAGCTGCGGTTCAGCCTCGAGGTGGCGTCCGGCCAGGTGTCTCCCTTCTTCCAGATCCTCAGCCAGGTGCCCCGGTCGCAGGCGTCCCGCCCGTCGCCGAGGGTCAGCGCCTTCGTCTTGCCGCTGCCGCCGTCGAGGACCGCGACGATGCGCCCGGCCCACTCGATGCCGCAGTTCGCGGCCCCGTTCGCGTTCGGCTTGCAGATCTCGAGCCCGCCGAGCTTCTGCTCGAGCGCGCGGTCCATGTAGCATTTGAGATTGGTGTCGTCGTTATAGGGTCTGCCCCAGCCGCCGTTTTCGGCCTCGTAAGTGGGGGGGTGGATGTTGCAGTAGAAGTTCCAGTACTCGGCGGCTTCCTGGTACCAGGTGCTCCTGTCCCCGTATCCCCTTCGGAGGTTCAGCGTGGCCGTCGTCACGTTGCCCCAGTCCTCGTAGTCGGACCACCGTTCGTACCAATCGCGCGCGCCGTCGTTGGCGATCCATTCGTTTTCGAAATAGATCTCCCTTGTTGTGCCGTCGCTTGCGTTGTTGTTATGGTCGGTGTTCGCGCCTCCGGTGTCGAGATTGAAGTCGCAGGTCGAGTTGGCGACCTCTTTCCTGTGGGCGCCGTCGTATTGGTCCAGGCGGACCACGAGCCTGTACAGGTTGTCCGAGCCCGAGTTGTTCCATCCGATGAAGTGGTCCGTATATGGCGCGCGGGAGTACGCCTGGGCGAGGGGCCGGAACCTCACGAAGGAGTAGAGTGCGTTTTCGTAGATGCAGGTGACCTCGCTTTTCATGCCGGCGCCGAGCATTGCGGTCATGTCGGCGTCGGAATAATAGCTGAACTTCCAGATAATGTCCTGGGACCAGATGTTCCCCTCGGAATGCCCGCTCGCTCCCCTGTTCCAGAAGTAATTTCCGTTTCCGCTGTCGGCGCAGGCGAGGCCTTCTTCTTCTCTGCTGTAGGCGCATCCGGCGAGTTTCTTGGCCCAGTCGTAGGGATTGCCGATGGCCCCCCACGCGAGCGTGCAGGGGCTGAGCAGTTGGTACATGACGGACCCGCCGGCGAGCGCGAGCAGCCCGCGCCGCGTGATGTTCCTGCGTTTGCCCGGGGCGCGCTCCTCGCGCTCGGTGCCCTTCTCGTTCTTCTCTTCCTTGCTCATCTCGTCCCTCCCTAGTGGATGTCCAGCAGGTTCCAGCCCGTGAGCGCGCGGTAGCTCTCGTTCTCGCCGAGCTCCGCGGGCACGGTCACCTCGACGGAGACTTTTCCCGAGGAGGAATCCGGCACGACCACTTTGCCGGTTCGGGCCACGTAGGTATTCGAGGAGACGAACCCCGGCTTCCCGTCCGGGCAATACTCGACCGGTCCCTGCCCGTCGGCGTCCTCGCTGTGCGTCCACTTTTGCAGATAGACGTCGGAGACGAACATGTAGGGGCGCCCCACCTCGAGCGCCTTGTACGAGAACTCGACGTAGGCGGTTCTCGGGTTCTCGATCTCGGGGACCGTCCTCGGGGTGTCCTCGAGGACGAAGCGGGCGTGGTTCGAGGGGATCCCCTGCTCGAAGAGCGCCTGCTGCTCGTCGACGGTGGCGGAGAAGCCCTTGAACGTGCTCCGGGGCTCCTCGTCGACGACGGCGGCGGTCAGCATCGGCTTGTCGCCGCCGGAATTCTCGCGCGCATTCATCGCCAGCCATCCGCACCCGCCGGCCACGAGCGCCGCGAGCGCGACCCCGCCCGCGGCGAACGCCCCCCTCCGGCTCAGTTCCGGGTTTTCGGCAGCGCCGTCCGCCGCTGCCTGTACATTCCGTCCCATGTCCATGTTCGATGCTCCGCCTCTCCCTTTTGCGCGCCCGATCCCCGGCGCGGGGGAGTCCGTCTCTCGCAAGCCCTGCCCTCCGCATGGCGGCTTTCCGGCCGGCGTGCTTCGGCTTCGTTTCCGTTTCCGGTTTTTCATCTGTCGGGATTCATCGCTTTTCGCGGACGCCGCGTCTTGGCGGCTCCGTCGTCCAGTCCCCGTCGGATGGCTTCGGTCTCCCCACGTCGCGAATGTGGAAGCGCGGCGTTGATAGTTGTTTCCATTCTACATGCTCGCCCCCCCCGCGGCAACCCGATAGGGGCGCGGCGGGGCGTGCTTTCCAGCTCGTTTCCGGATGTTTCGCCTGCGGGTTTCTCCGTTTCCGGTTTTCTTTCTTGCGTCGCGCCGCCTACGCGCCGGCCGCGGCCTCCTCGCCCCATCTCCCCATGGTTTTCTCGACGAGCGCGAACGCCTGCGGCGCGCACGCCCGCCGCGCATCCCTCTTGAGCAGGATGTCGTTGTAGACCGATGCGAAGAACTCCTTCTGGTCCTTCGCCTGGTACTCCCCGGCCACGTCCGCGTAAGCCTCCCTTTCCGCCTCCCAGGCGCGGGCGAACCCCTCCTCCTGGGAGGGCCAGCCGAGGCGCCAGTCCACATAATGCCCGAACTCGTGCCCGGTTGCCTCGACGATCTCGCGCGAGGAGGCGAGGACGTAGACGGTTTTCTCGGCGAACAGGGTGACCCCGGTGACGTGGCCCGTCGAGTCGCCGGGCATATAGGCCGAGAGGTCTTTCTGCGCCGTGTAGCGCAGCGTCCAGCCCTGCTCGGCGAAATCCGCCAGGACGGGGGAGGGCACGAGCTTCAGGACGGCCCTCGCCGCGCGTTCCTCCGCGTCGTCCGCGTCCTCGTCGAACCCGGCGTATTCGGGCAGCTCGTCGGCGGGGCCGAGGGATAGCGGGGTCTGCGCGAGCGCGACGTCGACCGAGTATGCCGCCTCGATCGCCACGGCCATGTCGAGGTAGCCCCGCGCGCGCGCCACGTCGGCGGCGATGGGGCAGGCGGACAGGAGCAGGATCGCGAACGAGAGCGGGATCGACAGCCGCCCCAGGAAACGCCCGGCGGCGTCGAAGGCCGCATGCTCCTCGGCGTGTTCCGTCCTCTTCCTCATTCTAGCCTTCCGCCTCGCCGCCCGCCTCGCGGGTCAGCCACTCCCGCTCGAACGCGGCGATCTTGCCGCGCCTCGCGGCCTCCGCGAGCGCGGAGAGCATGTTGGATGCGGCGATGCTGCGCGCCGACATGTCGAAGGCCGCCATGTCGAGCGAGTCGGCGAGCGAGCCGTCCGCGACGCCGTCTTTCCGTTCCGCGGCGGCGGAGCGGATGGCCTCGTCATATTTCTCGAGGCCCTCGGCGCTGATGAAGCGGCAGTCGCGCAGCGCCTGCGCGTAGCCCCGCGCCCATACGGCGCCGTCCGGCGTCTCCGTCGCCACGGCCTTGATGTCCGCGAGGGATTTCACCTGTTTGATTTCATCGGGCCTTATCGCTCTTTCCAAAGCCGTCTCCTGTCTTCTCGGCCGCCGCCGTTCTCGGCGCGCCCGTCCGAACTTGCTCTCCGCATTGCGCGCGCCATCGGGGGTGCACCCGTTTCGGCTCCTTATTTCAGTCGCGTGGTGTTCATCGTGCCGCCGTGCAGCCCGGAGAACATGTCGGAGATCGCCAGCGCGCCGTTGTGCACGCCGTCGGCGAACCCGTCTTTGAAGGCGATGAGCGCCGCGCAGATGGCGAGGCACAGCGCGCAGGTCACGACGATCTCTGCCGTGGCCTGCCCCGACTCGCGCTCGAGCGGGTTTTTCTCGCGGGCCGCGCGCGCTCTCGCGGCCTTGCCGGCGGCGGCTTGCGCCGCCGCGCAGGCGCGCCATGCCGCTTCGCGCGCCCGGGTTCTCATCGTTTGCATGTTAGAGATTCGCATGATGGACGTCCTTCCTGGTCGGCACGAGCGCGGCGAGGGATGCTATCTGCTCCTCGGTGAGCAGCCTCGAGGCCGCCCGCGCCTGCTCCTCGAACCCGTCGAGGGGCAGGGCGCCCATATGGCGCCGCAGCATCCAGTAGGAGCGCAACAGCACGCCCTCCGCGCTCTCGGGCGCGCGCGGCCCGAGGAACGGGCGGCATACGCGCTCCCAGAGCAGCGCGTGGGCGCTGAAGGGCTCGGACGACAGGGCGCACGCGGCGAGCGCCGCCTCCTCGAGCGTCGGGCACGCGAGCAGCTTCTCGAGGGTGGCCGACGCGGCGTCGGGGCGGGAGCGGACCACTCGCACGCGGTCGCCCGGCAGCGCGGCGGAGTTCACGAGCAGCGTGCACGCGCCGTGCCCGTCGCAAAAAGAGTAGGCGTCGCGCACTTTTGAGCAGGCGTTGGCCCTCAGCCGGGGGAGCCGCGCCGCGTCGAACGGGCGGCGCAGCCGCGCGCCGAGCTGCCCGCCGCGCCGCGCCCGGTCGACGAGGAACAGCTCGAACGCGGTCGCCGCGGCGTCGTAGCTCGGCGCGGCGAGCTCGTGGGCCTCGCAGCCCATGGCGTCGCGGCAGCGCCTGACGGCGACGCCGCCGATGCCGAATTCCTCCGCGAGCGCGACGGCGCGCATCGCCTCCCTCGTGCTCGCCCGAGGGATTATCACCCTGTAGCAGCTCTCCTCGCGCGCCTCTCCCATGCGCCTCCTCCTTCTCTCTCTCCGCCTTGCTCTTTCCCGTCGGTTCCGCCCTCTAGGCCCGCCGGCCCCCGGCGGTCTGTGCCGCACGTGCGAGGCTTCGGGCCTCGCACGTCCCGGCCCGCAGGGCCGGGAAAAAGGGCGCGCCCCGCAAGACGCGCCCGTGTTTTTCGCCGGCCCCTACTTCCAGGGGTTCGGCGCGCCGTCGCCGCCCGCGACGCCGGCGATGCCGGAGCCGGCCGACTCGGCGCGGTACAGCTTGCGCTGGCGCAGGCCGTAGACGGCGGCTCCGGCCGCCGCGGCGAGCGCCCCGGCCATAAACGGCGCGGCCGCGCGCATCATGTCGGACGTCTTGTCGTACGTCTCGCCCGGCGTGGACGGGACGCTGCGCGAGGGGAAGGACACGGTCTGCCCCTCGTCCTGCAGGTTCTTGTGCTCGGCGATCAGCACTTCCTTCTCCGCCTGGGTCTCCTCGCCGGTCTCCTCGTCCACCTCTGTCTCGGTGACCTTCTCGTAGACTTCCTCGAAGGCGACCGTGGAGGTGCCCTCGATCTCGCCCGCGGTGAAGTGGAACTCGAGCTGCACGGCGCCGGAGACGGTGTTGGGCGTGAAGGTCGCCTCCGCCGTCACCGGGTTGCCGTTCGCGTCGGTGAGCGCGCTGCCGGTCTCGGAGGACATGAGCGTGCCCTTGGCCACGTGCTCCACGCCGGGCGTCAGCCCGATGTAGCCCACCGTGTCGACGAGGGTCATCTCTCCCTCGTACGCCGCCGCCGTGTGGCTCCATGAGGGGGTTGCGAGCTCTGTCCCGCCGTAGGTGACGACGCTGCCGGCGTCGCCGCTGTTGGCGGCGAGGATCTTCACTTCGTCGGCGGTCATGCCGGACACCGCTGCGGTCGTCTCGACCATCTCCTTGTACTCGGCGCTGCCCGGCGTGAGCGCGGCTGCGGCGCTGTCCGGGAAGGCGTAGTAGCGCGTGTCGGCCGGGTCGCCCTTCTCGGGGTCGCTGCCGTCGTTGACGGAGCCCTCGCCGATGATGCGCGCGGCCTCCTCGGCGCTGAGCTCGATGTAGGCGCCGTCGGCGCCGTCGCCGACCTTGGCGAGCAGCTCGGTGCCGATCGTCGGCTGCACGCGCACGCTCTGGCCGTCGTCGCCGATGTCCTCGTGGCTCGCCACGAGGCGGCCCTGCGCGTCGTACATCCGCTCGAAGGCGACGACGTGCCTGCCGACCAGGGCGGAGGCGTCGAAGGTGAACGTCACCTCGGCCTCGCCGGACTGGGCGTCGGCGATGAAGGTCGCCGTGGCGGTCACGGCCTTGCCCTCGGAGTCGGTGACGGCGCCCGCGTCGGCGATGGTGCCGTCGGCGGCGATGTCCTTGGCATGCAGCGTGCCGGTGACGGTGTAGGTCTGACCCTTGACGGTGCCGAGGTAGCGCACCTTGTCGACGATGGTCGCCGTGCCGTCGGCGGAGACGTACTTCGTGCCCTCGCCGCTCGCGGCGGTGGTGCCCATCGTGTTCGCGTCGTTCTTGACGCTCAGCGTCGCGCACGCCGCGGCGCTGCCGCCCTCGAAGGAGGCCTTGCCGTAGGCGTCGACGGCGAGCTTCCAGGTCTTGCCCGCGAGCTGCTCGTGGTAGCCGGCCGGCGCCGCGACCTCGCGCACGGCGTAGTCGCCGGGCTCGAGGCCCTTCAAGGTGGCCGAGCCGTCGGCGCCCGTGGTGACGGTTGCGGAATAGAAGCCCTCGGCGAGGCTCTGCTGCGCCTCGACCGTCGCGATTTTGCCGTAGATGGCCGCAGTCTTCCTGTCGGCGTAGGTCAGGTCGACCTCGTAGCCGTCCGCGAAGGTCGCGACGACCTCGAACTCGTTGGCCTCGTTGGTCTCGGGGTCGGTGAAGGAGTAGGTCAGCTCGACCGTGTCGCCCTTTGCGAACTTGCCGGCCGCGGCGTCGTTCTTGACGGCGTCCCAGTTGGCGATCTTGCCGTTGGGCGCGTTGAAGGCCGCCTCGAGCGCGGACTTGATGCCGTAGACGTCGTAGCCGCTCGCCGTCATGCCCGCCGGGTCGTAGACCTCGAAGGTCGCGCCCGCGAGCGCCGCCCCGGTGTCGGAGGCCGTCTTCTTGAATACCACCTTCGTCGGCGCGTCGGCGACGGCGACGGAAACGGTCACGACGGGCGTGGACTGGCCCTGCGAGACGACGCTGGCCGCGTGCGGGGTCGTGTCGAGGACGTGGCCCGCCGGGGCCTTCGTCTCGACGACGTTGTACGCGCCGATGTGGAGCTGCTTGGTGGTCGCCTTGCCGTCCTCGCCCGTGACGACGTGGTCCACGACCTCGCCGGCCTTGGCGTGCACGGTGCCCTCGGCGCCGGTCACGTCGGAGACGGCGACCACGTCGAACTCGGCGCCGGACAGCGCCGCGCCGGTTTCGGAGTCGGTCTTCGAGAGCTCGATGACGCCCTTGATCGCCGGGTCGGGGAACACGACCTCGATGGGGGAGTTCCAGTCGTTGTACGTGTCGGCCGTCACCTGAAACGACGGGAGTGCGTCGGAGACGGCGTACCCGTCGGGCGCGGAGACCTCGGAGACGTAGTAGGTGCCCTGGGGAAGGAGCATCGGCAGCGTCACGGTCCCGTCGGTGCCGGTGGTGAAGGTGTCGGCGGTCTTGCCGTCCTTGGTGTAGGTGACGGGGTTCTTGTCCGCGTCGAGCACTCTGAAGGTGCAGGGCAGCGGGACCTGCTTTCCGCTCTCCGCGTCGACCTTTACGATCTTGAGCGGCGTCTGCGCGACGGTGTTGTTCACCTCGGTCGCCGGGTCGGACTGCTTGTCCTTGGAGATGGAGATCTTCCAGTCGCTCGCGGCGCGGATGTTCATGCCGTGCTTCGCGAAATAGGCGTCCTGGACGTTCTGGGGAATGACCTCGTGCACGGAGTAGGAGCCGAAGGCCAGCGCCCCGCTCCAGCCCGCCGGGACGTCCCAGCCGTTGACGGCCTTGCCCGCTGCGGTGGACGCCTTGCCGTCGGCGTCGGTGGCGATGGTGCACACCAGCCCGCCGGGCTCGACGCTCTTGCCGGTCTCGGGCGAGACCACGGCGGCGTCCGATGCGTTGTAGAGCTCGAACTTCACGCCGGCGACGGGCTCGCGGGCCCCGCCTCCGTCCGAGGCGTTGCCCTCCGGGGCGGTGGACGCCGTCTTCGCGATGGCGTAGTCGCCGCGCTGGACCGTCTCGGCATCTCCCACGTAGGTGTTGCCCTCGACGACGTAGGTGCTGCCGCCCTCGTTGCCGACGCGCGTGACGTCGCCGTTCTCGTCGGTGAACACGCGCATGGAGTACGTCTTGCCCGACACCAGGTAGCCCGTGGGCGCCTTGGTCTCGTGGATGACGTAGGTGCCCATAGGCCACCTCGCCTCTCCGTCGACTACGTAAAGGTCGTCGCCGGAGACCTTGTAATCGGCGGCATGATTGAGGTTGATCATGCCGTTTTCGTCAGTTGCGAACGTCCAGGTGCGCGTGGCGGCCTTCGCCGCGCGCGCCTCGTCGGCAGAGCCGTACCAGCCGTCGAAGTACTCGACGGCGTACTCCGCGCCGGCGAGCGTCGCCGCTCCCTGCGCGGACTCGGCCCCGTTCGCGTCGGTCTTCGCTATTCTGATGAAGGTCGGGTCGTTCTTGGCGGGCTCGGGGACGGTCTCGCCGTTCACGCGCCGGGTCGAGCCGGCCTCGACCCATGCCTCGTGCACGGCCGTGTCTACGCCGAAGGACTGCGAGGCCCAGGTCTCGCGCACGTAGTACGTGCCCTGGTCGAGCGCGCAGGACTTGGCGTAGCCGTTCGCGTCGGTCGTCATGGTGGTCACGGGGTTGCTGCCGCTCTCCGCGTCCTCGCGGGAATTGTAGACGCCGTAGACGGCGCCGGCGAGCGAGTAGCATGCGTTGCCGTCGGTGAGGGAGGGGGAGTCGGAGACCTTCACGAGGTCGAGGTCGCCCTGCCCGAGCCCCACGGACTCGACCCAGGCGATGTTCTGCGCGGATCCGCCGTGCGACATGCCGATGACGGTGTCGTTGGCGATCGCGGCCATGTATTGCGCCTGCTCCGCGGTGAAGAGGCCGTCATAGGCCTGCCCCTGCGCGGCGGCCATGGCGAACTCCCACAGGGCCGAGCACTTCTCCTGCCAGACGGCTTTGTCGCTTGCGCCGTAGAACGGGTCGACGCCGCGGTGCGCGGCCTGCTCGAAGCAGTAGGACAGCATCACGTGCATGCGTGTGTAGAACGTGCACGACTGGTCCCCGCCCGTGTAGGCGGCCTTCTCGATGGCGTCCCAGAAGGCGCCCATGCGGTCGGCGCCGTCGGCTGCCGATCCGGGGACGGCCTCGTCGAAGCTGCTGTCGAGCGTCGCCGCTGTGAACGCGATCGCCGCGGCGCGCCATTCGACGGACTCCGAGCCGCGGTGGATGTCGAAGTCGTACCACCCGCTGTCGGGCGAGGGGCTGTTGGGCTCGATGCACCAGGCGATGCGGCCGCCGGCCGTGAAGTAGTTGGTGGAGTATCCGCTGTAGCTGATGCTCTCGCCGATGGAGATCCACATCTGGCCCTCCTCTCCGAACGCCTGGGAGGCGGGTGACTTCGCGGCCGACAGAAGGCTCGTCGGCACCGCGAAGAACAGCGCGAGCATGAGGCTCAGGGCGCAGCGCCCCATTTTCGAGAGCCGTTGCCGCGCCGGGGAGGCGATGGCGTGCATGGCAAACTCCTTTTTACGATCGTCTGGTTGTCCTGGGTCGCGGAATGTGGAAGCGCGGCCTTGTCGATGCCTTTCATCTTATCACACGCGACAGCCCCGCAACGCCGTTGCGGGGCTGTCGTTCGCATCTCTTTTCCCCTGTTTTCGGTTGTCTTATTCCTTCGCTCCGCAGCCGGCGCATACGCGCCCGGTGACCTTGTCCTCGTAATGCCCGCGGTCCTCCGTGACCGCGTCGTGGTGCACGGTCCCGGTCTGCACCTTCTCGTCCTTGACGTAGCCCCAGTAGCTGTAGTCCCCCTTCGAGAGGTGGACGTCCCATCTGTGTTTTTTGCTCTCCTCCTGCCGCACAACTTTGACCCGATTGCCGAAACGCTAGCCGTCGCTTTTCTTGAGGTTGCAGTCGCGGCAGAGCATCTGGCAGTTGTCAGCGGTCGTAGGCCCGCCTTTCACCCATGGCTTTATGTGATCGGCGTGCATTTCGGAAAGCTCGAAGTGTTCGCCGCAGTACGGGCAGACGCCGCCCTGGCGCTCGTAGGCGGCGCGCTTCATGCGATCATCGAACGCGCGGATTGACAGGCACCGTTCCTTGCCTGTGAGCAGATACTCGTAGACGCCGCTTTTTCTGGTCACGTCCTCGTCGGCCATGAGGCGCGATACGTCGACCTCGAGAGCCTTCGGGTCGAGGTCGGTCCTGCCCTTGTGCTCGTTGTAGAACAGGCCCCACGGGAGGCCCTTCATCTCTTTCCGGTACTTCGGGAAGATTGCCTGCACCCAGTCGATGACCGAGCGGAAGTAGTTCCAGAGGGACACTGCGCTCGGGTCGTGCTGATGCTTGGCCATGTAGGCCTTGATGATATCCTTGTCGTCGGCCTTGATGGTATCGTCTGCGGCGGCGGCCCAAGAGATGGCCGTCTCAAGGTACTCTTGGCGAATCGTCTTTCCGTTGAGGTAGTCTCCTGCGAGCCGCGAGGCAGGGCAACCGGTCTTTGAGAAGTAGCGCTTAGCATCAGAAGTCCATGGTCCGGCATAGACCGCGTTCCTTAGCTCTTGGTCCGTCAGTTTCTCGCCCGCGATGTTGATGATGCTGAACCATTCGAGCTTCTCTGAATCCGTGCCATCGCAGACGTATACGAACAGCTTGTATCCGAGAATCTGCTCCCTCTTATCCTGTGGGAGGTTGTCGAAGTACATATCGCCGACCGAGAAGGCGCCTTCGACGTACTCACAGAGCGATATAGTGCGCTGCTGGCCATCCAGGACCTCATAGGAGTCGTCGCCCGTCTTGCACCAGTACATGACGTTGAGGGGCAAACCCTTCATGACGGTACGTATCACCTCGTCGCGCTGCTTTCCCGTGTAGACGAACTCGCGCTGATACATCGGGCGAATGTCAAGCCGCTTGTCGTAGCCGATGACGCCATCCTCGGCGCCGTTGGAGTACCCTTCGCACACCTCGCCGACAGTGACCTCGATTTGCTTTATATCCATCATTTCTCAGCCACCTCCGGGTTCTTGTTTTTAATCAATAGCCTTGGATAGGTTTGTATATAGAGGCCACCGTCAACAACGTAGTAGGTCTTATTCTCTGGGGGAGTGTCGATTTTGATAACGGCACCGTCATTCAGCTTGGTCACTTGGCTACGCTTACCCTGCTTATTCACCTGAATCTGCTTTGGATAGACCTTATTCGCAAGGCCAAACCACGTCTTTGTGATTCCGACAATTTCGAACTGCTCTGGATTGAACTTATCGAGAAACGTAATCGGAACGCCCATGACGCCCGCATAATCCATCGGGATGTTCGCGGCCATTGATACCTCGATGGCGTCGTAGTTGTCATATCTCGGGTACTCCTCGGGCTTGTACTTCCTGATAAGAATCATCTGGTCGTGGCGCTTGCGAATATCGAGGTTCGTGAACCAGCAGATGTTCCCGAGGTTGCGCCAGAGCTTGCCATTCTCGTCGATAACGTAGCCGTTCGACCTGAGCTTCTGCCTATCACACTTGTCGTAAAAGTCGGGGATTCCGTAGGTGTCTGGCACCTCGAACAACGTATGTCCGCTGTGATATCCAAGCCAGACCTTGTTGTCTTTAAGCAGCGGGAAAATATCCTTTGTCGTCGCAGTGTTCTGATTTCCGATGATGACAAAACTCTTTTGATGCTCAATCAAAGTCGATAGGTATTCCCGGAACAAAGAAAACGGGGGATTAGTAACCACAATATCCGCCTCGTCCAACAGCTCGAGGCATTCGGGACTGCGAAAATCGCCATCACCATCAAGACGTTCAAGCTTGTTCTCGCCGTTCCTGAACAACTCGGCCACGTCGAGCATATCGACGCCACCGTCGCCGTTCGCATCATGAACGGTCGTGACGACGGCCTTGTACGGAGTCCTCCTCTGCTCGTCTGTATCGCTGCCGAAGAGGAAAAGCTGGGTGCCTGTTATGGACGATCCCGCATAGCACGTCGCTATCAACTTCTTGAGACCAAGCTTATTGAAGTTAAGGGCGAAGTACTTGAAGAAGTTCGACTCGAAAGGGTCGTCACAGTTGCAAAGAACCGTCTTTCCCTTGAAGTGCTTGCGATAGTGACGCAACTCGTCCTCTATGGTCCGCAGCTGCGTATAGAACTCGTCCTGCTTCGCCCCCATGGCGCTAGCAAGATTCCTATTTCCAGCCATTTTCACTCCTTAGTGCATGATGCACTCTATAACTATCCCTGGTCGTCGGCGATCCAGAAGGTGATGCACTTACCCTTCTTGCGCGTGCATAAGAAGGGTCGCTCTACTCCTTCGCTCCGCAGCCGGCGCATACGTGCCCGGTCACTTTGTCCTCGTAATGCCCGCGGTCCTCCGTGACCGCGTCGTGGTGAACGGTCCCGGTCTGCACCTTCTCGTCCTTGACGTAGCCCCAGTAGCTGTAGTCGCCCTTCGAGACGTGGACTTCCCATCCGTGGTTCTTGTTCTCCTCCGGGACGCCGCAGACGCCGCAGTACACCACGGCCTTCACCTCGTACACCGGCTCGTCCCACGCCTCCTGCACCACGACGAGCTCGGGGACCCACACCGGCTCGACGAGGTCCTCCCACTCGTGCACGTGCTCGGCGAGCAGCGAGGCGTTCTCCAGGATGGTCGCCGCCCGCCCGCGGCGAAGCGCCTCGCCCGGGCGCAGCTCGCGCGCCCCGCCTGCGGCCTCGTAGCCGCTCGCCCAGCCCTCGCGCGCGGCCCAGGCGACCGACCCTCGGGCCCAGGGAGAGACCGCCGCGCCGTCGGCGAAGCCGGCGAGGTCGCTTTGGGCGAGGCTCTGCGCCCCGTAGCCCTCGCCCCGGAAGTTCGCGGCAATGCAGCAGAGCTGCTCCATCGTCACCGGGTCGTACGGCCTGAATTCTCGGTGCCCGTCCACCTCGAAGCCGTTGATCACCCCGTTCTCGACCGCCCAGTTCGCGGCGGCGGTGTAGTATTTGCCCGCCTCGACGTCGGCCATGCCGGTCTCGTTGGAGGCAGTCGCCTCGTCGTAGGCGGCCGCCGCATCCGGGCACGCCGCCCGCCACAGCACCGTGGCGAGCTGCCCGCGCGTCATCACGTCCTCCGGCCCGAAGTCCGCCGTGCCGGAATACCCGCTCATGAGCCCGTCCTTGGCGGCCTTGGCGATGTTCGCCCCGTAGTAGAGCGAGTAGTCGACGTCGGCGAATGAGTAGGGCGCCTCGGCCTTCGCAAGCGCCGCCTGCGCCGTGTCGAGCGAGGCCTGGGCGGCCTCGAGCTTGCCGGCGGGGTCTCCCGCGTTCGCGGCGTCGTAGGCGGCCTGCGCCTCGTCGGCGGCCTTCTGCGCCGCGTCCGCGTCCTTCTGCGCGGCCATCAGCGCCCTGTCGGCCGAATCCAGCGCCGCTGCGGTCTCCTTCTTCTTTTGCTGGGCCTCGGAAAGCGCGCCGGCGGCGGCGTCCGCGTCGGCGTACTCCGCGGCGCTCTCCGCCTCCTTTTGCGCCGCAGCGACCGCGTTCTTCGCGTCCGTGAGCGCGGCGGCGGCCGCATCGGCGGCGCCTTGCGCGTCGCTTACCGCTTTTTTCTTCCCCTCGACCCAGTCCGTCAGCAGCGCCTCGTACTCGTCGACTGTATAGGTCGCCTCGCCGTCCTGCGCGATTTCGGCGAGCAGCTGCGAGTGGCAGTTGTACCCGACGGCGCCGGCGGCGGTGCCGTGCGTCGCGACGGCGTAGCCGGCGACGACGTTCGACTTGGAGGTGATGTAGCCGTAATCCTTGGCTCCGGCCGCATCGCCGGCGTCGGCGAGCGCCTTCTCCTGCGTGTACCAGGCGTCGAACGGGTCGTCGGTGCCCCACGCCAGGCTCTCGTGGCTGCGGTAGGAGCGTACGCCCGCATGCGCGCCGTGGGCGTCCGACCAGTTCGCGCTCCACATGGCGAAAGCCATGTGGTCGACCCCCACCTTGAGCGGCTCCAGGCCGTTGGCTGCCCTGATTTCGTTGCATTTTTTGAGATAGGGGATTGCCGCGAGCATGTTGTCGACGCCCGTGGCGTCTCCCGCCGCGCCCCTGCGCGTCAGGCTCTCCGCGTCGGTGCCGGAATAGGTCGGGTTCGATTCCGCTTCCAGCGCCGCAAGCGCCTTGGCGGCGCCGATTTCCTCGAAGAACGAGAACGCCCCGCCGGCGAGCGCCTGCTCGGCGCTGGCCAGGGCGCCTGCGGCGGCGGCGTATTCCGCCTGCGCCGCGCCCTGCGCGGCCTGCGCGTCGTCGGCCTTCTTCTCCGCCGCATCGGCGGCGGCCTGCGCCGTGCCGTCGGCGACGGCGGCGCTTCTCGCGCTCGCCGCGTCCAGCTCCCCTTGCGCCTCGTTGTCCGCCGAGGCGGCGGACGAGAGCGCGGTCTTCCGCCCGGCGAGCTCGTCTTGCGCCCGCTCGTTGTCCGTCTTCGCGCTCGCGAGCTCCGCCTCGGCCCTCTTTATCTGAGCTTCCCGCGCGGCGTATTCGCTCCGTGCGGCCACGAGGTCCTTTTGCGCCGCGGACGCCCTCTGCCTTGCGGAGACTACGTCCGCATCGGTGCAGGCCAATGCCTCTCCGGAGGGGGAGAGGGCGCTCGCGAGCGACCCTTCCGCGCCCTGTCTCGCCTCATCGCCCTCCGGCGCGGCCTCATCGCCCTCCGCCGTCGCGCCCGCCGCCGGCATCGCCAGCGACAGCGCGAGCGGAACGGCGATCAGCGCGTGCGTGGTCTTGCCGCTTTTGCTCCCGCGAACCTTTTTCTTCATTGGTTTTCTCCTTGCTCCGCATGCGTCCCGCCATGCGATTTGCGCGGGCGGCGCTGCTCGCTCGCCGGGCGGGGAATACGCCTCGGCGGCCGATTTTTGCTCATATCCATGTTACCCCTGGGGTAACATGGCGTCAAGTTTTCTCGTTGCTTTCCGCGCATCCTCGCCGGCCCGGAAAGCAAAGCCGGCGGCGTATGCGCGCCGCCGGCTCTTCCCTAGTTCCGGAACTTCACGAAGATGAATATGCAGGCGATGATTATCGCCGCGAACGCGATGATCAAGATTTGCTCGAGACTGATGCCGCTGCCGTCGCCGGACCCGAGAAGGTGCATATGCCTGAAAAACGGGAGCGAGCTGTAGAACCGGCTGAACCCCGACGAGCCGTACGACGTCGAGCCGCTGCTCGACGAGCTCGATCCGGCCGAGGAGGAGCTGGAACTTGATGACGAGCCCGACGGCGAGCCGCCCGATGCCGACTCGGAAGAGGCGCCCCCGCCCGAGCCGGAGCTCGACCCGGAGGAGGACGAGGACGAAGAACCCTTCGAGCTGCCGTGCGAGCCGGAGCTATGCGAGCCGCCCTTGCCCTTGGCCTGCACGGCGCAGTACCCGTTTTCAGCGCGCCCGGCCAGGCTCGCGACGCTTTCCGCGCCCACAGGCCGAGCTTGCTCGGCCGCCTGCTCGACGTACTCGGCAGCGGATGCCTTGTCCTGGTGAATGGACGCCAGGAACAGCCCGCAGGCGAGCAGTGCCGCGGTCGCGGCCAAGAGGGCCGCCGCCGATTTGAGTTTCTTCGTTTTCATCCCAAGCCGTTCCTTTCGCGCTCTAGGAGCGCGCTGCGTGGTATCGCCTGCGCCGCATGCGTGGAAGTACGGCGCCTTTTCAGTCTCTTCGAAGCGGGGCTGGCTTGTCGAATCGGTTTTCGTCTCGGCGACCCTTCCCGCTTCCCTCGATTCTACAGCAGGTCTTCCGCGCGCGTCTACGGGAGGGGGACGGCGATTGCGATGCCGCGCCCTCTTTTCCCCGCTATCCCTGCCCATCGCCTTTGGCTCTTGCAAGGTTCGTCCGTTTTTCGTTCGCGGCGGCGTCGCTCGGCGTCGCCGGCCCGTCTGTCTTTGCCCGCCGGCGCCGTCATCGGTTCTTCGGCGGTCCCGCTTTCTCCTCCTAATCGGCGGGCACCGCGTACACCAGTGTCCGCTCGTCGTTTCCGAACACCGTGTAGGAGCAGGTGCACAGCGTCGTCATCCTTTTCGGGGCGAGCCCCGCCGACGCGGACGTCGCGGTGCTCGCGGCCATGCATTCGGAGAAATAGGCGGCGAAATCCGCGCTCCCGCTGAATTCCATCCTCTTCAGCGGGTCCGTCCCCCTGATCACCTGCGCGGCGGCGACGGCCAGGCGCGTCTTTTTCTCGGGTGTCTGAATATAGATGTAGGGATGCTCGTCCATGAAGGACTGGCTCGAGTAGCCGGCGAGCGCCGCGAACATCGAGCCGTCGTTCATATGGTGCCCGAAAACGACCGCGTTTTGCGATTCGAGCCCGTCCGCCGCGTCCGCCGCGTCGAGGTACGGGCAGCCGTAGACGTTGTAGTTCCCGTAGACGTCGTGATGAAGGTACAGCTCCGAATCCTCGGCGGGCGCTTGGCATATGGGATAGCTGACATCCGTCCCGGGGACGCTGATCCATCCGATGACGTCGGGGTTCACGCTCTGCCAGTAGTCCCAGTCGACCTCGGGCCACTCGCTCTCTCCCGACGACCCCTCGTCGCTGCGCGCAGTCGCCGCGTGCGCCGCCAGTGGCGAGGGGTCGGCCTTGCTTGCGCGCTGCCCCATCCCCAGATAGGAGAGGGACGCCGCGGCGCAAGCCGCGACGAGCAGGGCGGCAAGCGCGAATGCGATTGTGGATTTGGTTTTTCGGGATACCATGCGGGACGCCCTCGCTCTCTATCTCCGCTTCGCGGGGCCGGCGGGCCTATCGCTGCGGCGCGGCGCTTGCGTCCGGCTCTTCAGCTGGATTCCAGCCGTGTTCTCTATCTGGTTCTCCGTCTTGCCCGCCGCTTGATTCCGTCTCTCGGCTCCCTTCCCGTTCCCTGCCTCGCCCTCGGCCTTGTTTCCCGGCCTTTTCCCGGGAGTCCTCGCCAGCACGCGGCAGGGCGGCTTGCGCCCGCCGCCGCATATCGGCTTGAGCAGGTAGTCGTATCTGCTCTGCACCATTTTGCAGAGGTATTCCTTTTTAAGGTCGCTAGCCCCCGGCGAGCCGTTGATGACGCCGAACACCTTCTCGAGGTCCATCGAGGGCACGAAGCCCTCGGCGACGCGCACGCATCTCATCCCCTCTTCCGATTCGAGGAATTCGCGGTACGAGGGCTTTTCCCCGTTCACGAGGAGGCAGGCGCGCGGGAAGGACAGGGCGCGCGCACGCATCTCGTCCGGGTCGGCGACGATTCGCCCCATCGCCGCCTCCGTCAGGCGCGGGGTGAGGCAGCTGCCGCAATCGTAGACCGGGGCGGGGGAGACGAGCCGGTCGCCTTCGTTGTCGTAAATATAGCCCCAGTTGCCGGCATGCCTGTCGAAATTCCCGAGCAGCGCGTCGCAGAGGAACATTTTCCAATAGAAGAGTTCCGCCGCGCCGGCAATCGGGGCGAGGTGCGGGTTTGTATCGAAGACGCCGACGACGTTCTCGTACCGGGGCGTCTTCAGGATATTGCCCGACCAGCCGACATAGTCGCGCTCGAGGTGCCTGAATTCGACGAGGTCGTATCTCGTCCTTCCCGCCGCCGCGATGAAGTCCTT
Source organism: Anaerovoracaceae bacterium (assembly GCA_963604235.1). GTDB lineage: Bacteria > Actinomycetota > Coriobacteriia > Coriobacteriales > Eggerthellaceae > Senegalimassilia. The sequence goes on along the minus strand of CAVCPR010000023.1, from coordinate 2,230 downwards.
GCAGGCCACGACCTTGTGCCCGTGGTACGTTCCCAGAATCGTCTCCTGCGCCGGCATGCCGAGGGCCTCGAAGCACCTCGACCCCAGATGCTCGGACAGGGGGGAGTTTACATAGGACGTCTGGTCCGCGTTCATGGGTTCGGCCGTCTCGCCGTATTTCAGGATGTAGCGTTCGCCTCGGTACATGATGGGATGCTTGTATACCGCGCCGTCGTACTTGTTGATCGACGCTTCGCAGTCGCTGAAATCCACGAGTTCTTTTTGCATTTTCGCCTCCGAGCAACGGGATGCCGGGTTTCATCTACTTGCTATGGCGTTTTGGATTTGGCCGCGCCCCTGCCCATGACCTGTTTTTACTGCCGGAAGGCAGGGGCTATTATATCTTAGACGACGACAGCCCGCCGTCCTGGGCGGGCTGTCGTGTCGTTCGAAGTTCGTTTTCGCCGTCGTTTTCGGTCGTTCTCGAATCCGTTTTCAGCCCTTAGACGTGCAGCTCCTCGGCGACTCGGACGTTCTTGAGAAGCGTGGCCGCGCGCTCGCGGGTCAGCGCTTCCTGCGGGCGCAGGGAGCGGGTGCCGTCGGGATTGTCGTAGCCGTTGATCCATGCGCCGCCGGTGCTGACCGCGTAGTAGCATGCGAGAGCGACCGAGCCGAACGCATAATCCGAGATCATGTAGGAGTCGTTGAAGTCGCGCGCGAGCTGCGCCTCGAGGATCGACCTGTTGGGCTCCTCGCACGCCTCCTCGATGGAGCTCTGCTGATTGCGGTAGTTCGCCAGGATGCAGCAGAACTGCTCCGTGGTCACCGGCTCGTAGGGGCGGAACTCGCGATGGCCGTCGATGTCGAAGCCGTTGATGACGCCCTTCTCCGCCGCCCAGTTCGCGGCCGCCGTGTAGTACGCCCCGTCCTCGACGTCGGCCATGGCGGAGCCGTTCACGGCAGAGGCCATGTCGTAGGCGGCGGACTCATCGGGGCAGGACAGGCGCCACAGCATCGTGGCGAGCTGCCCGCGCGTGAGCACGTCGCCCACGCCGAAGTACCCGTCGCGCGCTCCGCCGGAATACCCGCTCATGAGGCCGTTCTCGACCGCGTAGGAGACGCCCTCGGCGTACCACCTCGTCTCGTCGACGTCCGGGAACGCGTGCGCCTCGGCGGAGGCGATCTCCGCGGCCGAGCCCTGCGCGCCCGCCTCGTCGGCGAACGCGATCCCCGCTGCGGGGACGGCGGTCGCCGCCAGGGTGGCGGCCAGCGCGATCTTTGCGGCGGCGGAGCCGCGCCTCATCGTCTTCTTGTCCATTCTCGAGCTCCTTTTCGTTTCCTTCGTGCTCTTATGCTTGCCTTATCGCTCCCTAGACTTCATCCATCTAGTTGACGCCTTGTGCTTCGGGCTGCGGGTTCGCGCCCCTCGGGTTTTCCCGCATCCCTTTTTCGCCGTCGGGCCATCGCGTTTTCGCGGTCGGCCCCTGGGCCTCGTCCCCGTTTCCGCAGGACGCGCCCTGTTCGGGGCTCTTACGCGCCGAGACCCATGTTCACGAGCATCGTGGCGGCGCGCCCTCGGCAGAGCGCCTCGCCCGGGCGCAGCTCGCGCGCCCCGCCGGCGGCCTCGTAGCCCGCGAACCAGCCCTGGTCAGTGCCGTACGCGACGGGCGCGAGCGCCCAATTGGAGATATTGGACGCGTCCGCGTAGCGCGCGGCGAGCCCGGACGCGTCGTATCCCTCGGCCCCGCCGGCCGTGAGGTTCGCCATGATGCACGCGAGCTGTTCCATGGTCACCGCCTCGTAGGGCCTGAACTCTCGGTGACCGTCGATGTCGAAGCCGTTGATTACCCCGCATCTGGCAGCCCAATTGGCGGCAGCGGTGTAGTACTTGCCGCCCTCGACGTCGGCCATGCCGGTCTCGTTGGAGGCCGTCGCCTCGTCATAGGCGGCCGCCGCATCCGGGCACGCCGCCCGCCACAGCACCGTGGCGAGCTGCCCGCGGGTCATCACATCCTCAGGCCCGAAGTCCGCCGTGCCGGAATATCCGGTCATCAGCCCGTCCTTGGCGGCCTTCGCCACCGTGGGGCCGTAGTAGAGCGAGTAGTCGACGTCGGCGAAGGCGTAGGGCGCGTAGGCCGCCTCGAGTGCCGCCTGCGCGGCGTCGCAAGCCGCCTGGGCGTCCTCGACGTCCTTCGTCTTCCCGTCGATGTCGATCGCTGCGGCGGCCTGAGCCGCGTCCTTGCACTCGGCC
>CAVCPR010000022.1:0-28542 GCA_963604235.1 Anaerovoracaceae bacterium | reverse complement strand
CCCGCCGCCGCGCCGCCGCCCGCCGCCCTTCCCGTCGCCGCTTCTGCGGCCTCAGCCGCCGCGAGCGCGCCCGCCGCCACGGCCGCGACAAGCGCACCCGCACCTGCTTCCGCGCAGCCTGCCGCCGCCGCTTCCGCGACCCCGGCTCCGGCTTTGGCAGCTCAGCCCGCCCGGCCCCGGCCCCAGGCGAATCCCGCCGTCGTGCCTGCTCCGGCTCCCGCCGCAACGCCTGATTCGGCCTCGTCGCCCGAGCCGGTTGCCGCAGCCCCTGCGGCGGCCTCCGAGACCGCGCCTGTTCCCGTCCCGGCGGCAGGCGGCGCGAACACGTCCCTTGCCGCGGCGCTATCCAATCCCGCGGCCCTGCAGCGATCGTGGCAGGCCGCCGTCGCCACGCTCAAGCGCAGCAAGGCGGCCTACGGCGTGTTGTTTCTGAACACGAAGGTGTCCTTCGATGCGGCCCGCAGCATGCTCGTCATCGATTTCCCTGCGGGCAACGCGTTCGCGTTCAAAGCCGTGCAAAAGCCCGATATCCAGGAAGCGGTCGCCCAGGCGCTCGCCCAAGCGTGCGCCCAGCCGGTTCCGTTCGCGTTCACCATCGGCGGCAAGGGGGGAGCGGCCGGCGCCTCTGCGCGCCCCGCGCCCGCGGCGCAGCCCGCGGCACCGGTGGCGCAGCGTCAGCAGCCCGCGCAGCGCCCCGCCGCTCCCTCGCGCCCCGCGGCGGCCCCGCAAGCCGGCGCGCCCGCCCCCGCACCGGCTCCCTGGCAGCGCCCCGCGCCCTCGGCGCCGTCGGTGCCCGCGCAGCGTCCCGTGGCGCCCGCCCCGGCCGCACGTCCGGCTGCTTCGGCGTCCGCCCCGGCCGCGCGTCCCGTGCCCGCAGCAGCCGACGTGCCCGCCGCAGCCGACGTGCCGCCGTGGGAGGACGAGCAGGTGCCCTATGGCGACATGGACGTCCCGCCGAGCGAGGATGAGCTGATGGGAGCCGCTTTCCCGGCGCCGCGAGCCGCCGCGCCGCGCCCGGCGCAGGCCCCGCGTTCCGAAGCGGCCCCGGCGCGTCCTTCCGTGCCGGCTTCCGCCAGCGCGCCCGTATCCGCCTCTGCGCCCAGCCCCGCAAGCGCAACCGGCCCCGCGGCCGCCGGCGCAGCCTCCGCGCCCCAGCCGGCAACCCCGGCCGGCGACGACAAGTCGGCCGATGACCTGCAGGCCATCTTGCAGGCCGGTTTCGGTGGCGGTGTAACCTTCGAGGAAGTGCGGTAATACCGAACCGGGCGACGGCGCCCCTCGGTACAATGCAATGGTTTGCGCGGTTTCGCGCAGCGATGATCAGCGATGAGATAGGAACTGAGATATGGGTAGAAAAGGTGGATTCCCCGGCGGCGGCATGGGCGGCAACATGGGCGCCATGATGAAGCAGGCGCAGAAGATGCAGCTCGAGCTGGCGCGTGCCCAGGAGGAAATCAAGGACATGACCTTCGAGGCGTCGGCCGGCGGCGGCATGGTGAAGGCTGTGGCGAAGGGCGACAACACGCTCGAGAGCCTGGTCATCGACCCGGCCGCGGTCGATCCCGAGGACGTGGAGATGCTGCAGGACATGGTCACCGCCGCGGTCAACGAGGCCCTGCGCGGCGTCGCCGAGCTGGGCAACCAGCGCATCAGCGCGGCAACCGGCGGCATGAACATCCCCGGCTTGATGTAGGGTCGCGCAGCTGTGCAATCGGCTCCCGTCATCCAGAAGCTCCTCGACGAGCTGGAGCGGCTTCCCGGCATCGGCCCGAAGTCGGCCCAGCGCATCGCATATTGGATTTTGAACACGGACCGCGCCACGGCGCTTCGCCTGGCGCAGTCCATCATCGAGGTCAAGGACTCGGTGCGTTTCTGCAAACGCTGTTTCAACTACGCCGAGGACGACGAATGCGACATCTGCCGCAATTCCTCGCGCGACACCTCGCTTTTGTGCGTGGTGTCCGAGCCGCGCGATATCCCGCCCATCGAGCGTACGGCGGTGTTCTGTGGCATCTACCATGTGCTCGGCGGGGCGCTTTCCCCCATGGAGGGAATCGGTCCGGACGATTTGCATATCGCCCAGCTCATGAGCCGGCTCGCGTCCGAGGATATCCGGGAAGTCGTTATCGCCACCAACCCGAACGTGGAGGGGGAGACGACGGCGGCCTACCTTGCGCGCCTCATCAAACCGCTCGGCATCAAGGTTACGCGCCTTGCGAGCGGTCTTCCCGTCGGCGGCGATTTGGAGTTCGCCGACGAGGTGACGCTCGGGCGGGCCTTGGAAGCGCGCCGCGTGCTGTAGCGCCGGGCGCGCCGAGAGATATATACCGTTCTATAAAGCGAGTGGCGGCAGTCGGACGATAAATGATGTTGTGGTCTTGCGGTGGCTCTGCTACAATGAACGGGCTTTATTCAGAAGCCTTTACGGCTTCGACAAAAGAGAGGGATTCCGTTTTTTGGAGGGGGCGGAGTCCCTTTTCTTTTGCCTTTCGTTGCGGCCGCCTCGGTCTGCGCAAAGCAGCAACGCATTTCGAACTCTCACGTGGCATGCGCTTTCGTCCGCACCACGCATTTTGCTGCGATACTCACCTGCATCCCGCTCGGCTCAGGCTTCTTTCGCCGCCGTGTGCGCATGCTATACTTTCCCTCGCGAAAGGACGGCACGTATGATTGAAATTCCCTCGCCGGCGATTTCCGTCGTCGGTCGTCATAATTCAGGCAAAACCACGCTTATCGAAAAGCTCATCGCGGAACTCACCGACCGGGGGTTCGACGTGGGCAGCGTGAAGCATCACAGCCACGTCGGCTTCGAAATCGACCAGCCCGGCAAGGATTCCTATCGTCACCGCCACGCGGGCGCGACCGAGACGGTCATCGCCTGCCCGGGGCAGATGGCGCGTATCAAGACCACGCCCGGGGAACTCGAGTGCGATGACATCGTCGCGAGCATGCCCGGCCACGACATCGTGGTGGTGGAGGGGTACCGCAAAAGCGGCCTGCCCACGATCGAGATCATGCGTTCCGGCAACGCCGCCGACGCGCGCACCGCTGCCGTGTTCGCAGAGGGGGCGAGCAAGGGCTGGCCGCTCGGCACCGACTTCACGCAGTTCGGCCGCGCGGGCATCCCGCAGGCCGACGGGCGCAGCATGCCTGCACGTCCCGCATCCGCTTCGGGCGACCACTTCGCCACGCAGCATCCCGACCACACCGATATCTCCAACAAGCTGCCGACGGAGTCGACCGTGGCCATCGTCACCGACATCCCCGAGGCGCGCGAAGGGGCCGCGGCATACGGCATCCCGGCGTTCGGCATCAACGACGTCGCGGGCGTGGCGAACTTCATCGAGACGCAGTACGTGCGCCCGCGCGTGTCGGTGGTCATCCAGGCCGGCGGCGAGAGCAAGCGCATGGGGCGCAGCAAGGCGACGGTGCCGTTTCGGGGCCGCCCGCTCATCTGCCGTCTCGTCGAGCGGCTCGCTCCCGTTGCCGACGAGCTGATCATCACCACCAACGAGCCGGAAAACCTCGCGTTTCTGCATCGCGAGTTCCCCGAGCTGCGCATCCAGCTGGTGTGCGACGCCTTCAACGAGCGCGGCGCGCTGCCCGGCCTGTACACCGCGCTGCAGGCGGCGCGCAACCCCTACGTCGCGGCGGTGGCTTGCGACATGGTGTTCGCCAGCCCCTCGCTCGTGGTGGCCGAGGCGCTCGAAATGACGAAATCGGGCGCCGACGTGGTGGTTCCCGTCAACAAGCACGGCTTCGAGCCGTTCCATGCGGTCTATCGGCGCATGGGGTGCCTGCCGGCCGTGCGCGAGGCGCTCGAGCAGGGCGAGAAGCGCGCCCAGGTGTTTTTCAAAAACGTCAACGTGCGCGAATTCCCGCAGGAAAAGGTGCTCGAGGCCGAGCCGATGGGCGGGTGCTTCATCAACGCGAACACGCCCGAGGAGCTTGCGGCCCTTGAGCAAGTGGTTGCCGCGCAGGAGGAGAAGTAGGCCGCACGGCCGGGTGCGTTAAGGGTAGTTTCAGGGGGAAGCATGCCGAACATCGCGGATATCATCGAGGTTGCCGAGGAGCTTGAGGACAAGGCCGTCATCGCCGTGCCCGAGCGCTGCGTCGCCGTGCGCAACCGCAACTCTTCGTGCAGCAAATGCATCGACGCCTGCATCGCGGGCGCCATCGAGGTGCACAACAACGCCCTTTCCGTGAACGCCGCGGCATGCGTGGCGTGCGGGGCGTGCACGGTCATCTGCCCCACCGAGGCGCTCGTGTCGACGGAGCCGCTTGATGAGGAGCTCGAGCAGGCGGCGGCGCGCGCGATGGAAGCGGCGGGGGAGGGCCGTGCCGTGGTGGCCTGCGCCCGCATCGCTTCGCACGGCGTTGCCGATCCGCGCAAGTTCGCCGAGGTGCCGTGCCTGGCGCGCGTGGGGGAGTCTTTGCTGGTCGGCTTGGCCGCCTGCGGGGCGCAAAGCCTCACGCTCGTGGACGGCGACTGCGCGACCTGCAAGTATCGCGCCACGTCTGCGGGGGTGGACGCCACGGTGGCCTCGACCGATGCGCTGCTTGCGGCGCAGGGGTCGGCCCTGCGCGTCGAGCGCGCCTCCGACTTCCCGGCAGGTTTCGAGCTGGCCGACAGCAAAAGCCTGCTCGCCGAGTCGCGCCGCGGGTTCTTCACCTCGGCCACCTCATGGACGGCGAGCGCGGCCGGGAAGACGGCGAACCTGGTCATCCGCAAGAACCTCGGCGTGAAGCAGGCGGAGAAAACCCTGCGCGAGCGGCTCGGCGCGGGCAAGGGCGGCGCGCTGCCGCAGCTTTCCGAGCGCCGTCATGCCCAGGTGCTCGACGCGATGGACCGGCTCGGCGAACCCGCGACCGAGGTGCTGCATACGCGCCTGTTCGGCCGCGTGAGCATCGATGCATCGGGGTGCAACGCGTGCGGGATGTGCGCCGTGTTCTGCCCGACCGGGGCGCTGTCGAAAAGCTCGCTCAAACCTTCGCCGAATGCCGACGGCACGCCTGACGGCGGCAGCTTCCTGGAATTCTCGGCGGCCGAGTGCGTGCAGTGCGGCCTGTGCGCCGATGCCTGCATGAAGAATTGCCTGACCCTGGAAGACGATGTGCCGCTCGCGGAGCTGTTCGATTTCGAGCCGCGCTTTTTGTATCTGCCCAAACCGGGCCGCCGGCCGGGAATTCTCTCCTCCCTCAAGAAATAGTTTGCGCATCCGTTGACGGCGGGGGTTCCTTTGGTATACTGCACTCCATCACTTTAGTGTAGTAAAGTACTTCGAGGGCGGAAGCCGAAGGCCCCGTCCAAAAGGGAAGGTGGAACGAATGAAGAAGAAGCTCCTCGCAATCGCCGCCTGCGCGGCCGCCGCGGCGCTGTCGTGCGCCATGCTCGCCGGCTGCTCCGGCTCGTCTAGCTCCGACACCAAGGCGACGACCGACTCCTCGTCGAGTGATTTCACGCTCGTCGTCGGCTTCGACCAGAGCTACCCGCCCTATGGCTTCATCGGCGACGACGGCAAGGCGACCGGTTTCGACCTCGACCTGGCGCAGGCCGTTGCCGAGAAGAACGGCTGGAAGGTCGAGCTGCAGCCCATCGACTGGGATGCGAAGGACGCGCTGCTCGCCCAGGGCAACATCAACTGCATTTGGAACGGCTTCACCATGGAGGGCCGCGAGGACGGCTACACCTTCTCCGACGCCTATATGCTTAACGAGCAGGTCATCGTCGTGAAGAGCGGCAGCTCCATCTCCGACTTCGCCGGCCTTTCCGGCAAGACGGTCATGACCCAGGTCGACTCCGCCGCCCTTGACGTGCTCGAAGGCGATCAGGCTTCTGTGGCCGCGACGTTCGCCGGCGGCGCCGCGCAAACCATCGCCGACTACAACAATGCGTTCATGCAGCTCGACTCCGGCCTCGTCGACGCCGTGGCCTGCGACCTGTCCATCGCCCAGTACCAGATCGCGCAGAACCCGGGCAAGTACACGCAGCTCTCCGTGCCGCTGTCCTCCGAGCACTACGCGGTAGGCTTCAAGAAGGGCGAGAGCGAGCTTGCCGCCAAGGTGACCGCCTCGCTTAAGGAGCTCGACGCCGACGGCACGGTCAAGCAGCTGTGCGAGAAGTACGCCGACTACGGCCTGTCCTACGACAACTGGGTGCTCGGCAAGTAAGTGCCCGAAAGGCGTTCGCGCCGCGGGGGGGGGATTGCGCTTCGCGCCAACGATGCGTTTAGCCCTCGCGCGCATGAGCAGCAAGAATAACGGATTTCGAAGCGCCGGGGAGCACCCTGGCGCTTCGCCGCGCAAAGACGCTTTGCCGCGGAAGACGTTGGAAGGATCGATATGGAATTCGGGACGATGATGGGCCTGCTGCTTTCGGGCCTGCAGTTCACGGCGGTCATCTTCGTGGTGACGCTCGTGGGCGCGCTGCCGCTCGGCGTGCTGGTCGCCCTCGGGCGCATGAGCCGCTTCAAGCCGCTGTCGCTGCTCGTGCAGCTCTACATCTCCATCATGCGCGGCACGCCGCTCATGCTCCAGCTGATGATGTGGATGTTCGGGCCGTACTACATCTTCCATATCGCCATGCCGACGGACTGGAAATACGGCGCCTGCTGCATCGGCTTTATCCTGAACTACGCGGCCTACTTCGGCGAAATCTACCGCAGCGGCATCCAGTCCATCCCGCGCGGGCAGTACGAGGCCGCGCAGATGCTCGGCTACACGAAGACGCAGACGTTTTTGAAGATCATCCTGCCGCAGGTGGTCAAGCGCATCCTGCCGGCCATGGGCAACGAGATCATCACGCTGGTCAAGGACACGTCGCTGGCGTTCGTGCTCGGCATCATGGAGATGTTCACCCAGGCCAAGGCCATCGCCGCCGCGCAGACGAGCATGTTCCCCTACGTGGTGGCCGCCGCCATTTACTGGGTGTTCAACTTCGTGGTGGTGCTGGTGCTGAACAAGGTTGAGAAGAAGCTCGATTACTACCACGACTAGCGCCCGCGCGAATCGGAAAGGATGCATATGTCTACACCGCTCGTACAGCTTTCGCATGCGAAGAAGAGCTTCGGCGACGTCGAGGTGCTCAAAGATATCAACCTCTCGGTGGAGAAGGGGCAGGTCGTCGGCATCATCGGCCCGTCGGGCTGCGGCAAGTCGACGCTTCTGCGCTGCCTGACGATGCTCGAGACGCTTGACGGGGGCAGCCTGTCCTATGCAGACACCGTCGTGACGACCGATGACGGCTCGGGCGCCGTCTATGCGGGCAAGGACGCGCTTGCCCAGGCCAAGCGCCGTTTCGGCTTGGTGTTCCAGAACTTCAACCTCTTCCCGCATTACACGGTGCTGAAGAACGTGATGGATGCGCCCATCACCGTGCAGAAGCGCCCCGCCGACGAGGTCGAGTCCCGCGCGCGCGAGCTGCTCGCATGGATGGGCCTTGAGGGCAAGGAGGACATGGTTCCCTGCGAGCTGTCCGGCGGCCAGCAGCAGCGCGTCGCCATCGCCCGCGCCCTGTGCATGAACCCCGACGTGCTGTTCTTCGACGAACCCACGAGCGCGCTCGACCCCGAGCTCACCAAGGGCGTCCTCGACGTCATCCGCCGCTTGGCGGAAAGCCACATGACCATGGTCATCGTGACGCACGAGATGTCCTTCGCCCGCGACGTGGCCGACCATATCATCTTCATGGACGGGGGCCTTATCGTCGAGGAAGGCGATCCCGAGCAGGTCATCAATAACCCGCAGCACAACCGCACCAAGGCGTTCTTGGCGAACTATGGCGACTAATGCGTTGAGCGGGGAGCGGACCGGTTTGGGATTTGGCCCGCAAGGAGAGGACGGCGTGGGAGGCGGCTTTGCCGGCGCGTCCTGCGGCTCGACTGGCGCACCCGGCGGCGCGAAGCCCGTCACGTTCTTCGTCACTCGCCATGGGCAGACCGTCTACAACGTGGCGAGCCTGGTGCAGGGCTGGTGCGACTCGCAGCTGACCGACGAGGGCATTCGCGTGGCACGCCAACTCGGCCGCGGCTTGGCGGGCGTCGATTTCGCGCATGCGTACTGCTCGGATGCGGGGCGCGCCGTGCAGACCCTCAACGAGGTGCTCGCTGCGCGCGCCGAGGCGGATCCGGCTGCGAGCCTGCCTCGCATCCATGTGCCGGATGCCCGCTTGCGCGAGTGGTGCTATGGGAATCTGGAAGCCGGGCCGGGTGCGAACCTGCACAAGGCGCTCGCGGCCGGCTTCGGCGAGGATTTGCCGTTCGACGAGCTGAACAGGCGCTTGCCGCAGGTTGCCGATGTGCTGGCCGACCAGGACGACACCGGGCGCGCCGAGCGTTTCGATACGGTCAAAGCCCGCCTCGAGTCGTTCTTCGCCGAGGCGGGGCGGGAGGTGCTCGCGTCGGGCGGCGGCAACGTGCTCGTGGTGACGCACAGCTTCGTGGTGCGCTCCATCATGTACCTGCTCGACCCGTCGCGCGTGAACGACCCGCTGCGCATCTGCAACGCGAGCGTGACGCAGGTTGCCTACGATGGGGAGTCGTTCACGCTCGGCGAGACGGCTTCGACGCGCTGGCTCGGCGAGACGCCGAAGGAGGCCAACGCCATCCCCTTCGGTTTCAAGGCGTAAAGCGCGCCGCGTCGCTTGTCGTTCTCAAAGCAAAAAGCCCTCGAGCTCGTTTCGAGCTCGAGGGCTTTTTCGGATTTCGGAACCGTTAGGCGCGAGGGCTACTTGGAGAATCGGCTGTAGTCGTAGCCGCCATTGCCCTGCTTGCCCTTGCCCTTACCCTTGATGGGCTTGATGGGGGCGCCGTTCTTGCGGTCCTTCTTGCGCATGCGCGACTGCGCGTTCTTGGCGTTGCGCATTGCGCGGTATTCCTCGTCGGAAAGCCACTCGCCGTTCTTGCCTGCCCCGCGACGCCCGCCGGCACCTCCGCGACGGTCGTTGCGGTCGAAACGGTCGTTGCGGTCGAAACGGCGATCCCCGCGGCGCCCGTCGCGGCTGCCGCGGCCCGGACGCTCGTCGCGTCCGCCGCGCCTATCGTCGCGCGCCCCGCGCCGTCCGCCCGAGCGGCTATCCTCGCGACGCTCTCCCGAGCTGGGACGACGGCCTTCGCGCTCGGCGCGCTCGAAGCGCTTCTCGCCCGCGCGGCGCGCCCCTGCGGGCTTGTTTCGCTTGCCGCCCGCGCCGCCACGCTTGGGCTTTTCGAGGATGGAGGGGTCGGTCTCGTAGTTTTCGATGGTGGTGAAGGGGATGTCCTTGCCGATGAGCTTCTCGATCTCGCGCAGGGTCTTCATGGTCTCGCGCGTGACGAAGGAGATGGCGAAGCCCTCTTCGCCGGCGCGGCCCGTGCGCCCGATGCGGTGCACGTAGTCCTCGGCCATGTCGGGCAGGTCGAAGTTGATGACGTAGTTCACTTCCGGCACGTCGATGCCGCGGGCGAGCACGTCGGTGGCCACCAGGATGTCGGTCTTGCCGCGACGGAAGTTCTCGAGCGCGCGGCGGCGACGACCCTGGGTCTTGTCGGAATGGATGGACTCGGCATGGTAGCCGGCCGCCTCAAGCGCTTCGGCGCATTCCTCGGTGCGGTTCTTGGTGCGCGCGAACACGATGACGCGCTCGTGGCCCTTTGCCTCGAGCACCGCCTCGAGCAGTTCCTGCTTCATGCGGTTGGCGATGGGCATGATGAACTGCTCGACGGTGGCCGCCGTCTCGCCGTTGCGGGCGATCTCCACGATGGCGGGATCCTTGAGCAGGTTGCCGAGGTTCTTCTGGATGGAGCTGTCGATGGTGGCGCTGAACAGCAGCGTCTGGCGCTCCTCGGGCGTCTTCTCCACGATCTTGGTGACGTCGGGGAGGAAGCCCATGTCGAGCATGCGGTCAGCCTCATCAAGCACGAGCACCTTCACTTCCGACAGGTCGACCACGCCGCGATCCATGAGGTCGTTCAGGCGCCCGGGCGTGGCGATGAGCACGTCGGTGCCGCCGCGCAGCTCGCGGATCTGCGGGCCGTAGGGGGTGCCGCCGTAGACGGTGGTCACGAAATGGCCGGTCTTGCGGGCGATCTGCATGCAGGTGCGGCTGATCTGCTGCGCAAGCTCGCGCGTGGGGCTGACGACGCAGACGCGCGGGGCGCGCCCGCGGCCCTTGACGCGGGGCAGGGTGGACAGGGTCGGCAGCAGGAATGCCGCCGTCTTGCCGGTGCCGGTGGAAGCCGCGGCGATGACGTCGCGCCCTTCGAGGATCAGCGGGATGGACTGTTCCTGCACGGGCGTGGCGTCGTCGTAGCCCATGCGCTCGACGGCGGCCAGTGCGGCCTCGGACAGTCCCAGTTCGGAAAATGCGGTCATGATGATCCGTTCTCTTCGCGGTTGCAGCGCGCAGCGCGCAAAGCACCATCCAGGGGTGCTGCGGCCATCAAGCGCTCAACCAATAAACTATTACTCGCACCCGCCCCAGGCGGCGTGCTTTGCGCTTGACGCGAGCCGCTTTCTGCAACATTCGCGGCCCGGACGCCTTGCTTGGGTGGCTCCGGTTGATTGGTGCGCGAAAAGAACGAGAAAGAATTTCGTGAGAAGCAACCTTTTCAGTATGGCGATTTCGCCCGCGGTGCGCAAACGGCGAACACCAATTCCGGACGAAATACGCAAAGTGAGCATACCTTGTGGAGAGAAATGAGGAGATTGCGGGCGATGGAATCACGCAATGGCGCGTTCGTGTCGAATAATAGCGCGCTTCGTAAATTGTTCTGACTGAGCCGTGAAATCGACTCGATGCATAGGTGCGGGAGTTGTGCCATCTGGTATCGTATGGGAGGTTTATGCTCTATGCGGCCGCATCGGCGGCAGTTCGCTGCGTCGGCATCGTGCATGCAAACCAAGGAAATAAAACGAGCGGGCGGGGCGATTGGCGCTTCCGCAAACAACGAGGAAGACGACGGTTTCTATGGCATCTGACAACGAATTCGGCGGGGGGAATCGCCGGGGTTCGCATGCGCAGGGGCAGGGATTCGTTCCCGCCGCCGGCAGCTACGCCAACAACGACCTGGTGCGCGTTCGCAAGAAGCGCAAGCGTCATAGCACGCTCAAGCGCGTGCTGCTCGGCGTGCTCATCGCCATTGTGGTCATTGCGGCGGGCACGGCTGGCTATGCGGCCTGGTACATGAACAGCCTTTCGGGCAATATCGCGATGGACGCGCAGGAGCAGCAGCAGCTCAACGAGGTGCTCACGCCTGTCGAGGACAACAAGGTGCAGCCATATTATGTGCTGCTGGTCGGTTCGGATAACTGGGAGACCTACGGGGAACGTTCCGACGCGCTCGTGCTCGTGCGCGTCGATCAGGCGAATCACAAGATCACGATGGTTTCGGTGCCTCGCGACACGCCGTACACGCTTAACGGCCAGACGGTCAAGATCAACCAGGCCTTCGCCGAGGGCGGCGCAACCGGAGCCGTCGAGGCGGTCGAGCAGGTCACCGGCGTGAAGATCGCCCATTATGCTGAAATCGAATTCGCCGGCCTTGCTGACTTCGTGGACACCGTCGGCGGCATTTACGTCAACGTTCCCTACACCATCGACTATCAGGTGTACACCCAGGACCAGGACGTCGTGCATATCGACGCCGGCCAGCAGCGCCTTGACGGCGAGCAGTGCGTGGCGCTCGCCCGTATGCGCACCGCCTACGGCGACGACCAGGACGCCAAGCGCCAGGCGAACGTTCGCGCCATGACGGAAGCATTGATGAAGACGGTTCTGAAGTCGTCTCCGGCAGCCATCCCCGGCTTGGTGCAGGAACTCTCGAAGTGCTTCTCCACGAGCATGGGCATGGACGACATCATCTCGCTCGCGACCGATTTCGCGTCCGCAGGCGACGTGACGTTCTACACCTGCACGGGTCCGTACAAGGGCGACATCGACGAGGCTACGGGCATGTGGCTTTGCTACGAGGACCCGCAAGGTTGGGCAACCCTGATGGCGGCCGTCGACAAGGGCGAGAACCCCGAAAACGCCGCGACCACGGTGAACGGCAAGTAGCTTTAGGGATTTCTTTTTAGGGTTTAGGGATAAGAAACGGCAAGGCAGAGAAAGGTACATGGATGACGCTTCTTGAATTGATGAAGCTGCTGCGCAAGCACTTGAGGCTCGTGATCGTGCTTCCCATTGTGTGCGCGCTTGCTACGGCTGTGGTGAGCTGGGGCTTCATGGCCGACCAGTACACCGCTACGGTATCGGCTTACGTGCTGCAGAAGTCCGATCAGACGAACGGCTCCACCAACTATTCCGACTTGAGCGCGAGCCAGATGGTGGCAAATGACGTCGCCGAGCTTGCTCAGACGCAGGACGTGAAGGACAAGACCGCCGAGAAGCTGCGCGTGGACTCGCTCAAAGACGCGAAGATTTCCGTAACTTCGTCCACCACCACGCGCGTCATCCAGCTTTCGGTCACCACGACCGACGCCGACTCCGCCGCCGTCGTCGCCAACGAGTACGTCGAGACCATCTCCGAAATCGCGCAGTCCAAGATGGGCCTGCAGGGCGTCAACACCATCGACTCTGCGAAGACCCCGACTGCTCCGTCCGGCCCGAACCGCCCGCTGTACGTGGCCGTCGCGCTTTTGGCCGGCCTGTTCTTGGCAATCGCCATCGTCGTCGTGATGGATATGGCCAACACGCGCGTGCGCAATGCCGAAGAGGCCGAAGAGCTGTTGGGCGTGCCGGTTATCGGCCGTATCCCCAAGATCAAGGGTGAAGGAAGGAACTAGCCATGGCTAAGAAGAAAAAGCAGTCCTCCAATCGCCTTGAGGTGCAGAACGCGGCGAAGACGCTGTACGCGAACATTCGCTTCATGTCTCCCGACGAGCCCATCCGCTCCTTGGTGATTACTTCCACCGTTCCCAACGAGGGCAAGTCCACGGTGTCCATCGAGCTCGCCCGCGCCATCGCCACTTCCGGCAAGCGCGTCCTGCTGGTGGAGGCCGACATGCGCCGCCGCACGCTCGCCGATGCGCTGAACCTGCGTCCCCGCGTGGGTCTGTACGCCGTGCTTACCGAGGATGCGCAGATCAAGGACGCCATTGTAGAGGCCGATGTGCCGAACATGTTCTTCCTCGACGTTGAGCCGAGCATCCCGAATCCGGCCGATATCCTCTCTTCGAAGCGTTACCGGAAGCTCGCTACCACGCTCGAGCAGGATTTCGACTACGTCATTTTCGACACGCCGCCGGTCGGTACTTTCGTCGACGCGGCAATTCTGTCCACCATCGTGGACGGCACCGTGCTCGTCGTGCGCTCCAACGTTCCCAATCGTTCGGAGCTGCTGCATGCCTATGACCAGCTGAAAAAGGCCGAGGCGAATGTCATCGGCATCTGCGCGACGTTCTGCGAAAGCTCCTCTTCGGAGTACTATTACGCGTACTACACCAAGGACGGCAAGCGCGCGAGCGACGAGGATATTCAGGCTGCACATGACCAGCAGCAGGCAGCTGCCTCGGTGAAGGAGCTTCCCGACCGCACGGGCAGCTTCGAGCCCATCAGCGACAAGAAGCCCGGCCCGCATTCTCATCGTCGCCCGTCCCGTCCCTCGACGCCCACGCCGTCCGGTCGCCGTCCTTCCGGCGGCCCGAATGACCGCGCGGCCAGGACTCACCGTTAGGGATAGCCGTGCGCGATATCCATTGCCATATCCTGCCGGGCGTCGACGACGGCGCGAGTAACCTTGACGAGTCGCTTGCCATGTTGGAGGCGGCCAAAAAGGCGGGCGTGACCTCCATTGTGTGCACGCCGCACTGCCGCGACCCGTACTTCGACTACGACGCCATGTGGGACGCCTACGACCTGCTCGTTGCGAACGCCGACGGATTTCCCATCACCATGGGCTTCGAAGTCAACCATACCAAGCTCATGGATTTGGGCATGGAGTGGGTCGATTACCTGCACTTCGACGGTTCGAACGAATTCTTGCTGGAGTTGTCAAACGGCGCGCGCAAGCCGCAGTTCGACGAGTACGAGCGCACCATCTACGAGCTGCAGTCGCGCGGCTACGAGGTGATCATCGCGCACCCGGAGCGCTATCGCGGCATCCAAGAGGACGTCGAGATTGCGCGCAGGCTTGTGCGCAAGGGCTGCAAGCTGCAGGCTTCGGCGGACTTCATTGCGGGCGGGCGTTTCGGCGCCGAAAAGAAGCCGGCGAAGAAGCTGTTCGAGGAAAATCTCTACACCTATATCGCCAGCGACGCGCACAATGTCCAGCATTACGACTACCTCGCGCAGGCCCGCAAGGAGTTCCGCACCCGCGGATCGCACGCGCGGGTGTAGCGGCAGGCTCTCAGAATGATTTCGCAAGGCGGGCTTTCAGCTCGCCTTGCTTTGTGTTTGGGCGGGAGTCCTCCTAGCAGTGGCGGGAGCTTAACCGTCGGCTGCTACAATAACCATCACCGTACGATTTAGACCCGAAAGGCCCCCTATGGCTGATTACATTGAAGGAAAGCGCCCGATCATCGAGGCGTTCCGCACCGGCGTCCCCATGCGCCGCATCCTGATGGGCGACTTCATGAAGCGCGACCCCATGGTCGAGGATATCCTGCGCAAGGCGAAGCGCAACGGCGTGAAGGTTATCCAGGTTCCCAAGAAGGAACTCGACGAGAAGTCCGCCCGCGGCAGCCATCAGGGCGTGATGGCGGAAGCGGCGCCCTTCGGTTACGTGGGCATCGGCGAAGTCGTCAACGCTTCCAACGAGTACGCCGAGGCGCATGACGGCCGGGCTATGGTGGTTATCTGCGACCACCTGACCGACGCCGGCAACCTCGGTGCCATCAGCCGCAGCTGCGAGGCGGTGGGTGCCACGGGCCTCATCATTCCCAATAAGCGCAGCGCGCGCGTTGAGGCTTCCACGTACAAGAGCTCGGCCGGCGCCATCACCCATGTGCCGGTTGCGCAGGTGTCCAACATCGTGCAGGCCATCCATC
This sequence comes from Anaerovoracaceae bacterium, assembly GCA_963604235.1. Lineage (GTDB taxonomy): Bacteria > Actinomycetota > Coriobacteriia > Coriobacteriales > Eggerthellaceae > Senegalimassilia. The sequence continues at coordinate 13,581 of CAVCPR010000022.1, read as the reverse complement.
GCCTGCAGGAAGAGGGCTTCTGGGTGTGCGCGGCGACCGAGCACACCGACGACGTCATCTGGAAGGCGAACCTCAAGGGCAAGATCGCGCTCGTGCTCGGCAATGAGCACGACGGCGTGTCGCGCCTGGTGCTCGAGCATTGCGACTTCCATGCGAAGCTGCCGCTGGAAGGCGAGGTCGCAAGCCTCAACGTCGCGCAGGCTGCGACGGCGTGCATGTACGAATGGCTCCGTCAGAATATCGCGGAGTAAGCAGAGCCAATTGGTTTGCGCCCGCTTGCGATTTCGGTTGCAGGCGGGCGCTATTGCGCAGCGCAGACGCCGTGAAGGAAAGGGGTGCGCATGGCGAAACAACGCAAGAAGATGCTGCTGGTGGACGGCTACAACGTGCTGCGTTCGGGCAATCGGTACCGCGATGCCTTCCTGCATCCCGACTACACCGACGATGCCTTCAATGCCGCGCGCGAGCGCCTGATCAACGACGTGGTCAGTTATGCTGGGCGCGACTACAAGGCCATCATCGTCTTCGACGGCGCCGACAACCAGTATTCCACCGGCGAGGTGCAGAGCATCGGCGGCGTGCGCATCATGTTCAGCCCGGCGGGGCAGTCCGCCGACAAGGTGATCGAGAAGCTCGCGCACGACGCGCGCCTGCGCCAGGTGGAATGCCTTGTGGTCACGTCCGACGCCACCATTCAGGACACCGTATTCGGGTTCGGCATCGACCGCATGTCCGCAAACGGATTCTCCCGTGAAGTGGGGACGTACTACGAGGAAGCGCGGCTCGACGAAACGCCGAAGGTGGCCAAGAAGCGCACGCTGGCCGACCGCATCAACCCCGACGTCCGAGCCAAGCTCATCGCCATGCGCGACGGGAAATAACCCATCCGGAAACGAAACCGGGCTGCCGGCCCAAGGCAGTGACGCGCCCTTCGAGCGCTGAACTACGACTGCGCGAACTTGCGTTCGCACGAATTTTTGGTTGAAGCAAAGTCTGGAAATGGGATTTTCACAACAGCGAAAGCCCTGCGGAAACGTGAACCCGGCTGCAAGATTCCGTAGGGCCGAACGCAAGTTCGGCCCTTACTGGAGAGCGCCGTTAGGCGCGACACTTATTTCCTTAAAACGCCCGCGGAGTCAGTGTCGGCTGGCCCCGTCGGCTTCTTCTGAGAGCTCCTTTTTCGCCTGCTCCACGCGTTCGAGCAGTTCTTGCTGCGAATGAACGTTGAGCTTCGCATAGATGTTGCGGATATGGGTCTTCGCGGTATTGATGGAAACCGTGAGTTCCTGCCGCACGCTCTCGGCATTGTGGCCGCGCGCAATCAGATTGAACACGGTTGTCTCGGTGGGTGTCAGGCCGGCTTCCTGGGCCACCTGCTCCAAAGCTTCGCAGAAGGGGCGACGCACCGGCTGCTCCTCTTGGGGCTTCGCCACTTCGGGCTGGATGGTCTTAAGGGTGGGGGAGTCGGCTTGCGCCCCGTCATTGGTACAGGCGAAGAACGTGATGAACGCCGCGAAGAGTATGATGAGCCCGATGATACTCGAGGTTCCCGAGAAAGCGCTCTCGCTCGACTGATAGGTGAACGTCGCGGCCGCTAGATACGAAGCGAAGTTTCCGACGAGCCGCGTCAAGGCATACCAGGCGTATCGAGGGCGTCCGTCTAAGGAGAAGATGAACGCCGGCAGCACCACGAGCAAGTCGATGCATTTGCGCGCTGCGGACAGGAAGACGGAGCTTAAAACGGACCCGGCGAGGGTGCTGGAAATCGACGAATATAGGCCGATGCAGGTGAAGCCAACCACGATCACCACGAATATGAACAGGGAAGACTTGTTGAGCGAGGTTTGGCTGGCCCCGAACATGACGATGCCGCCTATGAGGTTGCCCATGACGCATGACAGCTGCCCGAGCGGCACGTTGCTGCTCGATGGGGTGAGCAGCTGCTGAGAGCCTTCCGAGTTCATGAGAAACGCAAGCGCGAAGGCAACGGCGAGGAAGCTTGCAAAGGCCGCGTGCCGCTTGAATCCGGCCCCTCCAACGATCAGGTATTTCTTATTCTGCGCGAGAGCACCTTCGTCCAAATACGTATCGTTTTCGCGGTAAATGCGCAAATAGAAATAGAGGCTGATGAGGGGCAGCGCCATCAGCAGAACCGCGGCGGGCGTTTCCTGCAAAAGTAGGAGCACGATCTGGAAAATGCCGCGCAGTATGATGCTGACGGCCACCGTTTCGAGTGCCGCCTTCAGGCCGTAGGGGAAAATTCGGTCAAACCAAATGAGGAAATAGAGTACGCCGGCCAAGGATGCCAGCAAATATCCGTACACGCAGAGATGGGAAGCGGACGAGATGAAAAGGCGTTCTTGATAGAAGAAGGCCAGCCCTCCGGAAAACAGGATGGCGACCACGACAGCCCAGGCTTTGCTCTTGAAGACGAATTCATTTTTGCGCTTGAGGGCCATGAAGACGACCAAGGCAAGGCAGATGAACGTGACGAATGAGAGGATCGTCGTCTGCGCGAAATCGGGAGTGCTCGAAACAGGAGCGACGAATCGCCGTGCTTCTCCGGCCACGCCTTCAAGCGCGAGTCCCAACGCCGCGAACCAAAATGTCTTATAAGGAGCCTGAAACGAGAACTTCCTCTGCTGAATTGCTGCCGCTGAGCTTGTGCCCATAGCTTTGCATCCCCCTTTAATTCTTACCCCCGAGTGCAACAATATAGCAAAAGATGCCGCGCCGCGCACCGGTCTCGAATGTGTGCTGGTCAGGCGGGAATCAACCCCGCGGGGCAACGTGCGGGGTTGATCGCAGAAAGGAATGTGTCCTTGCGGGGCTCCAAGCTTGAGGGAGGGGGAGGGGTTGTTGCCCGAAGCCCCGCAAAGGCGGTGAAGATGGCAGAGCTTATGCCGTCGGGATGGTTCGCACCTCGCCCGAGCTGAGCACAACTTGCCCATACGTATAGTCTATTGGGGGAAGGGCCGCGACCTTGTCGGTCGTCTGACCCTCCGGCTGATCGGCGTTTGAGGAATCGTCGGGTGCCGGCGCGGCATCTAAAGCCTCCGATGCTGCGGATGTCTCGGATGCTTCCGGCGCCGTAGCGATCTCCTTGCGGTAAGACTCGATCGTATCCATGCTGGGAAACACGGCGTAGTCGATGTCGTTGTAAGGGGTTTTGGAAAGCCAGAGATTGTCGCGAAACGCCCTGATGATTTCAAAGACCGGGGGAAACTCGTTGTTGGCCAGGAAGAAGCGAAGCTCCTTGCCTTGGATGTTCAAGATGAGCCACGTGAAGGGGATGACGCCCATGTAGCCGCGGCGCTTGGGGTTGTCGCACTCCTCCATGGTTTCCTTGACCTTGCGGATCTTGGTGCGCAGCCATTCGGAGACCTCGGTTTCCCAGCTGGTATCCTGGGCGGCGTCGAACGAATCCATGAATTCATGGGAGCCCATCTTGATGGTGATGAGCAGCGTGTTCTCTTTGCCGGCTTTCATGGAGCAAGGGGCTACATAGCTGTACGCACGTTTGAGCAGGGAGAAGTTTTCAGGGGTGGCGAACGTCTCGTCAAGCGTGAAGGATAGGTAAGCATTAGGCCTGCGCATCGGTATCACGCTCCTTGGCGTTCTCGGCGCCCTCGGCGCCATCGGCGGGAGCTAGCTTCTCTTTTGAAGCGTCTTCGATCGCCCGATTAGCTTCTTCGGCTACTTGGTTGCCTTCCGCGTCCTTTTCCTCGCTTGCGTTCTCTCCGTCTTCGCCCTCGTCCTCGTTAGAGGTGCTGTCCAACAGCTCTTCCAGCAGCAAGCGGTCGTCGGCGAGGTAGGTGCGCGTCAGCTCGGCGAAGGCGCTGTAAAAATCCGTCGAGGCGTACAGCGGCACGTCCTCGAAAAACTTCTCGGTCCACTTCAGCACATGGTTGACGAGGAAGTCATGCTGCACCTCCACGTTGGCGCGCGCTTCCTCTTCCTTTTCGTCGTCGAGCAAATCGCGGCACCGAAGGCTCATGATCTTCATGAACTCCAGCTCGGCGGCAAGATGGTCCTCGGGTTCTTTCCAGGACTTGTCCTTCACGACGCCGTTGGCGTGGTAGACGGCGAGCACGTTGTCGCGGGCATCTTGCATAAGCAGGCCCTTTTCCGAGGTATAGACGCTTTCGAAGGGGTATGCCGCGTGCGCGTCGAGCGACCCGAGTCCCAGGAAGATGCGGGCGTAGTCAACGGCCAGCTCATCCAACGTCGCCTCGCGCGCGTTGCACAGGTAGCGATGGATAAACCGGTATGAGATGTCCGCCAATTCGTTTCCCGTGTGTTGGGGATAGCGGATGTGCATCAGCTCGTCGAGGAACTCGGCGTCGACTTCTTTGCGAAACACCCGGCTCAAAAGGTTATACATATTCGCACGGGTGTCCATGATTTGGGAAATTTCGCTAGGCATCGACTACCTCCCAGGGCTCGCTGATGACGTACGGGTCGGCCGTATCGGCGGCTTGCTTCGCGACCTTAGCCTGCTCTTGAATCTCTTCCAGCTCTTCGGCAACCGCATCGAGCTCGTCTTCGTGGGCTTGCAGGTACTCCAGGCCCAGGGAGGTGATGGTCCATTTGTCCTCCCAGTTCATGGCGTTGGCGGTTTCCAACTTGCCCAGGAAGTACTGCGAGAATCTGCGCGGATCCTGCACAAGCGGGTCGTCGTCCACCACGTCGTTGATCTCGTAGCCGGTTCGGCCCTGTTCGCGGCAGAAGACGAGGATGCGCTGGTAGATGCCCAGATACTGGGGCTCCGCCTCCAGAAGCGCCTCCAGCTCGCCCATGGGGTCCTGCGCGTCGGCATAGGCGATGCCCGCCTCGGTGGCTATCCAGGATTCGATGACGTTCTTGGTGACGATGAGATTGCCGTCCGCGTCGACGATGACCTCATGCCCGTCCTCGTCGGTGATGACGGAGAATTCTTCGTCATCCGCCAGCACGCCCTCAACCGGCTCCAAGCACTCCTTTTCAAGACGCGTCAGCGCCTGATGCTCGACGAGCAGCTTGCGCATGTTGATGTCGCTGTAAACCGAGCGGCGGTAGCGCTTGAAAGGCTCGATGACCTCATCGATGTCCTTCGCGAACGCTTCGGTCCTGCAGCGGTTGATGATGGCCAGGATGACCTGCTTCTGGCCCTTCATGGCGTCCACGAATTCGGCGATGTCCTCGCTTGCCTCCTTCTGCGGCTTTTCCTGCCTCTCCAAAAGCGATGCGTAGTTGCCGATGCCCACGCCGGGGTTCATTAGGCGGACTTCCTCGTCGTCCTCGAAGAACTGGACTTGCAGGTCCTGTTGCTCCCCGCTGCATTCCTGCGGGGAGGCGGGGTTGCCATGCGCTTTCCCGTCCGGCCCGATCAGGCCATCCGGCACGCCGGCATTCGACCCGAATCCATTCAGCTCAAATGTGTGTGTATCCATATCGTTGCCCCTCTAGTTGCGTCTTTGCGCTTCCGTTTCGTCGTCGGAAGCCTTTTGACGAGGATGAAGGTACTGCACTACCCGGGGCCGCTAAAACGCACGCTGGAGAGGAAATGGCGTCGTTTCGGGGATGACACGATGGTGATTTCTCCAGGTGGGAAGAGGGTGAGGCGTCTCACCCGCACATGATGAGACGGGATTTCGCGAGGTCATCAAGCAGGGGAGCGCGGTTCATCTTCGCCCGGTGCCGTTTCACCATGAGCGAGCGTTTCCGCGCCGCCCGCTTCTTCCTAGCATGCCTGTTGCCGTGAAAATCCAAACACAGAAAAGGAGGGACTATGGCAGCATTGAAACCCATGAACCTTTCACGCAGAAGCTTCGTGAAGGCTATGGCGGTTACTGCTGCGGCCGCTGCGGTTAGCGGCCAGGCGGCAACCAGTGCGCTCGCATCGGAGACGGTTGACTTCGTTCTGGACGATCAGGGGGACACGAAAGTTATCCGTACCGGATGCCGTGGCTGCGGTAAGTTCGAGTGCGGTGTTCTGGTCACCGTGCGCAACGGCCGCGCCATCAAGATCGAAGGTGACCCCAGCTATCCGGGATCCATGGGCAACTGTTGCGCGAAGAGCCAGGCGTCCTTGCAGGCCGCGTACCACCCGGCGCGCCTGACCTATCCCATGGTTCGCACGAACCCGAAGGGCGAGGACCCCGGTTGGAAGCGCGTCACGTGGGATGAGGCCATCGAGCTGGGCTGCTCCAAGCTTGACGAGATCCAGGCGAAGTACGGCGGGGCGTCCATCGCGTTCTTCGGCGGCACGAGCCGTATCTACGCGATGTCCGGCATGTCGGCCATGACGTACCTCTACGATTCGCCCAATGCGGTTTCCCCCGGCGAGGTTTGCAAGGGCCCTCGTAACACGCTGACGGGCCAGACGTCCCAGTCGGAGTACGCCTTCGTCGAAAATATTTGGCGTCCCAACGTGTGGCTGCAGTGGGGCAGCGGCATCGAGGTTTCCAACTACGACGACGCCGGCCGCGTCGCGGTGGACAACTCCCAGATGGCGGATTGCTACATCAACATCGACCCGCGCATGTCCAACCTGGCCAAGGAGGCTTCGAGCCGTCCGGGCAGCTACTACCTGCCGGTGCGTCCGGGCACCGACGGCGCCATCGCCTTGGCGTGGACCAAGATCGCCATGGAGGAGGAGCTCTACGACGACTGGTACACCAAGCGCTGGACCAACCTGGCTTTCCTGGTGTGCGAGGAAATGGAGCCCACGGGCGTCAAGAACGAGAAGTACCCCTCGGTCGGCCTGGTGGGTTCGGTCACGTCCACCCGCAACGTCAGCACGCATCTGCTGAAGGAGGCCGACGTCGATCCGAGCATCCTGCCGTGGGACGTGGAGGGCGACGGCGACCTGCACCGCTTCCTGGTGTGGGATGCGGCCAACGAGCGCTTCACCTATCTGGATTCCGCCACGGGCCTGTGGGAAGGCGAGGGCGACTTCAAGCCCAAGTACGTCAAGGGCTCCGAGTGGTACATGAAGGCCGCCCACTACGACGCCACCACCGGCAAGGATCTGGGCAGCAGCATCTGGGACGACTACGAGTGGGAGGAAATGCAGGGCAAGATGGTCTATTCGGACCGCCCCGGCCTTTCCGGCGAATTCCTGCCCGATCCGGACTCCATGCCCACCGTCGAGGGCTGCCAGTTCCCGACGGACCCATCGCTGTATTCCGACGACATCCCGACCATCAAGCTCAAGGACGGCACCGAGGTCAAGGTTCGCACCGCTTTCGAGCATTACTACGACAACTGCAAGGAATGGACGCTTGAAAAGGCGGAGGAGACCACGGGCGTCAAGGCCGAGGTCATCGAGGGCGCCTTCCGCGGCTGGGCGCATCGCTACGATCCCGCGAGCGGCACCTTCAACGGCGGCCTGAACTATTCGGTGACCCATGAGCATACGGGCAATGCCCTGAAAGTGCTCCACACCATGGAGGCGCTCGACGCCATCATGGGCAACATCGACACTCCCGGCGGTCACCGTGGCATCACCATCGCGCCTTCCGTCAACAAGGATCAGACCTCCCGCATCCTGGGCCAGTTCCTGCGCGTAGGCGACAAGAACAAGGTTACCGACGCCGCGCAGAACGCTCGCGCCCTGAAGTTCCCCTACACCTCGGGCGAGGCGGTTCGCGTGTACGACGCCATGCGCACGGGAGAGCCGTACCAGATCTACGGCGGTCTCACCCAGGCCGGCGCAATCCTCAACCAGAGCAACATCACGGAAGCTTACGAAGGCGTTTCCAAGTTGGAGTTCTTCGTGGACGCCAACCTCTGGGAGGACCCGATTTCCTCGCTGGCCGACCTCATGCTTCCCGAGCAGCACTGGATGGAAATCCCCGGCTGCACGCGCATCACCCAGGGCTGTGCGGGCTACTACGGTGCGCACATCCACTGCATCGAGGCCCCCGGCGAGGCGCGCTACGGCATCGACTGGGTTGGCGACTGGTACAAGCAAAAGGGCGTTCCGTTCTGGACGAGCCGCGACGAGGGCGAGGACCAGTGGGAGATGGGCGACTTCCTGCGCGACAAGGCCGTTCAGTCCACGGGCATGACCTGGGCCGAGTACGCCGACAAGTTCGAGCGGGAAGGCTGGTACGACTGCCGCGTGACCAACCCCAACGGCTTCGGCAGCTGCAGGCGCTTCATGACCGGCTGGAACCTGCGTCCCTTCCAGGGCAAGCCGGGCTTCTACACCAACACCTCGAGGCATGAGATCTGGGTCACCGGCTTCGAAAGCGCCATGAGCAAGGTGGAGGAGCAGTGCACGGGCAAGCCCTATGGCACCAAGTACGCCCTGCCGTTCTATACCGAGCCCAAGTCCTCGCCCAACGGCGGCGGTGGCTACGTGGAGGTGCAGGGCAACAACCCCGACAACCCGAACGCGGAAAAGATCAAGGGCTACACCTTCGACAAGTACCCGTTCATCGCCTCCACCGGCCGACGCATCCCGGTGTACTTCCACTCCGAGCATCGTCAGCTGCCGTGGTGCCGCGAGGTCTGGCCAGTCCCGCGCCTGGAGATGAACCCGAACGATGCCGAGAAGCTCGGCCTCATCCAGGGCGACTGGGCATGGATCGAAACGCCCTTCGGCAAGATCCGCCAATGCGTGGAGCTTTCCCCTGCCGTGGCGGACGGCCGCGTGAACCTGGAGCACTCCTGGTGGTTCCCCGAGCTCGATCAGCCGGGCCATGGCTTCGATCTGTGCGGCTGCAACTGCCTGGTGAACTCGCATGCGCAGTGCGAGGGCAAGGGCGCGCCGCAGCTGCGCGGCTATCTGGTCAACATCTATAAGGCCACGCCGGAGAACAGCCCGTTCAACAACCCCGTTCCCTGCGGCAATGACGGGACGCCCATTATCACGAACGCCCAAGATCCGCGCCTGAAGGCTTGGGAGCGCACCTACGAAGGGAGGGACTAGCCATGAAATACACCATGGTCATCGACTTGAACCGATGCATCGGATGCATGGCATGCAACGCATCGTGCAAGACGGTTAACGACGTGCCGATCGGCAGTTTCTGGAACAAGGTTTTGCGCGTGGGGCCGATTCCGAAGTACGAGGGCGCCAAGTTCCCCGACACGGATTGGTACTACCTGCCGCTGCAGTGCCAGCACTGCGAGAACCCCAAGTGCGTGGAGGTGTGCCCCACGGGCGCGTCGCATAAGCGCGCCGACGGCACGGTGCAGATCGACAAGCAGAAGTGCATTGGCTGTCAGTTCTGCGCCATGGCCTGCCCCTATGGCGTCCGCTACCTGAATGAGGGCGAGGGCGTCGTCGAGAAATGCACGCTGTGCGAGCAGCAGACCAGCCAGGGCATCCTCCCGCAGTGCGTGTCGCAGTGCGTCGGCCTGGCGAAATGGTTCGGCGACATCGACGAGGACCCCACGATGATGAGCTTCAAGGGCGGTTACGGCCGCGAATTCCGCGAGTGCGCGCGCGACTTCAAGGCAAGCGACGTCCACAAGCTCAAAGACGTGGGCAACGCCCCCTCGTTCATCTACATCCTGCGTGACAAAGAGTGGAAGGGAGACGTGAAATAATGGAATTCCAGTGGCCCTTGATACTCTTCACCACGCTGCTTACGTGGTGCGCCGGCCTGTTCGGCTTCCAGGCTATCGCCATCCGCACGGATAAAGCTCCCAAGACGCAGATGGCTTCCTGGATCACCGCTGCCGTTTTGCTGGTGGTTGGCAGCCTGGCGGTAACGTTCCACCTGGCCCAGCCGCTGCATATCTTCAACGGTTTCGGCCATATCACCTCCGGCATCACCCAGGAGCTGATTTGCATCGTCATCCTGGCCGTCGCGGCGCTCGTGCACATGATCCTCATGCGCAAGAGCGAGGACGGCTGCTCCGTCCCTGTGTGGTCGTCCGTCTTCTCGGTGGCGGCTGCGGTGCTGCTGGTGGCGCTCATGTCCCACAGCTACGTGATGGTGGGCCGCCCCGCATGGAACAACATGATCTACATCCTGTACATGCTGGGCAACGCCTGCGTCCTCGGTCCCGCGACGTACCTGATCATCGCCAAGTTCTGTGGCGAGAAGGCCTCCAACGCGCCCGAGCGCACCTTCGTCGGCGCCGCCGTCAACGCGGTGTTCACTGTGGTGTATCTCATCGTGGTGCAGGTCAACAGCGCGAACTTCGCCGGTTGGCAGTACTACTGGGATCCCACCGACCCCAATAAGACGCTGTTCGATCCCTCGAATGCGTACAGCGTGTTCACCGGCGACTGGGCGGCGTTGGTTTGGGTCGGCGCCATCGCGGTGGGTGCCGTGCTCCCCGTTGTCCTGGCTGTGCTGGGCAAGAAGGGTGAAGCGGAGACTGCCCCGACAGTGGCGATCGCGACGCTGGTTGCCGCTCTGGTCGGTGCCATCGTGGTGAGGATGCTGTTCTACTGCTTCGGATTCCCCGTCATCAATCTGTTTTAGCGGGATGCCGCCAAGTGGGATTCTCTCCTCCCGCTTGGTGGCTTTCCCCGTAGTAGGAGGTACTGTGACTATGTCGAAGGAGGAACGGAAATCGGGGCCGGCCATATCCCGCCGCACGTGGTGCGCAGGCGCGGCGAGCGTGGCCGCCCTGTTCGGCCTGGGCGCTCTGCGCTTTGCGCCAAAGGCGGCGCTGGTCAGACCGCCCGGTGGCCTTGACGAGGACAACCTGCTGTCGAAATGTATCCATTGCGCCCGCTGCGTGGAGAGCTGCCCCCGAAGGGTCGTGGCGCTTTCGCATTTGGAGGACGGCATTTTGGCGCTGCGCACGCCGTATATGCGTTTCTACGCCGATTACTGCGACGGGTGCGCCGAGGCCAACGGCGGCGTGCCCCTTTGCGTGCAGAATTGCCCCACGGGAGCCTTGGAAAACGTCCCCGTGAATGCGCAGGCGCAGGTGATCATCGGGGTTGCGCAGATAGACGACACCTGCTTGGCGCGCCGCGAGGCATCGTGCCGCTGGTGCTACGACGCGTGCCCGAACGGGGCCATGGAGCTCGATTCCATTGGCCGACCGTGCGTTATCGAGGATCTTTGCAACGGGTGCGGCGCCTGCGAGGCCGCCTGCGTGTCCTTGACCGCCGGCTCGAAGGTGGCGGGCGCCACCAAGCGCGCCATCACCGTGCATCCGGTGGGAGGGAGGTAGGTTTCAATGAAATCTGGAAAGCTGAGAATCATTATCCCCCTTGCCGTTTTGGCGCTGGTGCTCGTCTGCTATGCGGTGGGCGTTTGCATGGGCGCCGTCTCGGCCCTCGGCTGGGGCGACATCTCCCTCGTGTGTCCCTTGGGGGCGTTGGGCACCATGATCGCCTCGAAGACGCTTATCCCGCGCGGGGTGGTGGCGCTCATCATCGCGGTGGCGCTCATAGTGCTGTTCGGCCGCGCGTTTTGCGCATGGGTGTGCCCCATCCCGCTCGTTTCCAAGCTGCGCTTCATGTTCAGCAGGGCGCACAACGACGAGGAGCTGGCGAAGCTTGCGGAGAAAAAGGCCGGGAAGGCGAAAGCCGGCTCGGCGCAGACCTGCGATGGCGCGGCGGGCGCACTCACGGAAGGAGCCGGGCGCAAACAGCCCGTCGACACTCGGCATTTCGTGCTGGGCGGCGCGCTGCTTTCCACACTGGTGTTCGGTTTCCCGGTGTTCTGCCTGATCTGCCCTATCGGGCTTGTGTTCGCGACGATCTTTCTGGTATTCAACCTGTTTGCATTCGGCGACATCACCTGGGGCGTCGTCGCGGTGCCGGTGCTGTTGGCGCTAGAGGTTGTCTTCTTCCGCAAATGGTGCCACGTGTTCTGCCCGCTGGGCGCCTTCATGTCGCTTGTCGGGAAGGCGAACAAGACCTTCGTGCCCGCGGTGGAGCGCGCCGCCTGCGTGGAGACGAAGGGCGGCGCGTGTGGCAAGTGCGCGCGGGCGTGCGGCGAGAAGCTCAACCCGCGCCACCCCGAGCTTTCGCGGGCGGCCCGCTCTGAGTGCACGAAATGCCGCTCCTGCTTGGACGTGTGCCCGGCGCACGCCATCAGCATGCCCTTCCTTCCGAAGAAAAAGGAAGCGGTGGCGGACGGGGAAGTCGGTAAAGAGGCTGATAACTAGGTGAATCGCGCGATGGAAGGGGGGTTGTCCGGATGTCTGCGGCGGAAAATACGGTGAGGTTTATCGAGGAGCTGAATCGCTTTCCCTTCGCCGTTGCCGAGAAGCGCTGCGTGCGCGTGCGTAATCGCAACGCGAGGTGTTCGCGCTGCATGGATGCGTGTCCGAGCGCATGCATTTCCGTGGAGGACAACCGCCTGCGCGTCGATGCGGTCTCCTGCGTGAGCTGTGGGGCATGCGTGAGCGCGTGCCCCACGGGCGTCTTCGAGCTGCCGCACGCGCAGCTGGCTGCGCTGCTCGATGAGGCGTCGAGCGCCCTGCGGGCCGCCGAGGGCCGCAGCGTCCTTGTCTGCAAGCAGATGGCGGCGGCAGCAGTTTCTTATTACGATTCGAACAAGGTGGTGGAGATACCCTGCCTTGCCCAGGTTGATGAGTCGTTTCTCCTCTCGCTGGTGGCGTTGGGGGCGTCGCGCGTCCATTTGGTTCATGGTGATTGCTCGGTTTGCCCTTTGGTGTGCGGGTCGGCGCGGGCGCAGGCGATCGCGGCGACGGTGGCGAAGCTGCTCGGTGCCTGGAAGGTGGACGCAGCCGTCAAGGTGTCTTCGAAACTTCCCGCTGCGGTGCGTCGCGCACGGCAGGCTGAATACGACCTGAGCAAGCGCGCCTTTCTGGTCGAGGCGAAGGATACCGCCGCCTCGGCGGCGAGAGCCGCGGCGGAAGTGGCCGTCGAAGGGCATTTCGGCGAGGCGCGCATCACGCCCGTCGAGCCTGCCATCGTGCATGTCACGGAGGATGCCGGGATTCTTCCTCGGGACATTTCTCCTGCCCGCAAGAAGCTGTTGTCCCTGCTCAACGCTTTGGGCGAGCCTGAGGATGTGCTGCTTCGCACGTCTGTCTTCGGATATGTGGAAATAGACTATGACGCCTGCAGGTCCTGCGGGATGTGCGCGACGTTTTGCCCCACCGGCGCGCTTTCGAAAACGAAGGCGGCGGACGGGGAATTTGGCTTGACCTTCAAGCCTGTGCTGTGCACGCAGTGCGGCTGTTGCCGCGACATCTGCCTGGCGCACGCCATCACGCTTCATGCGGAAGTGTTCGCGCGCGACATCGCGCAGGATTTCGAGGAACCCCTGCGCGTTGCGGCGCCGGCACGTAAAACGGCCGACCCGCTGAAGGTGCAGGTCTCGATGCGCAACATCTTCAAGGACGTGCCCATTTACGATCACGGGCAATAGACGACGCGGGGCGAACGCGTCTTGCCAAGACGACCCCCCCGAGACCGAGTAATGATTGCGCCTAGCGGCGCAAGAGAAGTGACGTGCCCTTCGGGCACTGACTTATTACTATGCGAACTTGCGTTCGCACCTACGAATTTTGGGTCGAAATAAGGCCTGGACTGGGATTTTATCGCTGCAAAAAATCGTAGGGCCGAACGCAAGTTCGGCCCTTACTGAAGAGCGCCGTTAGGCGCGACACTTATTCCCGCTCTTTAGCGGCAGACGATGTCGA
>CAVCPR010000021.1:0-30482 GCA_963604235.1 Anaerovoracaceae bacterium | reverse complement strand
CGTGGGAGGCCAGGGCGTCGCGCTCGCGGAGGGCGCTTTTCTATGCGCTTGATGGGAAGCGTAAGCAGGCCCGCAGGGGAATCCCCTGCGGGCCTGCTGCGTTTATATACTACGGCTCTGCTAGATCGGAATTGATATGCATCAGATACCGGAACGGCGTAGGAGCTGCGCCGACACTTGGCTCTGCTAGACCAGAATTGGCATGCTTTAGATACGGTTCGAAAAATCGTTGCATGCCTGCAGATGCGAGCAGTCAAATCATTGCTCGCGCCGCTAGGCTATTCTCTTGGCTCTGTTAGTCCGAAATTGACATGAATGGTCTATCAGCTTTTGTGAGTCTGGACTCAGCTGCTTGTGCCTGCGCATATGCGATAGGCTTTCCTGCTCGGCCAAGCGCGTGTCAATTCTGGTCTAACAGCGACATTTTCTTTATAGCAATCCCGGTCTAACAGAGCGCTGTTCTAATCGATCTCTATGTCTGCGAGATCCTCCTCGCTGGGGGAGTTAGGCTGGTCTTCTGCCTTGAGATCCTCGAAGGCCAATGAGCTAGAGGGTTGGCCAGGTACCTTGCAGATGGATCGATAGAGCACCTGCATGTTGTCTTCTAGCGATGCGTCTACATGGTAGTGTCCGCAGAACCAATGCTTGTAGGTAAGCTTTTGTTTGATAGCGTCAAGCCAATCGGTATATTCATCCATTGGATGCAGTTCTAGGCGATCTGTTACCAGTTGTAGGCCATACTGCGCGGACGTTGGCGCGCAGTGCGTGACGACGATGTCGACGTCCCAATTGCATGCTTCCAGCGACTCGACTGCGTGAGCTCGCTCCTCCATTGAAGGGATTTCCTCGGGGAACCAGGACACGCCTGCTTCCCGGTGCTCGATATCGTAGGCACTCGACTTCGCGCCGCCCATTGCGAAAACCCTTCTGCCATCAAGGTTGAATACCTCTCCGCGCTTCAGATGGAATACGCTTTCGGCTGCTTGGTGGGCTTCGCCGCCGTGCCACGTGATTGTTGGAAGAGCATTGAGGGCAGTAAAACCTTCGTGATTGCCGTCTACGAACAGCGTGGTAAAAGGCTTCTCGTTAAGCCAGCGCAGCCAATAGCGCTCGTTTTTCGAGCCATCCCACACGAGGCCGAAATCGCCGCAAATGATCAGGTAATCCTCTTTTGTGAGACCGCTTGCATCGAAACGCGAGCTTGCGAGTTTGTGAATGTCGAAGGAGCCGTGGGTGTCTCCCGTTACGTATATGCTCATGGGATTCCTTCTCGAAGTGCGTTTGAATTGAAAGCATGCAGCCAAATTTAGAACAGGGATAACGTTGCTTGCTCTTCGGCTTTCTTCTTGGGTGCCGTTTTGCGGGCCTTGCCGGTCTTGATGCGGGTGACGTCATCGAGGATTTGCCCGCTTACTTCCAGTAGTTCGTCGAGCTTGCTTTGCAGTATCGCGATCTGTTCGCCGTCTAGGGATGCCGCGGCGCTTTCGGCTGTCTCTGCCTGGCCATTGCGGTTCTCGAGAACCTCGTTGAGTTTGAGATCGAGGGCTTCGAGCTGCTTGGCAGTGCTCGTCTCCTCCTCAACGTAGCGTTGCAGGGCTTCTATGATCGCCGCGGTCCTTGTTATTCCGCGTTTCGAAGCGACCGAGTCGACCTTTTCGGCAAGTTGACGCTCGACCCATGCAGCCATCTGGCGTTTGTCTTTGCTGTGCTCCTCAGCCATGCGTTGCTCCTTGTCTTTATCGGTCGAGCTGTTTGCTGCCCCTTAGTATAACCGGTAAAAATCGGTTACCGATGCTTTGTGACGCCTTTTTGCTGGGGAAAGGTCGCTTTTGCGCCTGCTTTGCGCTGGTAAGCCTGCAAGGTCCTCGTCGCGATCGTGCGGGGATTCCGCAATTTCTGCGCTAGCTCCAAGCCCCATGATGGTTGCAATGCGCAGTTCTGGGCGCATGCATATCTGGGAAGGGGATAGGTATATGGCTGAAATCGATATTTGCTTTTCGCACGACTCGGCGTTTCGTCTTCTTATGAGAAGTGAAGGGCTGGGAAGGGAATGGGTGGTTCCTGCCGGCGAATCGATGGGGCTTTCTGTGCTTTATGGCGAGGTCGTGGCTTGCGCGGCTCGCGACTTGGGGTTGGGTCCGTACTGCATTGATGTGCTTGCAAACGACGAGGTGAATTGTTGTCCCGGTATTTACGCTCATCGGGCGTGCGGCACCGATCCGGTTAGTGTTCGAGACGTGTCGATTGCCGGGTATGGCCGCGTCTGCGTCACTTCACCCGAGCTCACGTTCGTTCAGCTTGCTCGGACGCATTCCCTTTTGGAAACCGTGTATATGGGGTTTGCCTTATGCTCCAACTACCGCGTCGAGCCTCGTGCGGCTTATGGGGTGGTTTCGAGGTCGGCCGGGTGCGGTGCGCTTACCTCGCGCGAGAAACTGTCCGCCTTCATCGATGCCCATCCGAGGATGCGCGGAACGGGGAAAGCCCGACGTGCACTTGCGTATGTCAGGAACGGGTCGAACTCGCCGACGGAGTCCGCCCTTGCGATGGGGCTTGGTATGCCGGTCATTTTGGGCGGCTTCAACGTCGGTCGTGTTGCGATGAGCCGAAGAAATCGCCATCATGTGGCTCATTCATTAACGGTAGCGCCCGGTAGCGCCGAGGACGATGCGGTTCTGGTGGTTCATAGGCGGGGCGCGAAGGGGTCGGCAGTTGAGGGGTCGCGCCCGCTTGTGATTCATGTGCTGGGGACGGTTAACGCGACCCGCATGCCGCAAAGCACGCTTGCGGTCCCGCTCTCTCAGATACTTGATTACGACGCGTATCGAGACTTGTGCTTGGGAGTTCGCGAAGGCTTTTCCGTGACATCGCAAGGTAGTGTCGACTGTCGCTTGCCGAGCCGAGCTTTGCCGCGTCGAGGTTCGATTTGCGGCGAGAGGCAGGAAGCGTTTTGGCGCCAGATCGTGTGCATGAGCGACTTTCGAAGTGCGGAATTCGGGGCGTCTTCCCCTGCGCGAACCTTGCCGGCCGCAACGTGGGCGCACGTCGCGGCTTGAGTCGGCTGGGGATGGGGGACGATCGGGGATGCCTATGATTATCTATACGAAATCGGTATAGCTTCTCCGTCGATGCGGCGAATACGGCACATTCGTTTCCGGTATACTGTCGCCATTATGAATACCATTGAAGACATTTTCACAACGGCCCGCGAAGCGGGCAAGCAGCCGGTTTCCTTCGAGATCTTCCCGCCGAAGGGCGAGTTGAGCCTTGAGAGCGCCCGTGAGATCGCGGATCAGCTTTCGCAGCTGTCTCCCGATTTCATCAGCGTTACCTACTCTGCGGGCGGAAGCGGCAACAAGCAAGCGACCGCCGAGATAGCAGCTATGATCCAGGACGAGTTCTCCGTCCCTTCGATAGCGCACCTGACGTGCGCCGGCGCCTCTGAGGAGTCCATCGATCAGGCCATCGCCGACATGTCGGCGCGCGGCATCCGCAACGTGTTGGCGTTGCGCGGCGATCTTCCCGACGGCAAGGAACCGACGGTGTTTCGCTATGCGAAGGATTTGATCCCGAAGCTCGCGGAAGCCGGGTTTTGCGTCGGCGCCGCGGCGTATCCGGAAGGGCATATCGCCTGCGACAGCGTGAAGCTCAACATCGAGCACCTGAAGCAGAAGCAGGACGCGGGTGCGAAGTTTCTGGTGTCTCAGCTGTTCTTCGATAACGATTTGTTCTATCGATTCCGCGAAAGGGCGGAGGCGGCCGGCATCACCGCCCCGATCACGGCGGGCATCATGCCCTTTATGAGCAAGCAGCAGATCCAGCGGATGGTGTTCATGTGCGGGGCGTCCCTGCCGAGCCCCATCATCAAGCTGCTGGCCCGCTACGAGCACGATGCGGAGAGCATGAAGCAGGCTGGCATTGAGTATGCGTGCAGGCAGCTCACCGACCTGCAGGAGCATGGCGTCGACGGGTTGCATGTCTACACGATGAACAATCCGGCCATCGCGCGTGCGGCGGCATGCGCCCTGAAGGTGGCGTTGGTGCAGTGAGCCTTCGATGCGGGCGCTTTTCGGCTCGGGAAGGGTGCGGACTGCGCCTGAACCGGGATGAAGCGCTGGGCTATCTGGGATATACGGGTCAGCAGGTCGACGAGTCCTTGCTGGCCCGTTTTCATACGCTGGCTGAGTCGTGCGAGCGTCTGACGTGCGCGCGGTTCGTGTGGGACGTGTTCGATGTCGATCCTACACGCAGCGTGTCTGCGGGCGAGGCCGTTGGCGGCGAGGCAGCTGGTGGTGGAGCCGCTGATGGCGAGAGTGCCACAGGGTTGTCGCCCTGCGTTGCACTGCGCGGTTGCGAACTGGTTTTACCGGGTGGCGATATAGCTCGGCATCTTGAAGGGGCCTGCAAGGTGGCCCTTATGGCGTGCACGCTCGGGCTTGAAAACGATCGGGAGCTGAGGAAGCATGCAGCCCTCGGTGCTGCCGACGGGGTGATGTTCGGCGCGTGCGCCTCGGCGTTGGTCGAGGCCGCCGGCAACGCCGTGGAGGCCCAGATCGTCGCGGAGGCGGCATCGCTGGGCCTGCGAACCAATTGGCGTTACAGTCCGGGGTACGGCGACCTGCCGCTTTCGGTGCAGCCGGCATTTCTGGCTGCGCTCGATGCGACGAGGCGGATCGGCCTTTCGGTCACCGATACTTGCATGCTCGTTCCGCAGAAAAGCATCACGGCCGTCGTGGGCCTTTTCGAGCCCGGCCGCGGAGGGGGCGGCGTGCGCGACGCCTGTTCGGTCTGTCAACTGCGCGCGTGTTGCGCGCTGCGCGCAAAGGGCATAACCTGCCATGGATGAATCGTGAGACAAGAGAGGGATCTTGCTGATGGAAACTGCTGCAACCAAGCTGAACCATACCTGCCCCGCAGCTGACTTGACGGGGCTGCGCATCAAGGACGAGCATTTGCGTCGCGCGCTGCTCGGCGAGGAATTTCTCATCATCGACGGTGCGATGGGGACGCAGCTGCAGGAGCGGGGACTCGCCGATGCCGGAGAGATCCCGGAGCTTCTGAACTTCTCCAATCCCGACGACATCGTCGCCATTCACAAGCGCTACGTCGCCTCTGGCGCCGAGGTCATCACCACGAACACCTTCGGGGCGAACGCCTGCAAGCTTGAGGGACGCGCGAAAGTCGCCGACGTGTACGCCGCCGCGGCAGCCTGCGCGCGTAAGGCGGGCGCTCCCTATATTGCCGGCGACATCGGCCCGGTCGGCGCGCTGCTCGAGCCTATGGGCACCATGTCCTTTGGCGAGGCGTACGACCTGTTCGCGGAGCAGGTTGACGCCATCGTGGCAAGCGGTTGCGATTTGGTGCTGATCGAGACCATGGCTGACTTGCGCGAGGCGAAGGCCGCGGTTTTGGCGGCACGCGAGCATAGCGACCTGCCCGTGTTCGTCACCATGACGTTTGGCGAGGATGGACGCACGTTTTTGGGGACGTCGCCGCAGGTTTCTGCGGAAGTGCTTTCGAGCATGGGCGCGAACGCCGTGGGACTCAACTGCTCGCTGGGCCCGGCCGAGTTGGTGGGTGCCGCCAAGGAAATGGCAGCCCGCAACCGCTGCCCGCTGATGGTGCAGCCCAACGCCGGCCTTCCCCATGTGGAGGACGGGCGCACGGTCTTCGACGTGTCGGCGCAGGATTTCGCCCGTGCGATGGGTGAGATGGTCGAGGCGGGCGCGAGCATCATCGGCGGCTGCTGCGGAACGTCTCCCGACTACATTTCCGAGCTTCGGGCGCTGGTGTCGGCAAAGAAGCCCGTGGCGCGCCCTTACGAGCCGGCGACGGTTCTGTGCAGCGCCCAGGAGGCCGTGGTGCTTCCCGCCTTGCGCGCGCACATCGCCGTCATCGGCGAGCGCATCAATCCTACGGGAAAGCCGAAGCTCAAGGCGGCGCTGCGTGCGGGCGATCTCGACTATCTGGTGGGGGAGGCCGTCATGCAGCAGGAGCATGGGGCCGATGTCCTCGACGTCAACGTGGGTCTGCCCGAACTCGACGAGCCGCAGATGCTCACGGCGGCCGTCGACAAGCTTGCTTCGACGGTGACCCTGCCGCTGGTGATCGACTCGTCCGACCCCGTCGCCGTGGAGGCGGCGGTGCGCGGTTACGCCGGCAAGCCGCTCATCAATAGCGTGAACGGCAAACAGGAAAGCTTGGAGGCGGTGCTTCCCATCGTCAAGCGCTACGGATGCGCGGTCATCGGCTTGGCGCTTGACGAGGGCGGCATCCCGCCGACGGCTGAGGGGCGCTTCGCCGTGGCCGAGCGCATCGTTGCTGCTGCCGAGAGCTATGGCATTCCGCGCACCGACGTGGTCATCGACTGTCTGACCATGGCTTGCGCGACCAACCAAAGCGAGGCGCTCGAGATCCTGCGCGCCATCACGATGGTGAAGGAGCGCTTGGGCGTGCGGACGGTGCTCGGCGTCTCGAACATCAGTTTCGGCCTTCCGCAGCGCAACATGGTGAACTCGACGTTTTTGGCCGCCGCGTTCGGCTGCGGCCTCGACATGCCCATTCTCAATCCGAAGGCCCGCCGCTACATCGATACCGTGAACACGTTCAAGGTGCTGAACTGCCAAGATGGCGGCGCCGTCGACTTTATTGCCACGTATGCTGACGCGAGCGATCCGTATGAGGGGCCCGCGGCTTCGACGGCTACCGCCGCGATGGCACCCGCGGCTGCTGCCGAGGGATGCCCGGTTGCCGTGCCCGAGTCGCTTTTGGACGCGGAAGAGGACGTGAAGGCGCTGGTCCATCACATTCTGACGGGGCGCCGCGGCCCTATGGGCGCGGCTACGGAGGCCCTGCTTGAGGGCCACGACCCGCTTGAGCTGGTCAATGGGGTGTTCATTCCAGCGCTCGACGTGGTGGGGGACAAGTTCGACAAAGGGCAGTTCTTCCTTCCGCAGCTGATGGCGTCGGCGGAAGCGGTGAAGGCCGGCTTCGACGTGGTGAAGGCGCACATGGGGGAGGCCGACGTTTCCGAGTCCTCCGCGCGCACCATCGCCGTCGCTACGGTCAAGGGCGACATCCACGACATCGGCAAGAATATCGTCAAGATGCTGCTGGAGAACTACGGGTATCGCGTTTTGGACCTTGGGCGCGACGTCGACCCGGAAGAGGTGCTGCGCGTGGCGCGTGAGGAGCAGGTGCGTCTGGTCGGCCTGTCCGCGCTTATGACGACGACGGTGCGCGCGATGGAGGAGACCGTGCGCCTCATTCACGAGCAGCTTCCCGATTGCAAGGTCTTCGTGGGGGGCGCGGTGCTGACGCCTGAGTATGCCCAGCAGATTGGCGCCGACTTCTATGGGAAAGACGCTGCGGCGTCCGCGAGGATCGCCGAGCGTTATTTCGACGAGCTGGGACTGTAGAGCCTTTGGTTGGGCGTTGGGCTTGCCGGAAGGCCTGAGCCAACGGGAGACGGAGGTGCTCTGATGCGGGCGTAGACTTACGACGTTGATGCCCTGCCCCGTCTGGGGGCTTATATGAATACTGCCCGCCCGGGACGTACCCCAGGCGGGCAGTATTCGTTTCTAGCCGATGCCGCCGAGCAAGATGCCCAGCACGATGACGATTGCCGTGACGGGGACGAACAGATAGCGCCCCCATGCCTCGAAGTGCTTTTCGATGGGTTGTTTGCGCCCGAGCTGCGCCTGTTCGGTGGCGAAGCCCTTCGGACATACCCAGAAGAACATGATGGCCGCGATGAGCGCTCCTGCGGGGATGGCGTACATGCTCACCACATCCATCCAGGCGCTCACCGTATCGCCGTTTTCGATGAAGACGCCCACGGCAAGCGACGCCGCCCCGACGATGGCTACCGCGACGCGCCGGGACAGGTGCGCCTGCTGTTGCAGCGCCTCGATCGGGGGTTCATAGAGGTTTACCAGGCTGGTGATGGCGGCGCATGACACGGCCAGGAAGAAGGCGAAACAGAATATGTTCCCCAAAGGCATTTCCTGGAACACCTGCGGCAGCACGATGAACAAAAGCGGTGGGCCCGACTGCACGTCGACGCCGAAGGCGAACATCGCTGGCACCACCACCATGGCGGACAGGATGGCTGCGAGCGTGCTGAACACGATGATGTTGCGGGCCGAGTACACCACGTCGACGTCTTTCTTCAGGTAGCTTCCGTAGACGAGGGTTCCGCCTCCCGCAAGCGAGAGACCGAAGAATGCCTGGCCGAGGGCAAGCGCCCAGGTATTGGGGTTGGCGAGGGCCTCCCAGTGCGGCGTGAGCAGGTATGCGTAGCCTTCGAGCGCGCCGGGGAGCAGCGCAACGCGAATGAGGAGCATGGCGAATAGAACGAAGAAGATGGGCATCATCGCTTTGTTGAGTTTCTCGATGCCGCCCGATATGCCGAAGCTCATCACGCCGAGGGTGATGGCGAGGGCCGCGGCGTGCCATCCGACGCTTCCGAAATTGCCCGTGAAGCTGCCGAAATAGGTGGTGAAGTCCGTCTGGGAGAGCAGCTGTCCGCATCCCGCTGCGACAAGGTACTTCAAAAACCAGCCGAGCACGATGGTGTAGCCGATGGCGATGCCGAGCGCAGCGAGGACGGGAATGAACCCCGCGATGCGCCCGATGGCCTTCGCATGCGCAACGCCGCGCAGGGCGAGCGCTTTCTGGAAGGCTCCCATAGGTCCGCATCCCATGGCGCGCCCAAACGACATTTCCCCGATAACGCCGGTAAGGCCGAGCAGGGCGACGAAGAAAAGATATGGGATGAGGAAGGCCGCGCCTCCGAGTTGCGAGACGCGATAGGGGAACAGCCAGATGGCGGACAGCCCGATGGCCGAGCCGATACAGGATACGATGAACGCGGTGCGGGAAGTGAACGAATCGCGCGCGTTTGCGGCGGGCTCGGCGCCTGTGCTCATAGGCTTCCTTTCGCAAGGTGCGACGGTGAAGTCGGGTGTTCGGACAACAAAAAAGCCACCCGGAGGTGGCTGTAAAATTTGGTGGAGCCTAGGGGGATCGAACCCCTGACCTCATGGCTGCCAGCCATGCGCTCTCCCAGCTGAGCTAAGGCCCCGAATCAGGTGCGTTGACTAGTATACGGCAATCAAGATTTCGCGCAAGACCCAATTTTAAAAATTTTCTGGTGGGTCGGCTGGGGTGTTCGGACAACAAAAAAGCCACCCGGAGGTGGCTGTAAAATTTGGTGGAGCCTAGGGGGATCGAACCCCTGACCTCATGGCTGCCAGCCATGCGCTCTCCCAGCTGAGCTAAGGCCCCGAATCAGGTGCGTTGGTTATTATACGGGAAGTCGGAAACGATGCAAGAACTTTTTTCAAAATTTTCTAGCGGTAGCAGGTAGCGGTCATGCGCGCGATTGCCCGCCCGGTGTCATCGGCAACATCAACCGTGTAAAAGCCCAGCTTGCGGCCGGATTTGTCAACGTTGCAGGTTGCGATGAGCTTCGTCCCCTTCACGCTCGAGAGAAATTCGATGGTGTTGCTGACCGAGACCGTGGGCTCTTCGCCGGTGTTGCAGGCGACGGCGAGGCAGAAGTCCGCAAGCGTGAAGATGGCTCCGCCCATAACGCCGCCCATGGCATTGCGGTGGATGGGCGCTATCTCCATTTCGCACACCGCATGGCCCTTTTCGCCCTCAAGGGCGCGGCAACCGGCGGCTTGGGTGGCGAACTTGTCGTTGGCGAAGAACGCGTTGATTTCCTCGGGCGTGGGATGTTCGGGCAGCAGGTGCATACGACAAGCCTTTCGTTCGTGCGGGCGTTTAGTTAAGCGGGGTGGCGGTGGCGCCGAAGAGCTCGAGCCACTGCCCGTCCTCGACGGTCACTTCCTGAGAGATTCCGTGCAGCAGGTAATGCGTCTCTAAGATGGAATCGTCGTTAAAGTCGAGGTCGGCCATGACGTAGGCGGCGTAGTCCTGCGTGACGGTCTTCGGCGCGTCGTCGCTGACGGTGAGGCGGTACGTGCCCGCCGGGATGTCCTCGCCGACGCGGTACAGGCCGCCAGTATATGGGGCCTGCGGGGCGAAGTCGGCGTCGGTGGCGGGCAGCATGCGTGCATCGGGTACCTTGGGCAGGAACACGACGATGTCGCCATCCTCGAGGTCGCCGAAGTAATTGCCCGTGTAGCTGATGGCGCTTTTCAGGCTGAAGGTGCCGGAACCCTCGGGGGTGAAGAGGTAGTAGCTGCTTTCGACGGAGGGGTCGCCCTGCATGAAGTAGCGGCCCGCGGAAAGATCCCTGCCGACGACATAGACGCCCTCTGAGGCGACGTTGCCGTCTTGCACGTCGCCCTGCACATCGCCCGCGGCGCCTCTGATGTCGTCCATGGTGAATCCGCCGTACAGGTCGGAATCAGGAAGGTTGTCCGGATCGATGCCGTAGCTGTAGGGGTCGTCGTATTCGAACTGGTGCAGCGTGTCCTCGCGGTTGTGGGTTGCGGCGCCGACGAGCGTGGTCACGGCGGTGCAGCCTACGCATCCTCCTAATCCGAGCAGGAAGGCCAGGACGCAGGCGAGCGCGATCCAGGGCCAGATTTTTTTCTGCGGGGCGGGCGCTTGTGCGGTCGCGTAGCCGTAGTATGGCGTTTGCGGCGGCGCCGGTTGGGGTGCAGCCGTTTGCGGGGTCGCAGGCGTGGCCGTGGGCGCCGGCGACGCCGAGGGTTCGGGTTTGGCGGTAGGTTCTTGTGCGGGCTCGTTGCCGCTTGTGTTCTGGTCGCTCATTGACAGGACTCCTCACGTGGTTTTCGTCCGCCATCATAGCACGCCGCTTCCGCCGCGCTGAGGGTTGTTAACGTCACGGAACCTGTTGGGCACGCCGCGACGCAGCCCCCGCAGCCGATACAGAACAGGGGGTCTGCGGCAAGCGTGCCGTCTTGCGCGCTTGGCAGACGTGCGCCGGTGGGGCAGGCCTTCGCGCAGGCGAGGTGGTTGTCGCAGCTTGTGGGGTCGGTTGCGGAAACGGTGAAGGTGATGGTCTTTGCCGCCTGGGGTTTTGCCGCGGCCGCAGCGAGCAGCATTCTTTGCTTTGGATGCATGATCTTGCGCGCGCGGCCGCCGGGGGCGTAGGCGTTGAAGTGGGTCGAGCCGCCTACGCCGAGTTGGGCGTCGCTGCGGCGTCGCTCCCGCTGCTCGAGAAGGTCGTGCAGATGGGCGTCGGTTCGCTTGCGGCGGTTTCCGCTTGCGGCGTCCTTCAGCTCGTCGAGTATGCCCGAGAAGATGTCGCGCTTGTCCTCGTTGCCGCCGGCTTGGGCGAGGGCGGCGAAAAACCCTTCATCGACTTTTTGCGGAAGGGCATCTGAGAAGCCCACCGTCTCGCCGCTTGCCCGCTCGGCCGCCGCGATCGCCTCGGTGAAGATGCCCTCGGCTCCCCGGCTGCCTGCAGGGCAGGCGTCGCAGCGCCCGAGGTCGAACGCAATGGAAAGCCTTGTGCCCTCGCACAGCAGCTGCGTCAACAGCTGCGCCGGCAGCATGGCTAGGCAGGGGACGGTAACGACATTCGAGGCCGCCTCTTCGCCCGCGGCATTTTCACGGCAGGTGAGGATGACCGGTCTTTCGCCATCGGCTAAGGCGGCGCGCCGCGCGGCGGCGTGGATGTCGGAGAGCGTTTCGCGCGTGGACGAGAACGCGTCGCAGGCGCCCTCGCAGATGCCGCAGGCGATGCAGGCGTCCGCGTCGATGACCGGTGGCGCCCCCGCCGCGCCTGCTCCCGCCGTGCCGCCCGCCTGCGCGCCGCCCGCTGCGCCGGCAGCCCGGGAAAGCCCCTTTAGCTCCGAGGGCAATGTGATGGCATCTACGGGGCATATGTCGTGGCAACGCGAGCAGGCGACGCCGGATGCGCGTATACAGAAATCCCGCAGCACCAAGATGCGCTGCGGGATTTGCGGGCTTCTCTGTTCGCCTTGCGCGGCCATTTAGGCGCCGAACACCTCGGCGCTCACCTGATCGATGCGCGCGAGCACGTCCTCGCGGGGCAGAAGCTCGATGGATTCGAACAGCGGCGGGGACACCATGTTGCCGCAGACGGCGACGCGCAGGGGCTGGAGCACGAACTTCAGCTTCATGTCCATGGTGTCGCCCAGCTCGCGGCAGGCGGCCTCAAGGCCGGCCGCTTCCCAGGCGCGGGTCTCGTCGGCGAGGATGGCGCGGCAGTTGGCCAGGGCCTCGTCGGCGCGGGCGCCTTCCTTGAGCAGCACCTTCTTCACCGACTTCTCGTCGAGGGAGGCAACCTTGTCGCCCCAGAACATGTAGGCGAGCTTCTCGGAAACCTCCGAAAGGCGCCCGAGGCGCTCGGAGACGAGCGGGTAGAGCTTGGCGTACCACTCGGGGCGCGCGTCGATGTCGGCCTCGTCGGCACCGGCCTCGACAAGCCACGGGCGCGCGGCCGCCACCCACGCCTCGGCGCCCATGCGCTGGATGTACTGGCCGTTCATCCACTCGAGCTTCGTCTCGTCGAACACGGCGTCCTTCTTGGTGATGCGATCGAGGCTGAAGCGGCTGCACAGCGTCTCGCGGTCGATGAGGGTGGTCTCGCCGTCGAGCGACCAGCCGAGCAGGGCCAGGAAGTTGACCATGGTGTCAGGCAAAAAGCCGCGGTCGCGGAACTCCTCCACGCTTGCGGCGCCGTGGCGCTTGGAGAGCTTGTGCCCGTCGGCGCCTAAGATCATGGACAGGTGCGCGAAGGTGGGCACGTCGAAGCCGAGCGCCTCGTAGATGAGGATCTGGCGCGGGGTGTTGGACAGGTGGTCGTCACCGCGGATGACGTGCGTGATGCCCATGTTCGCGTCGTCGCAGACCACGGCGAAGTTGTAGGTGGGCGACCCGTCGGTGCGCACGACGATCATGTCGTCCATGACGTCGGCGGGGAAGGACATATGCCCGTAGACCGCGTCGTCGAACTCGATGGGACCATGGTCGGTGGGAACTTTCAGGCGCCACACGTGCGCCTCGCCGGCCTCGATGCGGCGGGCGGCCTCGGTGGCGTCAAGGCAGCGGCATGTGCGGTCGTAGCCGGCGTAGCCGCCTTCCTCGGCCTCGGCCTTCGCGCGCTTGGCGTCGAGCTCCTCCTTCGTGCAGAAGCAGGGGTAGACCATTCCGCGCTCCTTGAGGCGCTCGAGCGCGGCGGCGTAGGTGTCGAAGCGCTGCGTCTGGAAATAGGGGCCGGCCTCGCCGCCGACCTCGGGGCCCTCGTCCCAGTCGAGGCCGAGCCACTTCATGGCGTTTAGGATGACCTCGGTGTTTTCCTTCGTGGAGCGCTCGGGGTCGGTGTCCTCGATGCGAAGGATGAAGGTGCCGCCGCAGGCGCGTGCGAACGCCCAGTTGTAGATTGCCGTGCGGGCGCCGCCGACGTGCAGCTTGCCCGTGGGAGAGGGTGCGAAGCGGACGCGCACCGGTTTGCTATCTGCCATGGTTGGTTTTTCCTATCTTCAATCCAATGAGTACCGAAAGTATAGACAGCACGCCGGTAACCGCCAACCAGATGCCGCCCATCCCCATCCAAAATTCGGTTGGGTACATCGTGATCAGCAGGCTGTCATAAGCAAACGACCAGGTCCCCGCGCTGAAGAAGAGGCTGTGCAGCGCGTTGAACATGCCGAGGAAATCAATGGCCGCCCATGCGCCGAGCGCCGCGAATGCCGCGATCACGAGCCCGCCGGCGATCGCGCAGACGCGCCCGAGCGCCAGCTTGCCGATGCGTACGCGCACGTGGGCAAGCCCCGCGATGCAGATGACGGCCGCCGCGATGAGCGCCCCTTTCGCGACGCGCACCACGCGAAACACGTCGTCGAGATGCTCGCGCGCCTCGCTGGTCAGGCTGCGCGTCTCGCTTGCGCGGGTTGCGGCGCTGGCGCGCCCGTCGGCCTCGACCGCGTCGTTGGCGGCGTTGATGGCGGCCGTGAGCTTGAGCGGGTTGTTGTCGTCGAACGTGTAGTGTTTGCCGGCTAGTGCCATCGAGCACAGCTCGTCTTTCGAAAACGGCGTGTCGGGCTGCTCGCAGCCCGAAAATGCTCGCGAGAGCTGTTCTGTGGCTATGTCGGGCACGGCCACGACGGCGAAGCCCGCGCCGATGAGGCATACGGCCAAAAGCAGCGTGGACCCGAAGGCGACAATGGCGTTGATGAACTTCACGCGGCGCCTCTTAGTCGACCCAGATGGTGGCGCAGGTGATGCCCGCCATGGGCTTGGAGATGGTGGGGTAGGGCCCCAGGCGGCTGAAGATGCCCTGGAAGCGCCCGTTGTAGCAGTACAGGCCCTCGAGGTTGTTATACAGCACCGGCTCGCGGGGCACTTCCGCATCGGAAAGGTTCGCTATGTCGTTGTCGGGCGGGAGGATCTGCGTCTTGTGCGGGGTGATGTAGCGCTGCACCAAAAACGGCGCGCCAGCGGCCCCGTTCGCGAATCGCTCGATGACGCCTTCCCATTCCTCTGGCGTCTGGAAGCAGCCGGCAAAGACGTCGGCCGCCCCGTAGGCGTCGGTGGGCTTGATGATCCAGGCGTCCTTGTTCGCGCGGATCGCGTCGAGGTCCACCTCGTTCTCGTCGAGGTAGCGCGTCTGGGGAACGGTGCGCTCGATAAACGCGATTTCCTCGGGCGTCAAAAATGCCTGCGTCTTGGGGTGGAACAGCGCCTCCATGATCTGCTTGTCGTGCACGATATGCCCGGCGAAGCTGCCGATCAGCGCCACCTTCTGTGCGCGGACCGCCTCGATGAGCGCCTGCGATTCGTCCCAGAACTCCAGCACGTCGTTGGTGACGCAGCGCCGCCAGATGGCGTTGACGGGCGCGCCCTCGGCGTCGCGCAGCACCTCGCCGTCGAAGGTGAGGTCGCGCACGTCGCAGACGGTGCAGGGCCAGCCCGCCTTCGTGAAGCGCTCGGCGAACAGGTGGAACTCGTCCACGACGCCGTTTTGCAGATAGTCGCAGATGGCGAAGCGGGGGTTCTCCACGCGATGCTCGTAGGTCTTGTAAATGCTCACGAATTCGGCAACCCACGCGTCGAACAGCTCGCAGGGGCGCACCTCGTGGCGGCGCGCGAATTCCTTGAAGGTTTCGGTGTTCTCGACCGAATGGGTGATCTCGCGGTTCTCGTTCATGCCCGAGCTGCCGTCGCCGTTGAACTCGCAGAACGCCACGTCGCCCGTGTTCTCGTCGAGGAAGATGTCGAAGCGGGCGAAGGGCAGCAGCGCGTCGTAACCGCGCGGAACCAAGATGAGCTCGGCGAGGCGCGGGTCGTAGTCGAAGATGGTGCGGTAGTCGGCGTCGTCGAGGTAGTGCTGCATGACCTTTACGAGGATGCGGTGCGTGGTTTCGACGACGGTGCGCATGACCTCGCGGCTCGCGGCATCGTAGAGCTTCGGCACGAAGCTCGTGGAGACCACCTGGTGGTGCACGATGGCACTCGAGGAATCCATGTAGGCGCGTGCGGCGCGGCGGCCGGCAATATCGCCGTCGAGGGAGGCGGCGATGTCGAGGTATTCCTGGGTGTATGCGGCGTTTTTGAAGGCGGGCGCGGTCTGGCCTGCCGTGCTCGCTGCGTCCTGAGGTGCGGTTTCGGTCATCGGATGAGCCTTTCCTGCAAGGTGTGGAGGGTTTGTTCCCCGAGGTTGGCAGGGCGTCGCGCCGCTTTGGTGCCGCGCGTATGTTGTTTCTTCGCGCCCATTCCTCAAAGTTGCCGGTATGTTACCATACGCAGCTAGCATAAACGCGGGCGTGCGTACGGAGCTGCGCCCGAACATATCCGTTTATCGAGAGTCGGGGGAGAGGGTTGGCTCGCGGATCCCGACACCAACCTGGCGTATGGGGCGCCAAGGTGGTCCTGCCGACAACGATGAAGAAGGAGCTTATCGTATGAGCGATGCGCGCAACACGTATCTATTCACCTCCGAATCGGTTACCGAGGGGCATCCCGACAAGATGTGCGACCAGATCTCGGACGCCATTCTCGATGCCATCCTCGAAAAGGAAGCGGAACTTGAGCGGGAGGGCTACATCGCCCCGAACGGGCAGCCGGCCGACCTTTCCAAGGTGCGCTGCGCCGTGGAGACGCTTTCGACGACCGGCATGGTCGTCGTCGCCGGCGAGGTGCGCACGCAGGCCTACGTCGACGTGCCCGCCATCGTGCGCGAGGTCATCTGCGAGATCGGCTACGATCGCGCGAAGTTCGGCTTCGACGGGACCACGTGCGGCGTGATGAACGCCATCCACGAGCAGTCGCCCGATATCGCGCAGGGCGTTGACGAGTCCTTCGAGGCGCAGCACGGTGCCGCCGCCGACGAGTATGAGACCGTCGGCGCGGGCGATCAGGGCATGATGTTCGGCTATGCCTGCAACGAGACGAAGACCCTTATGCCGATGCCCATCTATTTGGCGCAGCGCATGAGCGAGCGCTTGGCCGCCGTTCGCAAGGACGGCACGCTTTCCTACTTGCGTCCTGACGGGAAGACGCAGGTCAGCGTCCGCTACGTCGACGGCAAGCCGCGCGACGTGGAGAAGGTCGTCGTGTCGACCCAGCATGCCGAGGACGTGGATAACGAAACCCTGCGCGCCGATATCGTCGAGCGCGTCATCAAGCCGGTGCTCGCCGATGCGGGCGTGCAGCTTGCCGAGGACGCCGAGCTGCACATCAACCCGACCGGGCGCTTCGTCATCGGCGGCCCTATGGGCGACTGCGGGCTGACGGGCCGCAAGATCATCGTCGACACCTATGGCGGCATGGGCCGTCATGGCGGCGGCGCCTTCTCGGGCAAGGACTGCACGAAGGTCGACCGCTCGGCCGCCTACGCCGCGCGCTGGGTTGCCAAGAACGTGGTGGCCGCCGGCTTGGCCGAGCGCTGCGAGATCCAGGTCGCCTACGCCATCGGCGTTGCGCGCCCGGTATCTATCATGGTGGAGACCTTCGGTACCGAGAAGGTCCCGGTGGCCGATATCGAGCGCGCCGTCGTCGAGACGTTCGACCTGCGCCCCGGCGCCATCATCGACGAGCTCGACCTGCGCCGCCCCATCTACCGCAAGACTGCCGCATACGGCCACTTCGGCCGCGAGCTGCCCGAGTTTACCTGGGAGCACACCGACAAGGCCGCCGCGCTCGCGAAGGCCTGCGGCCTGGCGTAAAAGCGCCCGCGCCCGGCACCGTTTTATCTTAGAAGGGGCTCGCTGCGGGTCCCTTCCTTATTTTTTCGCGAGGTTTCATGAAGCTAGCATCCGTCATCCTGGACATTCCCACGCAGTCCCTCGACGCGCCCTATACCTATGCGGTTCCCGAAGCGGGGCTGTTCGGGGAGATGTTCCCGGATGCCGGTTTCGACGAGGAGGCGGGCGATGAGGCGGGCGGCTCTGCGGGCGGGCGGCCGGCGGGGGAGGCCTACGCCGTCGGCGTGGGCTGCGCGGTGCTCGTGCCCTTCGGGTCGCGGCGCGCTATCGGCTTTGTAGTGGATATCCGCGAATGCGGCGAGCCGG
Organism: Anaerovoracaceae bacterium; assembly: GCA_963604235.1. GTDB lineage: Bacteria > Actinomycetota > Coriobacteriia > Coriobacteriales > Eggerthellaceae > Senegalimassilia. The sequence continues at coordinate 13,005 of CAVCPR010000021.1, read as the reverse complement.
GGGGACCGGATTGGCCGAGCGGCCTTTCGCCTGCGAAACTCAAGAGCATCCTGCGCGCGGTGAGCAAGCCGTACTTCGACGAGGAGGGAGCCGCGTGCGCCCAGTGGCTCGCCGACCGCTACATCGCCCCGCTTTCCGCCTGCGTGCGCCTGTTTACCCCGCCCGGCGGCGTGCCGCGCATGGTCCACGGGCGCGACGGGCGTTGGCGCCTGGAAGAGCCCGCGGTCGGGGAAGTCGACGATCGCTGGGTGGCGCCCGGCGAGGCCTTCGCCGATTTCAAGCCGCGGAAAAACGCCGTGAAGCAGGAACAGGTCGTCTGCGCGCTCGCGGGCGGGCCGGCGCGCGTGGCCGAGCTTGCCGCGCAGCTCGGGTCGCTGTCCTCGACGCTCAAAGCGCTCGAAGCCAAGGGCGTGGTGCGCATCGAGCATCGCCGCCGCATGCGGGGGATGTCGCCTGCTGTCGTGCCCGCCGCCGAGGATGCCGCCGCGTCGGGGGCGCCCGCGGACGCCGCCCCGGCCAAGGCGGCCCGCCCCGCGCAGCTGACCAGCGGCCAAGCCGAGGCGATTTCCGCCATCGATGCGGCATGCGCGGCGGGCGACGGGCACGTGGTGCTCGTCGACGGCGTGACCGGCTCGGGCAAGACCGAGGTCTACCTGCGCGCCATCGAATCGGTGCTTGCGCGCGGACGGTCGGCCATCGTGCTCGTTCCCGAGATCTCGCTCACGCCGCAGACGGTCGGGCGGTTCCGTGGGCGCTTCGGCGACACGGTGGCCGTGATGCACAGCCGCATGTCCGCAGGCGAGCGCTACGATCAGTGGGACTTCATCCGCTCGGGCGCCGCGCGCGTGGTGGTGGGCGCCCGCAGTGCGCTGTTCACGCCGCTTGCCGATGTCGGCCTCATCGTTATCGACGAGGAACACGAGGGCTCCTACAAGCAAGACAGCGCGCCGCGCTACCACGCGCGCGAGGTCGCGGTGTGGATGGCGCGCCGCGCCGGCGCCGCGGTGGTGCTCGGATCGGCGACGCCCTCCATCGAGGCGCTGCACCGCTGCGCCACCGACGAGCGCTGGCGACAGGTATGCCTGCCCGAGCGCGCCAACGGCCGGCCCCTGCCTGAGGTCCGCATCGTGGACATGGCCGCCGAGTTCTCCTCGGGATCGCGCTCCATGTTCTCCGCCGCGCTGAAAATCGGCCTCATGCAGGAGCTCTCCGCGGGGCGCAAGGCGGTGCTCTTGCTCAACCAGCGCGGATTCGCCAAGTTCCTGCTGTGCCGGGAGTGCGGGTTCGTGCCCAAATGCCCGCACTGCGACACGTCGCTGACTTACCACGAGCGCGGGAATTTCCTGATCTGCCACCACTGCGGCCACCGCATCGCCACCCCGCCCGTCTGCCCGAAGTGCAAAAGCCCCTACCTGAAGAAGTTCGGCGCGGGCACGCAGCGCGTCGAGGACGAGCTGCGCGCGCTGCTCGACGGCATGCAGGGGGTGGGCCCGGGGGTGCCCATCATCCGCATGGATGCCGACACCACCTCGGGAAAGGGCGCGCACGAGCGGCTTCTCGGCGAGTTCGCCGGCGCGGATGCGGCGGTGCTTTTAGGCACGCAGATGATTGCGAAAGGGCTTGACTTCGACGACGTGACGCTTGTGGGCGTCATCAACGCCGACACGCAGCTCGCCCTGCCCGATTTCCGCGCCCATGAGCGCACGTTCGACCTGATCGAGCAGGTGGCCGGCCGCGCGGGCAGGGCGGGGCTTCCCGGACGCGTGCTCGTGCAGACCTACGAGGCCGCTTGCGCCCCCATCCGCGCCGCCGCCGCCTACGACCGCGCCCTGTTTCTGCGCGACGAGCTTCCCAAGCGCCGGCTTTTGGGTTACCCGCCCTATGTGCGCATGGCGAACGTGCTTGTGTGGGGCGCGCACGAGGCCGATGTGGCCGCCTTGGCGCGCGAGCTTGAGGGCGACCTGAAGCGCGTGGTGCGCGACTTCGGCGGCGATGGGTGGTCGGTGCTGCCGGCAAACGCCTGCGTATTGGCGAAGCTGCGCAACACCTATCGCTGGCACGTGGTGGTGAAGTGCCCGCCTGCCGCCGACCTCTCCGCGGTGCTGCTGCCGTATTTCCGTGCCCGCAAACCCGACAAGTGGGTCAACGTCGCCGTCGATATCGACCCGGCGGACCTGCTGTAGCCTGCTGTAGAATGGGCCGTAATCTCAACGATCGGAAGGATTGACATGCCCGAGAAGAAGATCGCCGTCATCGACGGGAACTCGCTCATGCACCGCGCGTTCCATGCCGTGCCGCAAAACATGAACGCGCCCGACGGAACGCCCACCAACGCGGTGTTCGGCTTCATCTCCATGTTCCTGAAGTTTTTGGACGTTTCCGCCCCCGACGCCGTGGTTTGCGCCTTCGATGCGGGCCGCCCGGCGTTTCGCATGGAGGCGCTCGAGCAGTACAAGGCGCAGCGCCCGCCCATGGACGACGCCCTGCGCGTCCAGTTCCCGATCATCGAGGAGCTGCTCGCGTCGATGAACATCCCGGTCGTGCGCGTCGCGGGCTGGGAGGGCGACGACGTGCTGGGCACCGTGGCGGCCCGCGACGAGCAGCTGGGCTTCCGCACGCTTTTGGTGTCGGGGGACAAGGACGTCTACCAGCTGTGCAGCGAGATGACGCACGTGATGACCACGCGCAAGGGCATGACCGACGTCGTCATCTACGGGCCTGACGAGGTGCGCGAGCGCTACGGCGTCGGCCCCGAGCAGTTCCCCGACTTTTTGGGGCTTAAGGGCGACAGCTCGGACAACATCCCGGGCGTGCCCGGCGTCGGCGACAAGACGGCGGCGAAGCTCCTGTCGACCTACGGCAGCCTCGAGGGCATCTACGAGCACATCGACGAGCTGAAGGGCAAGCAGAAGGAACGCCTGGTGGAGAACCGCGATGCGGCGTTCGTGAGCCGCAAGGTCGCGACCATCGTGCGCGACGTGGACTTCGAGCTTGATTTGGAGGGCGCGTCCTTCCCCTCGTTTTCCGCGCAGGCGGTCACCGAGGCGTTCTCGAAGTACCGCTTCAACGCGCACCTCAAGCGCGTGCTGTCCCTGGTAGACGAGCCCGCCTCGGCCGCGTTCGAGCCCATCGAGGTCGCCCCGCTTGCCGCCGCCGGCGACGCCGCCGCGCTCCTGGACGCGGCGATTGCCTCGGGCGAGCGCGTCGGCGTGGCCATCGTCGACGCGCAGCAGGCCTCGCTGTTCGGCGGGGGCAGCGTGCTCGCGATCGCGGCACAGGCGGGATGTGCCACCTTCGAGGGCGATGAGGCCGACGCCGCCTTCGCGCGCTTGGTGCGCGAAGGGAGCTTCGCCGCGCTCGACGTGAAGGAGGCGCTGCATCGCATCTACCCGGCCGACACTTCGGTCCCCGCGCTCGTCTCGGACGCCGACCTCATGGGCATGCGCGCCTTCGACGTGGGCCTTGCCGGCTACGTGCTCAACTCCTCGGTGACGGACTACACCTACGGCGCCTTGCTTGAAGCCTATGCGGGCAAGTCCATGCCCGAGACGAAGAGCGACGCCGAGGCCGCTTGCGCGCAGGCTTGCGCCGCCCGGCTTTTGGCGGGGCTGCTCTCCGACGCGCTTGAGAGGGAGGGCTCGTCGCGCGCCTACTTCGACATCGACCTGCCGCTTGTAGCGGTGCTCGCCATCATGGAGCGAACGGGAGCGGCGCTCGACGCCGAGCGCCTCGGCGGCCTGGGGGCCTCGGTCGCCGGCGAGCTTTCCGAGCTGCGCGGAAGCATCATCGAGCTTGCAGGGGAGGAGTTCAACGTCGACAGCCCCAAGCAGCTCGGGCATATCCTGTTCGAGGTGCTCGGCCTGCCCGCGCGCAAGAAGACCCAGCGCGGTTATTCCACCGACGCGAAGGTGCTCAAGGAGCTGGCGAAAGTCCACGAGCTGCCGGCGCTGGTGCTGCGCTACCGCGAGCTGGCGAAGATCAAGTCGACCTACATCGACGCCCTGCCGCGCCTGCGCGCCGCCGACGGGCGCGTGCACACCACGTTCAACGAGACCGTCACGGCCACCGGGCGCCTGTCATCGTCGGACCCCAACCTGCAGAACATCCCCGTGCGCACGGACTTCGGCAGGCATATCAGGGAATGTTTCGTGGCGCTCGAGCCGGGCTGCAAGTTCCTTTCCGCCGACTATTCGCAGATCGAGCTGCGCCTGCTTGCGCACCTTTCGGGCGACGCGAGCCTGATCGAGTCGTTCTCGTGCGGCGCCGACTTCCACGCCGCGACCGCGAGCCGCGTGTTCGGCGTGCCGGTCGAGGAAGTGACCCCGCAGCTGCGCAGCCGCGCGAAGGCCGTGAACTTCGGCATCGTCTACGGGCAGCAGGCCTTCGGCTTGGCGCAGAGCCTCGACATCCCGTTCGGGGAGGCGAAGGAGATGATCGATCGCTACTTCGAGGTGCATCCCGGCGTGCGCGCCTACCTGGACGAGACGGTGGCCGAGGCGCGGGGGCGCGGCTGGGCCGAGACGATGTTCGGCCGCAAGCGCCATATTCCCGAGCTTGCCTCGGCCAACGGCAACACGCGCTCCTTCGGCGAGCGCACGGCGATGAACCACCCGATGCAGGGCTCGGCCGCCGACATCATCAAGCTCGCGATGCGTCAGGTGCAGCAGCGCCTTTCCGACGAGGGCTTCTCCGCGCGCCTGATGCTGCAGGTCCACGACGAACTGGACTTCAGCGTGCCCGAAGACGAGGTGGAGGCGCTCAGCGCCATGGTTCGCGACGTGATGGAGAACGTGGTTGAGCTGAAGGTGCCGCTTTTGGTGGACGTGGCCGCGGCCGATACCTGGGCGCAGGCGCATTAGGCGGCCGGCCCTCGCCCGATCGCTTGCGCGTGCGTGCGGGCGCGGCTTCCCGCTTCACCGGTCGGTGGGGTTGCCGTCGCGTCACGCTTCGTGGAGCAATGGTGAAGGATGCGGCGAATCGCGGCGCTTCGATACGCGCGGGCGCGTGTTCTGGTACACTACCGCCTGTTGTGCCTAAAACGGGTGCAATGGAAATAAGTGCGATGATACGCGGAGACTGTGCATACGGGCTTCATTGACTTGCTACGGTCACGCTGCTAAGCTATCGCCTTGCGTTTATTTCAGTATAGGAGAAAACATGTACGCAATCGTGAAAACGGGCGGCAAGCAGTACAAGGTTGCCGTCGGGGACAAGCTGAACATCGAGAAGCTCGATGCCGAGGTCGGCGCCACCGTCGAACTGCCGGTCATCTGCTTCGTCGACGGCGCGACGGTCGAGGCCGATCCGGCCAAGGCTGCCGCCAAGAAGGTCACTGCCGAGGTCGTCGAGCAGTTCAAGGGCCCCAAGCAGCTGGTCTTCAAGTTCAAGAAGCGCAAGAACTACAAGCGTCTGCGCGGCCACCGTCAGCAGCTCACGCGTGTTGAGATCAAGTCCATCGCTTAGTCTTTAGGAGGGAATACCATGGCTCATAAGAAAGGTCTCGGTTCTACCCGTAACGGCCGCGATTCCCGCGCTCAGCGTCTGGGCGTCAAGATGTTCGCAGGCCAGCAGGTGAAGACGGGCAACATCATCGTCCGTCAGCGCGGCACGCACTTCCATCCCGGCGACAACGTCGGTCGCGGCAAGGACGACACGCTGTTCGCCCTGTGCGACGGCACGCTGGAGTTCACGCGCGGCGTGAAGCGCAAGGTGCACGTCCGCCCGCAGGCATAAAGCAAGGCTGCGTGCGCAGCATCTATGCTTATCCGAAGCCCCCTGCACGTCAGGGGGCTTTTTTCTTATACAATCGCAGCACGAAACTGCGTAAAGGGTCGACGAAGGGTTGGCATCGTGTTCATCGATAAAGTTCGCATTCATGTGAAAGGCGGCGACGGCGGCGCGGGCTGCATGTCGTTCCGTCGTGAGGCCCATGTGCCCAAGGGAGGGCCCGATGGCGGCGACGGCGGCCATGGCGGCAACGTCGTGCTCGAGGCCGACGCAAGCGTATCGTCCCTGATCGATTACCGCTTCAAGCACCACTTCAAGGCCGAGCGCGGCACGCACGGCCGAGGCAGCCGCATGCACGGCGCGACGGGCGAGGACTTGGTGCTCAAGGTCCCCGTCGGCACGGTCGTGCACGAATACTTCGAGGAAGAGAAGCAGGTCGGCGAGCTCATGGCCGACTTGACGCACGATGGCGAGCGCATCACCGTGGCCGACGGCGGCATGGGTGGTCGCGGCAACATCCACTTCGTCACCTCCACGCGTCGCGCCCCGGCGTTCGCCGAGCTCGGCGAGCCCGCGCAGGAGAGGTGGATCGAGCTCGAGATGAAGCTGATGGCCGATGCCGCGCTGGTGGGCATGCCTTCTGCCGGCAAGTCCTCGCTTATCTCGAAGCTTTCCGCCGCGCGTCCGAAGATCGGCGACTATCCGTTCACCACGCTCGTGCCGAACCTGGGCGTGGCGCGCTCCGGAGACCTGAGCTTCGTCGTCGCCGACGTCCCGGGCCTTATCGCCGGCGCGCATGAGGGTCGTGGGCTCGGCCATGAATTTCTGCGTCATATCGAGCGCACGGCGCTCATCGTGCACGTGGTCGACCTGACGGGCGACTGGGAAGGGCGCGATCCGCTTGAGGACTATCGCGTCATCAACGAGGAGCTTGCCCTGTATGCCGACGAGCTCGCGGTGCGCCCGCGCATCGTGGTTGCCAACAAAACCGACGTCGCCGGCACCGAAGAGGTGTGCGAGCGCTTGGCCGAGCTGGTGCGCGCGGATTCCATCGCCGCGGCCGGGGGCAACGAGTTCGCGCCGAGCCCCATCGACCCGAAGCTCTACCGCATCAGCGCGCTTACCGGCGAGGGGGTGGAGGGCCTGAAGGCCGCCATCGCCCACAAGGTGCACGAGCTGCGCGAGGCCGCACGCGAGGAGCAGGACGCCAACGTGCAGTACGAGCACGTGTGGGAGCTTCGCCGCGAAGAGCGCGACAAGCGCTTCGAGGTGCGCAAGCTCTCCGACGGCGTGTTCCGCGTGTCGGGTCAGCAGGTTGAGCGCATGATCGTGCAGTGCGACTGGGAGAACGAGGAGGCCGTGGTGTTTCTGCAGCACCGGCTCAAGCGCATTGGCGTCGAGGACGCGCTCGAGCGCGCCGGCGCCGTCGACGGCGACGAGATCCGCATCGTCGGGCGCGCCTTCGCCTTCGAGTCCGCTAAAACGTCCGAGGACGTCTTCGAGGAGCTGGATATCTAATGGGGCAGCGGGCTGGCAGCGCGCATGCGCACAAGCGCATCGTCATCAAGATCGGCTCGTCGACGCTCACCACGTCCGAGTCGTCCATCGACTACGAGTACTTGGCGGCGCTCGCCGATCAGGTGGCGCAGGTGCGCGCGGCCGGCTGGCAGCCCGTCATCGTCACATCGGCGGCCATCGCCTGCGGCCTTGAGGCGCTCGGGATCCGCAAGCGCCCAAGCGACATGCCAAGTTTGCAGGCCGCCGCGTCGGTGGGGCAGAGCGCGCTTTCGACGGCGTATGCCGAAACGTTCGCGCGCCATGGCATCGTTACCTCGACGGTGCTTCTGACCAGGCGCGATACCGCCGACCGCTCGGCGTACCTGCATGCGCGCAACACGCTCGGGCGCCTGCTCGAGCTCGGCGTCGTGCCCATCATCAACGAGAACGACACCGTCACCGTCGAGCAGATCCGTTTCGGCGACAACGACACGCTCGCGGCGCTCGCGGCATGTCTGGTCGAGGCCGACTTGGTGGTCATCCTTTCCGATATCGACGGACTCTACGACGCCAACCCCAACGACAATCCCTCCGCGCGCCTCATCGAGCACGTCGAGCGCATCACGCCCGAGGTGCTCGCTGCGGCGGGAGGCTCGGGTTCCGCCGTCGGCTCGGGCGGCATGATCACGAAGCTCAAGGCCGCGCGCGTGCTCGCGGTCGCTGGCATCCCGATGGTGATCTGCGCCGGGCGCAGACCGGCCGCGGTGGTTGACGCGGCAGCGGGGAAGTCGGTCGGCACGCTGTTTTCCGCATCCGGCGCCATCCACGAGATAACGGCGCGCAAGCTCTGGATCGCCCTGGGCGATTCGGCGCGCGGATCGCTTGTGGTCGACGACGGCGCGAAGGCGGCGCTCACGGGCCGCGGCAGCTCGCTGCTCGTGGTCGGCGTGAAGGAGGTTCGCGGGCGCTTCGAGCCGGGCGACATCGTCGATATCGAAGATGCGGCGGGGCATCTGTTCGCGCGCGGGCGCACGGCGTTTTCCGCCGACGAGATCGAGCTTGCGTGCGGCAAGACGCGCGAGCAGATTGAGGCGAACCGGCTTTTGGAGGAGCTTTCCGAAAAGCCGATCGTGCATCGCGACGATCTCGTGGTGTTCGAATAGCTTGCCCAAGCGGCGCGGCGCCGTCGTGTGCCCGCCGCCGTTGACGGTCAGTTCGTTTCGATGAACGGGGGAACATGAAGCTTGAAGATGAGGTGCGCGGCGTCGCTCAAGCCGCGAAGGTGGCGAGCGGTGCGCTTGCCCAGACGACGACGCAACAGCGCAACGACGCCCTGCGCGCGATGGCGGCCGCCCTGCGTGCAAACGCGGCGGAAATCCTTTCCGCAAACGATGAGGACATGAAAGCGGCGCGTGCCGCGCAGGTGAAGGAAAGCCTGCTCGATCGGCTGATGCTCGATGCCGATCGCGTCGAGGCGATGGCTGCGGCGCTCGAGGATTTGGTGGCGTTGCCCGACCCGATCAATGTCGTGCAGGAGCGCCGCGCGCTCGAATCGGGCATCGAGCTTGAGCGCATCGGCGTCCCCCTCGGCGTCGTCGCCGTCGTCTACGAGGCGCGCCCGAACGTCACCGCCGACGCCGCGGGCATCTGCCTGAAGGCGGGCAACGCCGTCGTGTTGCGCGGAGGATCGCTTGCGCAGCGCTCCTGTAGCGCCATCGCCGAGGTGCTTCACGCCGCCGCCGTGGCCGCCGGCATGCCGGCCGGCTGCATCGGCGCCGTCGCCTCCACCGACCACGCGGCGGCCGACGTGCTGATGGGCCTGCATGGCATTGTGGACGTGCTCGTGCCGCGGGGCGGGGCCGGCCTTATCCGCCATTGCGTCGAGTGCGCGAAGGTGCCGGTCATCGAGACCGGGACCGGCAACTGCCACGTGTACGTGCACGCAACGGCCGATTTGGGCATGGCGCGCGACATTGTCGTGAACGCCAAGACCCGCCGTTTCGGGGTATGCAACGCCGCCGAGACGCTGTTGGTCGACGCTTCTATTGCCGAGAAGTTTCTGCCCGAGGTCGCCGGCGCGCTCGCTGACGCGGGCGTGCGCCTGCATTGCGACGAGCTCGCCTGCAAGCTGGCGCTCGCCGCGGGCGCGAAGCGCTCCCCGCTCGACGCCGCCCTAGAGGTCAGTCGCGCGGACGAGTCGGATTGGGAAACGGAGTATCTCGCCCCCGACCTGGCAATCCGCTGCGTTTCCGGGGTGGAGGAGGCCGTGGCGCACATTAACCGCTACGGCACGCGCCATTCCGAGGCCATCGTCGCCGGCCTTTCCGACCCGGCGGGCGCGGCTGCGGCCGAGCGCTTCACTTCCGAAGTCGACGCGGCGGCGGTTTACGTGAACGCCTCGACCGCCTTCACCGACGGCGGCATGTTCGGGCTCGGCGCCGAAATCGGCATCTCGACGCAGAAGCTGCACGTGCGCGGGCCGTTCGCCTTGGAAGGCCTCACCAGCTACAAGTACGTGCTGCGCGGCACGGGGCAGGTGCGCTGATCTCCGTGGGCGCCTACAAGCAGGAAGCAGGCGGGGCACGCCCTGTGGTGAGCCGGCGCTTCGACGACCTCGGTGCCGACGGGGCGCCGAGGCGCCTCGGGATCATGGGCGGCACGTTCGACCCCATCCATATCGGGCATCTCGCGTGCGCCGAGCAGGCGCGCGAGGCGTTCGGCCTCGATGCCGTGGTGTTCGTCGTGGCGGGCACCCCCGCGTTCAAACGCGACAAGCGCGTCACGCCGGCCGCCGAGCGTCTCGCCATGTGTGCCGCCGCCGTCGCGTCGAACCCGCATTTCGACGTGAGCAGCATCGAGGTGGACCGGCCGGGGGTCACCTACACCGCCGACACGCTTCGCGAGCTGCGCGCGCATTACCCGGACAACGTCGAGCTGTGGTTCATCACCGGCGCCGACGCGGTGTGCAGCATCCTGAAATGGCGCGAAAGCGAGGTCGTCGCGCGCTTGGCGCATATCGTCGCCCTCACGCGTCCGGGTTGGGAGCTTGATGACGAGAAGCGCTGCGTAATCGAGGAGCGCGGGGCGTTTCGCGTCCATATGCTGCAGGCGACCGGGCTTGCGGTGTCTTCGACCGACCTGCGGCAGCGGGTTTCGCAGGGGCGCTCCATACGGTATTTGACGATGCAGCGGGTGCTCGATTATATTTCCGAGCACGGGTTGTACCGAATGGAGGCGAAGAGCGGGGATGATGTGGGCGTGAGCAGTGCGTCAAGGCCGGCAGTAAACGAGGACGTGCTTTCCGAGGCCTTCTTCGAAGCGCGCAAGGACGAGCTTTCCGGGCGCGTCAAGCCGAAGCGCTTCAAACACTCGCTCGGGGTGTCCGACACGGCGGGGCGTATGGCCGCCGCCTACGGCTGCGATGAGCGCCTTGCGCGCCTCGCGGGGCTTCTGCATGACTGGGATAAAGGCTATGACGATGCGGGCATCGTCGCGCGCGCCTGTGAGCTGGGGCTTGCGGAGGAATACGCGAGCTACCTGGACATGCCGCATCTGCTGCACGGCCCGACGGCGTCGGTGGCGCTCGCGCGCGCGTTCCCTGGCCTGCCCGAGGAGCTTTTGCGTGCCATTCGTCTGCATACGACCGGCGACGTGGGCATGACCTGCCTGGACATGATAATCTACGTTGCCGATGCCATCGAGCCCGCCCGCGACTATTCGGGCGTGGACGAACTGCGCGCGATGGTGGGGGTCGCGGATATCGAGGAGCTGTTCTTGGCGACGTTCCAGCATGTGCTGGATAACCTGGTGTCGCGGCGCAAGCGCATCCATCCCGACACCGTCAAGGTTTGGAATCATTATGCGGACCGCTCGCGCAAGCGCGCGGCGGCCGAGAAGGAGAAAGGTAACAAGTGAGCGAGCATATCGATAACGAAGAGGCAATCGACCAGGGCGTCGACATGTACGGCCGCCCGAAGCCGAAGCTGCTCGGGCCGCGCGCCTGCGCCATCATCGCCGCGCAGGCCGCCGATTCGAAGAAAGCCACCGACATCATGGTGCAGGAGGTCGGCGAGCTCATCGGCCTGACCGAGTATTTCGTCATCGCGACCGCCTCGAATAATCGTCAGGTCGAGGCCGTCGTCGACGAGATCGAGGAGCAGTGCCGTCTGCGCGGCGGCGCGAAGCCGCTGCATATGGAGGGCACGTCGGACGGCACCTGGTCGCTTCTGGACTACGGCAGCTTCATCGTGCATGTCTTCCAGCCCGAGACGCGCGAGTACTATCGTCTCGAGTCGCTGTGGAACGACGCGCCGCTGGTGGACTTGGAGCAGGAGGCGGGCTTGACCGATCTCGTCTACTCCGAGCGCATCGCCAAGCTCGTCGGGCGCGAAGCGTAGCGAATCGCCGGCAAACGGCGTTTTTTCGCAAGGCCCCCGCAACTTTTTTACGGTTGCGGGGGTATTTTTGTGCATGCCGGGGGTGGTGGGGCGCTAGCGTCCGCGCCACCATATGTGGGCGTATCCGGCGAAAGTTCGGGAAGGATCGGGTCGGCATTCGCCATGGCGCGAACAGGCGTACGCTTGCGCCGGCGGTGCGGGCAGGCGTAAGGTTCCGCGCACAGGCCACGCATACTCCCCTCGAGATAGGGGTTATTCCGTATGCTCACGTATTTCGCGAACGCCGCATGCAACGGCAAACGTCCGAGCCATCTCTCCACGTTGCGCAATTATCCGCGCACCACGCTCGTGACGAAGCTCATGGCAGAGCGCGACGTCGCCCGCTTCATCATTGCGCCCGCCGGTTATGGGAAGACGTCGGTGGCGCTCGAGTACGCCGAAACGGTGTTCGGCTTCCATCATGTGTTCTGGCTCAGCGGCAAAAGCCCGTGCTTCATCCGCGACCTGGACAGGGGGCTTTTGTTCGGCGAGCTTTCGCGCCTGGATAGGGAGGCGTTTCTGGTCGTGTTCGAGGATGTGCCGCTCCTAGACGCCGCCCGCGCCGAGAAGCTTGCCGAGCAGATCGACGAGCTGCTCGCGGCGGGCAACGAGGTCGTTGTCACGTGCGAGCCAACCTACGATGCGTTTTCCCAGATGACCGATCGTGTTTTGCTCACCGCGCGCGACCTGCTCGTGCGCGACGAGGAGCTGGCCGAGGCGGGATGCACGTCCGCTTCCGTGGCCCAGACGAGTGGCTCCTTCGCGCGCCAAGACCGCGTCGCCGCCCTGGTGTGGGGCGGGGAAGGCGCGCAGGCGAGGTTTTTGCGCGCGGCGGTCGACGAGGAGCTGCCGAGCGACATGGTGCTTTCCATGTTCGTGCTTCTGGCCCTCTCGTCCGGCAGCATCGACGATGCGGCGCGGTATGCCGCGATCGATTCCGAGCTGTTGGGCCTGCTGGACCGTTCCTACCCGCACCTGGGCATCGACATGCTGGAAGGGACGTTTCGCACGGCGTCCTTTGGCGTGGAGGCGATTGCCGGGGCCTTCCTCGAGCGCCTGCCGGTGCTTGCGGAGCGCTCGCCGGCAGATGGTGCCGATGCGCTGGTGTGTGCGCTTGCCGACGATTTGATGGGCCGTGGCGCGTGTGCCCGGGCATGCGAGCTGATGTGCGAGCTGGCGAGTCGTCCGCGTCGCGCCATCTGGCTTGATTGGCATGCGGATGCGCTCGTCGACGCCTGCTTTTTGATCGAGGCGTCCTCGGTGTACAGGAATCTCGCAGACGCCCGCCTCGCCGGCGCGCAGCACGCCGTCGAGGCTCTGCGAGCCGCCCTTTTGCAATCGGACG